>JAJRPS010000055.1 GCA_024280635.1 Bacteroidota bacterium | reverse complement strand
ATGCTCTTTTTCATAATGCTAAAAAGTTTATAGTTTGTATCAAAGATAGTAAAAAAACACGGTAGTGTTTAAATGAAATTAGACAAATGCAGCAGTTGACTTTATGAAACCCGTGTTTTATATGATGAACCTGTCTTTAAATGAAGGAGCTACTTTATTTATTTTCGCTGTTCCAGTTCTATAACTTCCATATTTTTAATCTCCGAACCGTCAATTTCAAAACGCAACATGGTACGTACTTTGTGTATACCGTATTTTCCTGCAGCACCAGGATTAAGGTGTAGTAAATTCAATTTTTTATCAAACTGCACTTTTAAAATATGGCTGTGTCCTGATATGAATATTTTAGGAGGATTGGCTTGTAGCGTTTCTCGTATTGCAGGATTGTATCGGTTGGGGTAGCCACCAATATGCGTAATCCAAACATCTACTTGTTCACATAAAAACCGATTGTGTAACGGGAATTCTAAACGTGCCGTAGCATCATCAATATTACCAAAAACGCATCGTAAGGGTTTTAATTTTTGAATTTGATCGGTTACATTTAAATCACCAATATCACCAGCATGCCACACTTCATCAGCTTGTTTTACAAACTTTAATATTTGTGCATCTATAAAACTATGGGTATCGGATAATAATAATATTTTGGTCATCTGCAATAATGAAAAATAATGATTTATATTTGTACTCACTATCAGCAAAAATACAATTTAACTTGAGATATTTTATAGAACTTTCATATAACGGTAAAAATTACCACGGTTGGCAAATTCAACCCAATGCCATTACTGTACAAGAAGTTCTAGAAAAAAGTTTGAGTACTATTTTACAACAAAAAATAGCAGTAGTAGGGGCGGGAAGGACAGATGCAGGAGTGCATGCTACGCAGTTTTTTGCACATTTTGATAGTGATATGGTGACAGATGAGAATCAGTTAGCATATAAATTAAACGGAATCCTACCAAAAGACATTGCTATACATCATATTTTTAAAGTACATAAAGACGCACATACCCGTTTTGATGCCGTAAAACGAGCGTATCAATATAAAGTGATACAGCATAAAGATGTTTTTTTAAACGAATTTACACATCTTGTAAAACAAAAATTAGATGTTGCAAAAATGAATGAAGCAGCAGCTATATTGCTTACGTATACTAATTTTCAATGTTTTTCAAAAGTAAAAACAGAAGTGTTTACTTATAATTGTACCATAACGGAAGCCGTTTGGAAACAAGAAGATGATGTATTGGTTTTTCATATTAGTGCCGATCGGTTTTTGCGCAACATGGTGCGTGCCATTGTAGGTACTTTACTGGCAATTGGTTTGGGTAAAATATCGGTATCACAAATGCACACCATTATAAAAAGTAAAGATAGAGGTAAAGCAGGTACTTCCGTACCCGCTCATGCGTTGTATTTAACTCAAGTTCAATATCCAAACACCACAAATAATGAAAGATAAAACGGGTAATGCTTTTGATTTAAAGTTGTTTAAGCGCTTGTTAGGTTTTTCAAAACCTTACCGAAGCACTTTTTATGGTGTATCCATTTCTGCTATTTTATTGGCTGTTTTTTCGGCATTGCGTCCCGTATTATTAAAAGAAACTATAAACAACCCTATTTTAAATAAAGATAGTGAAGGTTTGGTATTTTACATCAGTTTAATGGTGTTGGTGTTGGTTTTAGAAGTTGTCTTTCAGTTTGTATTCATTTATTTTGCCAATTGGTTGGGGCAATCTATTGTTAAAGATATTCGCGTGTTATTATTTAAAAAAATAATACGCTTTAAAATGCAATATTTTGACACCAATGCAGTAGGTAAATTGGTTACCAATGCGGTAAGTGATATTGAAAAAATTGCCGATGTATTCAGTCAAGGGTTCTTTTTAATTATTGGCGATTTGCTAAAAATGATAGCCGTAATGGGTGTAATGCTGTACACCAATGTAAAACTGAGCATCTACGTGTTTTTAATACTTCCTTTTATATTAGTAGCAACCCGGATATTTCAACGCGCCATGAAAGGTGCTTTTAAAGAAGTGCGTAAACAAGTATCGGCATTAAATACTTTTGTACAAGAGCGCATAACGGGTATGAAAATTGTACAACTTTTTGTGCAAGAAAAAACCGAGTACAATAGCTTTGTAAACATCAATGAAAAACATAAAAAAGCGTGGATAAAAACTGTGTGGTATAACTCCATCTTTTTTCCAATTGTAGAATTAGCATCATCAGTAACCATAGCCATTATCATCTGGAATTCCGCCATGGCATCTGCATTGCATAATGACGCCACCAATTTAGGAATAATAGCAATGTTTGTACAAATGACAGGTATGCTATTTAGACCCTTACGTCAGCTAGCCGATAAATTCAATACCTTACAAATGGGTATGGTAGCTGCCAATAGAGTATTTTCGGTTTTGGATACCAATGCTTTTATTGTTGATGATGGCACGGTAGTAAAACAAAGTATAAACGGAAATGTAGCCTTTAAAAACGTGCATTTTTCTTACATCAAAGATGAAGCGGTATTAAGAGGCATTTCCTTTGAAGTAAAACAAGGAGAAACCATTGCTATTGTAGGAGCAACAGGAGCAGGAAAATCGACCATTATAAACTTACTAAATCGTTTTTATGAAATTGATAAAGGTAAAATTACAGTAGATGATATTGTCATAAGCGATTATACACTAGATAATTTACGCAGTAAAATAGCAGTAGTATTGCAAGATGTTTTCTTATTTGCTGATACCATTTATAACAACATTACGTTGCATGATGAAACCATAACATTAGCAACCGTTACAAAAGCAGCAAAAGAAATAGGAGTACATGAGTTTATTGAAAAACTACCCAATGGATATCATTATAATGTAAAGGAAAGAGGCGTGATGTTGTCATCAGGTCAACGACAGTTATTGGCTTTTTTACGAGCGTATGTAAGTAATCCTAACATTTTAATATTAGACGAAGCCACCTCGTCAATAGATTCCTATTCCGAGCAACTGATACAACAAGCTACTCAAAAAATCACTCAAAACCGTACGGCTATTGTTATAGCGCACCGTTTGGCAACCATACAATCTGCTCATAAAATATTGGTTATGGATAAAGGGTTAATTGTAGAACGAGGAACCCACCAAGAGTTGCTGAAAATTAAAAACGGATATTACCGTAAACTATATGAAGTGCAGTTTGCTGTATCGTAATTGTTGTTAGTTAGTTGTTGGGTTTGAGAGAGGTTTAAGAATTTTTAGCTTTACATTTTTTAAGAATTACTATTGGCTTTTCTCTTTTGACTTCTCCCTCATTATTGCTATGCAATTTCTCACAAAAAAGTTCGAAATGACTATCCATTTTGAGGTATTAGTTTGGTGTGAGTGTTTTTTTTAATTTGTAGCATTAGTTTCTTCCCTTAGGGAAGACGGAAGATGAGATATAACTTCACACTTTTCTTTTTCACATGCACTTTATCGAAAAAATCATACACTTTGTCTAAAACTTTAAAACTTAACAAGTATTAAGCAATATTCATTAAATTAATTTAACTAGCTTTGGTGCACTCACAAATTTACAAACTTAAAAAACAAATATTTTTAACAATTTAAAAACATTTTTTATGAAAAAGATTACTTTATTACTAGCAATGATGCTAGTTTCAACATTTACCTTTGCACAATATTGTACAGGAGGACCAACAAGTACAGTAGATAGTAATGTACAGCAAGTTGATTTAATCGGAGCAACAACCAATATTTCACATACTGGGTGTCCAGGTGTATTAGGACTGGAAGATTTAACAGCACAATCTGCTGATTTAGTAGCAGGAACAAGCTATACATTAAACGTTACCTTTGGTACATGTGGGGGTAATTATGGCGGAGCAGGAGAAGTTTGGATTGATTACAATCAAAATTTTACTTTTGAGGCAGGGGAGTCTATTGGGCAATCTGCAGGCACACCAGGTACAGCACCTTGGGATGTTGCAGTGCCATTTACGTTTACACCACCAGTAACCGCAATAAATGGAGCAACACGTATGCGTGTAATGCAAAGAGAATCAGGGTCAAACCCTTTAGATCCTTGTGGTACTTATAGTTGGGGTTCTGTAATGGACTTTACCATTAACATTTCAGGAGGTACAGCACCACCATCATGTGTTGTTCCAAACACATTAACAGCAACTGCAATTACTGCTACTCAAGCAACTTTAGGATGGACAAGTGCCGATACATTATTTGATGTAGAAGTAGTCGCTTCTGGAGCAGCAGCAACAGGTACAGCTACAGATGTAGGTGTAGCCAATCCATTTACAAAAATGGGATTAACAGCAGCTACAGCGTATGATTATTATGTACGTACCGATTGTGGTGGAGGAAGCACAAGTACATGGGCAGGACCGTTTACCTTTTCAACAGCAATAGCAGGACCTGTAGGAGTAACTTGCCCAGGAAGTGATAATGCAAATGCTTTTACGGAGGAATTTGATGCTCAAGGTGGATGGACAGGAAATATTGCAGCAACTGAAACTAATGGCTCATGGGTGTTTCCTAAAACAGGAACTACTTCTTCTGCAAGTACGGGACCAAGTGCACCACATAGTGGAGGTAATTATATGTATTATGAAGCTTCAGGGTCAACGGTAGCTGTAGCAAGTGCCGTGTCACCTGCAATTGATTTAACACCAGCAACAGATGGAGCTGAGTTATCTTTCTTTTTACATGCTTATGGGTCAGGTATTGGTAATTTTGAAGTAGGTGTAGGTACAGCAGCAGCAGGACCATTTACAAATGTATTCAGTTGGTCTGGACAAATACAAACATCAAATGCAGATGCTTGGACGCCTGTAGGGGTAAATTTAGATGCTTATATAGGGCAAACTATTTATTTAGAGTTTAAACATACAGGTATAAATGATTTTAATGGAGATTTAGCTATTGATTTGGTTAATATAGCTACTTGTGGTAATTTTTGTGAAACGCCAACAGCGCTAACAGGAACTGCAATTACTAGTACTCAAGCAGATTTGGGATGGACAAGTACTGATACATTATTTGATGTAGAAGTAGTCGCTTCTGGAGCAGCAGCAACAGGAACACCTACAAATGGAGGTGTAGCCAACCCATTTACTAAAACAGGATTAACAGCAAATACAGCATATGATTTTTATGTACGTGCTGATTGTGGTGGCGGAAGCACAAGTACATGGGCAGGACCGTTTACTTTTACAACAACATGTGGGGTAATGACAACTCCATCTTTAGAAGATTTCGCTACATACCCTTCACCAGGAAATTGTTGGGCAGAGGGCAATGATACTGATATCGCAACAGGACCAAACGGTACTGATGGAAATTGGGGTTCCGGTGATTTTGTAAATGATGCAGCACATGCTAATGGTCTTGCAGCACGTTTTAATTTATGGAATACAGGAGATCAAGATTGGTTGGTAACACCTACGTTTGATTTATCAGCAGGTGGTATGGCTATGCAAGTTGAAGTGGCTATTTCAACTTTTACAGGAACAAATGCATCTGCAATGGGAACTGATGATGAGGTACAAGTTTTAATTTCAAGTGATAATGGAGCTACATGGGTAAACTTAGAAACCTTTAATGCTGGTAATGCACCATCACTAGCGGGGGATAAAAAGACGTATGATTTATCAGCATATACATCAGCAACTACTAAATTTGCTTTTTGGGCAAATGAAGGAACAGTAGATGATGCTGAAGATTATTATTTTTATGTAGATAACTTTAGAGTAGATACGTTTGCTGTTTTAACTGTTCAAGAGTTACAGCAATTGGAAGGGTTTAGCTTTTATCCAAACCCTGTAAACAATATGTTAAATGTGTCAGCACAAAGTAACATTGAGCGTTTACAAATTGTAAACATGTTAGGTCAAGTAGTTAAAACTGCGCAACCAAACATGCAGTCTTATCAATTAGACATGAGTAGCTTAGCTACAGGAGTTTATTTTGTGAAAGCAACAGTAAACAATGTTCAAGGTACTTTCCGTATCGTGAAACAATAAAAATAGCAAAGCTATAGCTAATTAAAAATATTTTTAATGGCTTAAATATTAAAAAGCTCGTGAGAAATCACGAGCTTTTTTTGTGCTTACAAATGCAATTATTGAAAGATTGAAAAATTCAAAGATTGAAAGGTTTGAGGTTAGTTAAGGAGTCATACACTTACTTTTACTATTCACTACTCACCAATACACGAATAGTCATTCCGACCGTAGCGGAGGAATCGCACAAGTAGTTCACAGCAAACAAAAAAAAGACCTCACAAGTTTTAAAATTTAGTGAGGTCTCGTTTATTTTATTTGTTTAAGCTATTATTTTTCGGCAGTTAATTTTGCAATTTCTACAATTACATCAACAGCTTTTAGCATACTTTCTACAGGTACATACTCATAACGACCGTGAAAGTTGTGTCCGCCAGCAAAAATATTAGGACAAGGTAAGCCCATATATGATAATTGTGAACCATCCGTACCACCTCTAATGGCTTTAATTAAAGGTTTGATATCTAGATTTTTCATAGCCTGTTCAGCAACATCTACTATGTGCATTACGGGTTCAACCTTTTCTTTCATGTTGAAATATTGATCTTCAATAACGGTTTCAATTGTTCCATCACCATATTTTGCATTTAGTTTTGCTGTTAAATCTACTAAAAACTTCTTGCGGTCTTGAAATATTTGTAAATCATGATCACGTATAATAAGCTCAAAATTAGTTTCTTCAACTTCACCTTTAATTTGATATAGGTGATAAAAACCTTCATAACCTTCAGTGCGTTCTGGCACATCATTTTCAGGTAAAGCAGCAATAAATTCGTTTGCAATAAGCATGGAATTAATCATTTTTCCTTTAGCATAACCGGGGTGTACTATTTTTCCGTTTACTTTTATTTTGGCACCTGCAGCATTAAAATTTTCATATTCCAATTCACCTACTTGGCTACCATCCATAGTATATGCCCAATCGGCACCAAATTTTTTGACATCAAATAAATGTGCGCCTCTTCCAATTTCTTCATCAGGAGTAAAGCAAATTCTAATGTTACCGTGTTTAATTTGTGGGTTGTTGATTAAATGCAACATCGCCTCCATAATTTCAGTAATTCCTGCTTTATCATCGGCTCCTAAAAGAGTAGTACCATCTGTAGTAATTAAGGTTTGCCCTTTATATAGTAATAAATCTTCAAAATAATCTGGTGAAAGGGTGATGTTTTCTTCAGCATTTAAAACAATATCTTTACCATCATAATTTTTGATAATTTGTGGTTTAACATTTTTGCCTGTATAATCAGGCGTAGTATCAAAATGGCTTATAAAACCTATGGTTGGCACGTCTTTATCAACATTACTAGGTAGTGTTGCCATTACATACGCATGTTTATCAATGGTAACATCGGTCATGCCCATTTCTTTTAATTCACCCACTAATTTGTTGGCTAAATCCCACTGTTTTTTACTACTAGGAGTGGTGTTGGAATTTGGGTCGGATTCCGTGTCAATTATTACGTAACTGATAAAACGGTCTATAATTTGTTGCATGATTGTTGTTTTTTATACAAAAATAATTAATTATATAGAATAAACTTAAAAAGAAGTTTCTTTTTTTCTTCGGATGATGATGCTTACTTTTGTGCAAATATTTTTTGATATGTATAAACTGTTAATTCGCCCTATTTTATTTGCTTTTGATCCAGAGAAAATACATCATTTTACTTTTAAGGTGATTAAAATAATGTGTAAGTGTCCGTTGATGCCTACAGTATTAAAAAGTTTATATCAGGTAAAAGATAGTCGGTTGGAACGGGAAGTATTTGGGTTAAAATTTCCAAACCCAGTAGGTTTAGCGGCGGGTTTTGATAAAGAAGCGAAATTGTATAATGAGCTGTCAAATTTTGGTTTCGGTTTTATTGAAATAGGAACCATTACGCCAAAAGCACAGGAAGGAAATCCTAAAAAAAGGTTATTTCGCTTGACGGAAGATGGTGGGGTAATTAACCGTATGGGCTTTAATAATCAAGGAGTTGATGCGGCAATTAAAAACTTGAAAAAGAAAAACAATACTTTAATTGTAGGCGGTAATATTGGTAAAAATACTGATACATTACCAGAAAATTACACTGAAGATTATCGTATTTGTTTTGATGCTTTGCATCCGTATGTTGATTATTTTGTGCTTAATGTAAGTTGTCCAAATGTAGGAAGTCATGCTAAATTAACAGATAAAAGTTATTTGGTAGAATTGATTACCGAAATGCAAAAGATAAACGCAACAAAAACGCAACAAAAACCTATTGTTTTAAAAATAGGTCCCGATATGAATCATCAGCAATTGGATGAAATTATTGAAGTAGTAGCAGAGACTAAAATTGACGGAGTAATTGCAAGTAACACATCTGTAGATAGAAGTAATTTAAAAACTTCCGAATCACAATTGAAAGCAATAGGAATGGGAGGAGTAAGTGGTAAGCCCGTTGCCGAAAAGAGTACAGCTGTTATTCAATACTTGTCAGATAAATCAAAAAAAGCATTTCCAATTATTGGGGTTGGAGGCATACACAGTGAACAAGATGCTTTGAATAAAATTGCGGCAGGAGCTACTTTGATTCAAATTTTTACAGGGTTTATTTATGAAGGTCCTACTTTGGTAAAACGTATTAATAAAGCGATTTTAAAACAAATATAATCATTTGAATTTCGAAATACTCATTTCTTTTTTACTGGCGTCAATGGTATTAACCATTTCACCCGGTCCAGACAATATTTATGTATTGATGCAAAGTTTGGTGAACGGTAAAAAATACGGTTTGGCTACAGTTTTAGGACTGGTTTCTGGTATTTTAATACATACAAGCTTGGTGGCTTTTGGAGTGTCTGCTGCAATAAAAGAATCTGAATATTTATTTTTAGGGATTAAATTATTAGGAACGGGTTACTTGTTTTACTTAGCTTTTAGAGTATTTCAGTCAGAAGGAAATATTGATTTATCTTCCGCTAGAATTCCTAAAAAAAGTACTTGGAGTTTGTATAAACAAGGTTTTTTAATGAATGTACTGAACCCAAAAGTAACCATTTTCTTTTTAGCGTTTTTCCCAGGTTTTATATTTTCAGAAACCACCCCCATGGTTATTCAATTTTACATTTTAGGAGGAATATTTATGCTACAAGCATTACTTATTTTTGGAACAATAGCATTGTTGGCAGGAAAGCTGTCGGAAATGATTAAAAAAAACAAAAATGTAGGACAGGTATTGAAATGGATGCAAGTTATCGTTTTTATAGGAATTGGAATTTATGTGTTGCTCTTTTAATAGGTATAATATAAAAACAGCTTTTATCTTCAGAAAAAATATAGTACTTTTATGCTCACTAAAACAAACTCATGAATAAACAGATAAAAATAATTGAATGCCCACGTGATGCAATGCAGGGGATTAAAATGTTTATTCCTACCGATAAAAAAGTAAAATATTTACAATCCTTATTAAATTGTGGTTTTGATACGTTAGATTTTGGGAGTTTTGTATCACCAAAAGCCATTCCGCAAATGGTGGATACCGCATCGGTATTGGCACAGTTAGATTTATCAAAAACCGATACTAAGTTATTGGCAATTGTAGCTAATGTACGAGGAGCAAAAGCAGCAGCTGAACATCCAGAAATTCAATATTTAGGATATCCATTTTCAATATCTGAAAATTTTCAGATGCGTAATACACATAAAACGATAGCACAATCTTTAGAAACCCTACAAGAAATTTTAAGTATCGCAGAAAAGACGGATAAAGAGGTTGTAGCATACTTATCAATGGGGTTTGGTAATCCATACGGAGATCCTTGGAGTGTAGAAATTGTAGGGGAGTGGACGGAAAAATTATCAGAAATGGGTGTTAAAATTTTATCATTATCCGATACTATAGGAAGCTCGACACCAGAAATTATCAGCTATATCTTTTCTAATTTGATTCCGAAATATCCACATATTGAATTTGGGGCTCATTTGCATACCACACCTAGTAAGTGGCATGAAAAAATAGCCGCTGCTTATCAGGCGGGTTGTCGCCGTTTTGATGGTGCTATTCAAGGATTTGGAGGGTGTCCAATGGCAAAAGACGAACTTACAGGTAATATGCCTACAGAAAAGATGTTATCGTATTTTACAACAGTAAAAGCAGAAACGGGTGTAAAACCTATGAGTTTTGAAGCGTCTTTTAATAAAGCTTCAGATATTTTTAATAGCTACCATTAAAAATTATTTTTTAGCAATTAATTTTTTAATAACGTCTTTAGTTAGTTCAAAACCCTTTAATTCAGGAAAGCCTTCCCAAACCACAATACCCTCAGGGTTAATTATAATGCAATGAGGGATTCCTCTTACTTCAAGCAATTGTTTTAACCTTTTTTTGGTATCAATAGCATTATAATATTCAATTTTAGGCAACACTTGTTTGATTACTTTTGCTTTAGGCTCATCACTCAAACCGATAATAATTAAATCTTTTTGAAAATCTTTTTGAAAAGCATTTAGTTCAGGAATTAGCCGTTTACACGGTCCGCACCAAGTAGCCCAAAAATCAATCAAAATAAATTTACCATCTGTATTTGGAACATCTGATAGCCATTGCTCTACTACTAATTTAGGTGCTTTTTGATGTAAATATGATTTTGCCCAAAGTTTTTTTTCCTGAGCAAATGAAGTAATCATAAATAAGCTAAAAAGGATATAGATAATTTTTTTCATAGATAAGATGTAAAAGTTTTGGCTAAAAAATTCTTTTAAAGTTAAGAATATATTTAATATAAATTATGAATTCTGGTATTATAATACAAAAAGCAGCTGAATTTTTAAAACAGCTGCTTTTTTCTGTGGTAAAGAGTTTAAAACAATAAATTATTTACCATCTCTATCAACTTTTATGCGTTCAGGGTTGTTGGCTAAATCCCAAGCGGTATAAAAAATAAGTTGGGTACGTGTGGTTAGTAAATCGTAATCAATTTTATCAGCAGTATCGGTACTTTTATGATAATCTTTATGAATACCACTAAAAAAGAAAACGGCAGGAACGCCATTTTTAGCAAAGTTATAATGATCAGAACGGTAATAAATGCGTTCAGGGTCATTACGGTCATTGTATTTATAATCTAACGTAAAATCTTTTAAGTTTTTATTAGCATTGGTAACCGCTTTGTCTAAACCAGTACTCAATCTGTCGGCTCCAATAACATATACGTAGTTTTTATCAGCTTTATGGATGGTATCAGAGCGTCCAATCATATCTACATTAATATTCGCAACCGTATTTTTAAGTTCAAAAACAGGATGTTCAGAATAATAACGAGAACCAAACAGTCCTTTTTCTTCACCTGTTACGTGTAAAAACAAGATGGAACGTTTTGGCCCTTTTCCTGCTTTTTTAGCTTGTTTAAAAGCTTCAGCAATTTCCAATAAGGCAACCGTACCGGTTCCGTTATCATCAGCACCATTATATACCACTCCATTCTTAACACCTAAATGATCCATATGTGCGGAAATAACTAAAACTTCTTCTGGTTTTTCAATCCCTTTTATATAAGCAAGTACGTTTTCAGAATCGTGCTTACTTTTTCCTCTAAAAAAAGCAACCGGAATGTTTTGATAATAATTTTCCGTTCCAAAAGCAGATGGGATATTCATTTTTTGGTATTTTTTTGCTAAAAAAGCAGCTACTTTTTTTTGTCCTTTTTCACCTGTATTTCTGCCTTCAAATTTATCCGAAGCAATAACATATAAATTGGTTTTCATTTCTTTTGCTGTAATGGTATTTGCATATTTTTTAGCAAAAGAAATTTTAGCAGTTTTAGTATTTTGGTTTTGGGCAATTTCTTGTGTTTGTTTTTTGGTGCAATTGCATGATACTAGTAATAATACTATTGCGCTAACGATTATTTTTTTCATATTTTACACTCGTATACAGAGCCTCTTTTTTAATTATTTTTTTTTGATGTTGTTAAAAATACGATTATGATTATAAACCGTCTAAATCTTCAAGGTCTTCTAAGTCCTCTAAATCTTTTACAGCTTCTTGTTCTGAGTTTTCTTCACGTTGCTCAAATTGGACATCTTTTTCAATAGCGTCTGTTGTTAAAACGGATCGGCTCATGGAAATTAAGGCTCCAATAAAAGCAATACCAATTAATATTTTTGGCAGTTTGGTTGAAGTTCCATCTTGTTCGGATAATTTTAGTAAAATGAATCCGCAAATAATTGTAATAAAAGCAGGAAAAACGGTTAGGTTTCCGATAGGGAATATTGTAAAGGCAATGGTAATGACACAACCTATAATTGCAATAATGAGTGCTAATGTTTTCATGTTTTAATATTTTAAGTTGGTGGCTTTGGTTAGTTTTAATTGTCCGCTTCCTACAGGAATGCTAAATTTAATTAATACGGGTATTTTATTATTGTCGGCGGTTAAATATAATATGTTTCCTCCTTTTTTTAGTTTTTTAGTTTTTGCAGAAACTGCAATTTTATAGCATTTTTTTGCTCCAAAAATAGTGTTAATGGTTTCAGTACCTAAAAAAGTAAGGGTTACGGGTTTTGTTTCACGGGCAAAAACAATATTAAAGTTTTTGGATACCCCTTTTTTTGCGCCGTCTAAGGGTAAATTTCTAATGTAGTAAATAGTAGAAACAATATCTCTTGTATTAGCAGGAATGGTAAAATTAGTTTTTACTTCATGAGCATGACCTCTTACGTAGCTAGCTTTTACTTTGTTGCCTCTATATATGTATTTTTCTTTACGGATAGTTCCGTTTTCCACACAGTTTCGTTTGTAGAGTACTGGTTTTAAGGTGTAGGGGGTTACATATGCTTCATATAAATCTCTAATTTTAAAAAAATTATCCCATTTTTTATAGGTATTTGCTGTACATTTTAAGCGTAAATAGCTGCTTTTCTTTGTTTTTACGGTAGTAATATTCATATTTACTTGCGCAAATGTGGTTAATACACCAGACATTTTATAGGATGCTTGATAAGTTAATTGCTCTCCAGATTTAAAGGCTTTAGAGCTTAAGTTTTGTGCGATACCTGTACTAAAATGAAGCAGTAAGCAAGCAATAATTGTAATTTTTAATAAGTTTTTCATAAAGTTAATGTATTGTATGGTCAAAAATAACGCTTTTATATTCAGTTTATTTTAAAATTATCTTAAAATGTGTAACAATTTTAATACCAAACCGTCATATTACTAAATCAATCACTTAAAATCACTTAAAATGAAAACAGAAGACAATACAATGATTACCATAATGCACTACAGTCAATTACTTAATTTTGTAACCGGTTTTGGCGGTTTTTTAGTTCCGTTTATTATTTGGATTGTAAAACGTGAAGAAGTACTCAATTTAGATTATCACGGTAAGGCAATTATTAATTTTCAAGCAAGTATGTTTTTATGGAGTGCTATAGCAATACCATTAATTTTAGCTTTGGGGTTAGGATTTTTAATCATGATTATTGTGCCTATTTTGATGTTTGTATATCCTATTATTAATGGTATGCGTGCAGGAGAAGGTAAACCTATTAGTTACCCATTTACAATTTCTTTTTTAAAGTAAAAAGTAAAAAATACAAACAAAGCAGTTTCAGAAAATTACATTTATTTTTGAAACTGTTTTGTCATTTCATAAAGTGCAATATTGGTTGCTTGTACTACATTCATGCTGGAGTTTTTTCCAAACATATTGATATGAATGATAGCATTTGCCTGTTTTAAAATGCTTTCTGAAATGCCAAAATTTTCATCACCAATAAATAATGCAATGGGTTTATTAAAATTGAATGTGTAATTTTGAATAGGACTACTGTTATTTGTGATTTCCAAACAAATGAATTGATGAGTATCTTTTATAGTATTAAGATACAACAGTATGTTTTCTTCAATGCTATACGCTACATATTTTTCCGTTGCACGAGATGTTTTTTGCATCTTTCTTGATGGTATAGGTAAATGACTACCTGTAAACACTAATTTTTCTATTCCAAAAGCATCACACATACGAAACAACGATCCAATATTTGGAGCATTGGTTACATTTTCACATACTACAGTTATGGGATGTTTTTTTAATTCAAATTTAGTGTTGTAATGGTGGAGTTGCATTAGTTTTTATTTTGAAGAAGCACCTTTAAACTGTTGTTCAGTATCTTTAAACAGTACATTAAAAGTAGTTAAGCTACCATACATTCGGGTAATATACTGCTGTAAATCTACTTTATCTTGATCCGCTATATTTTTATTAGAATTTATTTTTTGTTCCATTACTCGTATGCGATCTCTAAGCATTACAATTTTATGGAAAAAGGTGTCTATCGGAATTTCTTTACTAGACAAATTAGTGTCTTTGGGGTTTAAAATTATTTTTCCACCTTTCCATTTATTGCCTAACGGAACAATTTCAGAAACATCACTCCATTTTTTTAAAATGCTACGCAAACTGCGTTCTACTTCATATAAGCTGATGGTATCTACTTCATCTTGGCAATTTTCTATAATTTCAAAGTCATCATTTAAAGCAATAGTTTCTAAGCCATTTTCTAAAAAAGTAACCCAGTATTCTGTAGCGGTTACATTAGTAACTACTCCTAAACCAAATTTTGGATGTTTGATGCGTGATGCGATTCCTAATATATTCATAAGTTCTAGTTTTTTTCTTCTGGTTTTACTTCTATAAAATCTTTATAGTCTTCAAAAAAGTCTTCAAATTTACTCATTTTTTCTACAAAAAAAGCATAGCAATCTCCCCAAGTATTTTTGTTGTGGATGCTAAATTTTTGGGTATAGGGTACATAAATACGACAAATGGTTTTATCACCATCTTTTAAATAATAGTCATTATCATAAATGGCATCTGGCAAAAAATTACTTTCTAAAATGGATTGCACACTTTCTAATTTATCCCATAGTAATAAGCGGTCTAATTCATCTTCTAAATCGACATCTAGGCATACCATTGCTATTTTACGGTCGGCATGAAATTTAAAGGCTAATCCTTTAATTTTAGTATGATGCATGGTCCATTTACGCGGAAATGATTTCCCAAAACTGGTCCAAAATAACTCACGCATTTGTCTTGATTCTTCTCTACTAAACATATTTTAGGTGTTAAAAACGTGTATTAAATGAAATAGGATGCCATTAAACCAATACTAATAATAACTAATTTGGTTAAATTAAATTTATGTCCTTCGCTACTTTCAAAAATAATGGTGGTTGATATGTGTAAAAATATACCAATTGCTAATGCGGTAAGCTTGTTAGCATGTAAACTTAATGCAGGGAAATACTCCATAACAAAAGAGCCTAAAGGTGTCATCATAGCAAAAAGCACTAAAAATAAGGCAATACTACTCTTTTTTAAAGCGGAATTTAAAAAGAAAGTACTCAAAATAATTACAATTGGAATTTTGTGTATGACAATACCCCATAAAATATTGTGGTGTTGGTGTAGTGGTGTACCTTCAATAAAAGAGTGGATGCACAAACTGATGAATAATAACCAAGGAAATTGCATTTTTTCTTTGTCTAGGTGAACGTGACCGTGTTCTGCTCCTTTTGAAAAAAACTCCAAGCATATTTGTAGTAAGATTCCTAAAATAATAAATAAGCTGGTATTTTTAGCGTATTCATTTTGATAAAATAATTCAGGAAGCATATCAAAAATGGTAATTCCTAACAAAAAAGCACCACTAAAAGCTAGTAATAATTTTAAATTTTTCTTTTTAGAAGGTTTAAAAATTAGCACAAATAAAAATCCGAGTAATACAGATAAAACGGGTAATAAATAAGTAATCATTTAAATAATAAAATTAATCGGTTGGACGTGTTTTTATGATATTTTCCAAGTTTGTAATCGCCAAAAACCTCTAATAAGGTAATGCCTACTTTTTCAAAATAAGCTTCAAAGTCGGCTAAAGTAATGGCGCGTACCCGTTCAGTAAAGCAAAAATGTTCATCATTGTCTGTAAATTGTATTTCTTTATTAATAAAACCATCTTTTACAAAACGTTTGATGTGAAAGGTGATATTATCAACAGTTTTGGTTTCTTGAGCCACCAAATGACCAATAATATAATTGACATTCATAAAATCAATAATTCCAAAACCAGTTTCATTTAAGTTTAATTGTATTGCTTTTAAAGTATCTAAATTATCTTGTTCGTTTTCAAAATAGCCAAAACTGGTAAATAAATTAAAAACGGCATCAAATTGTTTAGGGTAGGGTTTACGCATGTCGTGCACATCAAAATGCAAAGTGTCATTTTCAAATTGTTTGGCGTATGCGATGCTATTTTCTGATAAATCAACTCCAGTTACCGTATAGCCAATTTCATTTAAAAATTTGGCATGCCTTCCTTTACCGCAAGCAAGATCTAAAATAGTAGCGTTATCTGGTAAATTTAAGTAATTGGTAAGGTGTTTCATGAAAAGTTGTGCCTCTTCATTGTTCCTGTTTTTATATAAAATATGGTAGTATTTGGTATCAAACCAAGTACTAAACCATTTTTTTGTAGTGTTTTGTTCTGTTTTCATAGACATAGAATTGCAAAAATACTGTATTTTTGCAAGCTATGGGACAAAATTTTAAAATGGTAGCCAAAACTTTATATGGTTTTGAAGAATTATTAGCAAAAGAGCTTAAAAATTTAGGTGCAATGTATGTCAAAATTGGCGTGCGAAATGTAAGTTTTGAAGGCGATAAAGGATTTATGTACAAAGCCAATTTATGCTTACGTACAGCTATAAAAATTTTAGTACCTATTCGTACTTTTAATATTGCTGATGAGCAAGAATTATATGACAAGGTATATGGAATACATTGGGATAGGTATATGAATTGTGATGACACGCTTGCCATTAGCGCAACGGTATCTTCTAACAAATTTACGCATTCGCAATTTATGGCATTGAAAACAAAAGATGCTATTGTTGATAAATTTAGAAGTAGGGAAGGTACACGACCAAATATTGACTTAGATCACCCAGATTTAAAGGTAAATGTACACATTCAAGACCATAAATGTACTATATCTTTAGACAGTTCAGGGCAATCGTTACACAAAAGAGGATATCGTACCGATACTAATATTGCACCTATAAACGAAGTATTAGCAGCAGGATTGGTGATGCTTTCGGGTTGGGATGGACAATGTGATTTACTAGATCCTATGTGTGGGTCAGGAACATTGGCTATTGAAGCCGCAATGATTGCGTGTCGTATTCCAGCCAATATAAACCGCAAAGAGTTTGGTTTTGAGCGTTGGAAAGATTTTGATGAGGAGTTATATGATAAAATAGAAGAATCTTGCTTGAACAGAATACGGGAGTTTCATCATCAAATAATATGTTATGATAAAGCCCCTTCTGCAGTACGAAAAGCAGAAGAAAATTTTGAAAATGCCAATTTATCAGATTATATAAGTGTGCGTCAAGAAGATTTTTTTAAAACCACAAAGCCGCACGATAAAAAATTACACATTTTATTCAACCCACCATATGGAGAGCGTTTGCCTATTGATGTAAAAGAATTTTACGGTAAAATTGGAGATACTTTAAAACAAGGATATACCAATACCAACGCGTGGTTTATTACCTCTAATATGGAAGGAATAAAATCGGTAGGGTTAAGACCTTCTCGTAAAATAAAAGTGTTTAATGGAAAGTTAGAAAGCAGATTGGTAAAATATGAGATGTACCCAGGAAGTAAAAAAGGGAAATACATTAATGCTAAAAAAGAAGAAGAGTAATATTAAAGGTTAATATGAATAATCATACCACCAATTATAACGATACCATAATAGCTTTAGCAACACCCAGTGGAGCAGGAGCCATTGCTGTTTTGCGTGTTTCAGGAAAGGAAGCAATATCAATTGTAGATGCCTGTTTTAAATCGGTTACTCCAAATAAAAAACTGAGTAATCAGAAAACACATACCCTACATTTAGGACATATTTTAGATGGTGAGCGGTATATTGATGAAGTGTTGGTTTCGATATTTAAAAACCCAAATTCCTATACAGGAGAAGATACCGTAGAAATTTCATGTCATGGATCACAATATATTCAGCAAGAAATCATGCAACTTTTCTTGCAAAAAGGCTGTCGTACTGCTGATGCAGGTGAGTTTACCTTACGTGCATTTTTAAATGGAAAAATGGATCTAACACAAGCAGAAGCTGTTGCCGATTTAATTGCCAGTGATAGTGCAGCATCGCACCAAATAGCAATGCAACAAATGCGTGGTGGTTTTGCAAATGAAATACAAGTATTGCGTCAAGAATTACTAAATTTTGCGTCTTTAATAGAGTTGGAACTCGACTTTGCAGAAGAAGATGTGGAATTTGCAGATAGGACTCAATTTATAGCTTTAGTAAATAAAATATCCGAAGTGTTAAAACGATTAATAGATAGTTTTGCGACGGGTAACGTGTTAAAAAACGGAATTCCAGTTGCCATTGTTGGGGAACCCAATGTAGGAAAATCGACGTTATTAAACGCCTTACTAAATGAAGAAAAAGCCATTGTAAGTGATATTGCGGGTACCACTCGTGATGCTATTGAAGATCAGATAATTATAAGTGGCGTAACCTATCGTTTTATAGATACTGCAGGTATACGAGAAACCGATGATGTAGTAGAAAATATTGGGATACAACGTACTTTTGAAAACATTGAAAAAGCACAGTTGGTATTGCATTTAGTTGATGCTTCAAAAATGCAAAAATCAGCAGTTAAAATTCAAGAATTAAAAGAAAAATATCCCAATAAACGTATTTTATCTATTTTAAATAAAGCCGATTTACTTTCAAAAGAAGAACTAGAGCATGTGAATTCTCAATTTTTAATTGTAATTTCTTCCAAAGAAAAGGAAGGCGTAGAAGCTTTAAAAACGGAACTCACCAATTTGGCTAATTTAGGCGTATTGAGTACTAATGAAACCATTATTACCAATAGTCGTCATTTTGAAGCTTTAAACAATGCATTAACAGCAATTAAAGAAGTGCAAAATGGTATTGATTTACAAATCAGTTCCGACCTGTTTGCTATTGATATACGTGAGTCTTTACACCACTTAGGGCTCATAACAGGTGCCGTTACAACAGAAGATTTATTAGGTAATATTTTTGCTAATTTTTGTATTGGAAAGTAACTAACACAAAGAAAATAGGTAAAAATAATCTTACAAACCCAGTATATACAATAGTTATACTGGGTTTTTATATATTTATACTTTTACTTACTTTGTGATATTATACGTTTATTTTGATAAAATTTGTACCTTTTTTGTACCTTTGCATTATAGGAATGAGTTTTTGTACCTCAATCCTATTTTTTTGGCACAACGTGGCACACTCTGGCACATTGTGGCACACTATGACACAAACTATGGGGAGGGTAATAGAAATACAGCGAATTTGTCAGCATTGCAATATTACATTTATTGCAAAAAGGACTACTACGAGGTACTGTTCAAGCACTTGTAGTAAACGTGCCTACAAAAAAAGAAAGCGAGACGAAAAAATAAAAGCCTCTAATAACGAAACAATTAATATAATCAACCAACCTTTAGAGCAATTAAAGGCAAAAGAATTTTTAAGTATTACAGATGCCAGTAGATTATTAGGGATAAGTAGGCGTACTATTTATAGAATGATTGACCGTAAAGAGTTACCTATTGCTAAGTTTGGAAATAGAACCATATTAAAAAGAGCAGATATTGACAATCATTTTAATAAGCCTTTGCCTATTCGAGAAAAGAAAGAACCAAAACCAGTAACCGAGTTTTACACAGTCAAAGAAATAGAAGAAATACACCATATAAAATATGGGCGGTTAAATACAATAATTAAAAATAATAACATACCTAAAACCCTTTATAATGTAAAGTTAAGAGTTTCTAAACCTCATCTTGATAGATATTTTAAAAAGGTACGTGAAGATGTGAGTACTATTACAGAATGGTATAGTATAGCAGAAGCTATGGAGAAACACAAATTAAGTAGAGACCAAGTTTACAACCGAGTACACGATAACAATATACCCAAACAACGCTTAGGAAAATACATAAGAATATCAAAAATACATTTTGATGAGTTATTTATGATAGGAGTTTAAACCTTAAATATATGAAAGTAACATTAAGAACTAAAAGAATTAAAGGGGGAAAATTAAGTCTTTACTTAGACTTTTACCCTGCTATACTTAATCCTAAAACGGGGAAATATACGAGAAGGCAGTTTTTAAAAAAATATGTATTAGAAAACCCTAAAACTATCTTAGATAAGAAAAGTAAAAAAGAAACCTTACTTATTGCTGAACAGATACGGGCTAAAAAAGAAAATGAACTTTTCAAAGAAGACATTTATAGTGTAGATGAAAAAGAAAAGTTAAGATTAATAGAGCAAGGAGAACAAAACTTTGTAACTTACTTTGAAAGGTTAATGAATAAGCGTACTGGGTCAAATCTTGCAAATTGGCGTTCTGCCTATAAATACCTTTACAATTTTACTAATGGAGAATTAAAGTTTAATAAAGTTAATAAAATCGTATTAGAAGATTTTAAAGAATATCTTTTAACTACAAAAAGCCTTAAAAGTAAGAAGGTTAAATTATCTCGAAATTCTGCCGTTTCTTATTTCAACAAAGTCAAAGCTTCTTTAAAACAAGCCTTTGAAGAAGGACTACTACAAACCAATATTAATAGTAAAGTAAAAGCAATTAAAACCGAAGAAACAAGAAGGGAATTTTTAACAGAAGAAGAATTAAATACATTAATTAAAACACCTTGTAGAAATAAACTTTATAAACAAGTTGCTATCTTTTCAGCCCTTACAGGACTTAGATTTTCAGATATTAAAAAATTGAAATGGAAAGAAGTAGAAGTTGTAAAAGATATAGGCTATTTTTTAAATTTTACTCAAAAGAAAACTAATGGTGTAGAAGTTCAACCTATAACTGAACAAGCATATAAATTATTAGGGAGTAGAAGGGGGCTTGAAGAATTTGTTTTTGAAGGTTTAAAATATTCAGCATACAACAATCGAGACCTTTACGACTGGATAGAAAAAGCAGGAATAACAAAAGATATTACTTTTCACTCTTTTAGACACACTTACGCTACTATGCACCTAAACAAAGGAGTAAGTTTATATACAGTATCAAAATTATTAGGACATAAAGACCTAAAAACTACCCAAATCTATGCTAAAATTATAGATAAGACTAAACTAGAAGCAATAAATAAAATAAAACTAAACTTTGACGGATATGAATTTTAAAGAATTTGATAATAATTTTAGGTTAATAGGCTACTATCAACACGGAAAAAATGAGGTTATTAAAGAGCTTCTTTTAATTGATGATTTAGACCAGTTATTTAATTCTTTTGCAAAGGAGCTAAACTATAACCTTTTAGAAAAAGATAGTAAAGAAAGCAAAGAGAATATTATTAGATACTACCTAACACAATTACAACAAATAGCCTACTTCTTTAAAGAAAAAGAAGACATAACAAAATACAAGGAAAAAGCACATACAGTTTATAAAGTACTCTTTGATGAGATACAATTAGTTTGTAATAGTAATCAAATAGATTTTTTCAAACTTTGTGATGAGGTTAAATTAGACACCTCAACTTTTGATAGTACAATTAGCTTATTTTATTCGGAAGCAGAAGAAAGCAATAGTATAGATTCTGAAAACAGAACAAAAGCACTCATTAAAGATGCTTTTGAAAATATGGATAAAAAGGGGTGGGAATATGCTTTTAAATCTAATACAGATTACAACACTTTTGTAGATATTCTTACCTTGTTTTTTGAATACAAAGAATATAGTTTACCAAAAGAGCCAATAGAACTAAAAAGAGGTACTAAAACAAAATTAGGCAGGATATTAGGAGAACTACATAAAGAGCTAAGCGAAAACCCTTTAAAGTCTGATGCTAATTATTTAAAATTAGTAAGAAGTTTAAGCCATTATACAAATGAAACGGACTTATATAAGGTATTAACAAGGTAAACGCATACTAAATATAACGACCCGTAAAACCCACCTTTTAACCCGCAAAACCCAATCGGATTATTGCAAAGTATTAATAAATAAAATATTTTGTAATGACTGAAAATTTAACATTCGACCAATTACCAAAAGCGGTAATAATGCTAACAAAAGAGATTAGCGAATTAAAAAAAATGCTTACTCAAAGGCAAGAAGAAAAAAAGCAAGAACCAACCGAAAAACTACTAAGTGTAAAGGAAACGGCAAAATTTCTTAACCTTACTGTACCAACAATTTATAGCAAAGTAAGTAGAAGGGAATTGCCTTATATGAAAAGGGGTAAACGCTTGTATTTTAGTAGTACTGAATTATTGGAATATTTAAAAGAAGGTCGTAGCAAATCAAATAAAGAACTGGAAACAGAAGCAGAAGCTTATTTATCTAACAAGCATTAAGGCTATGGCTTTTGATTATATTAAAGCCTTATTACCACAAAGAAAGATAGAAGAACTTAAAAAACACCCTTTGCTTGATTTTATAACCGATGTAAGTACTACTACTGGGGAGTTATTTTCAAAAAAAGAAATAGCAAAATATAAAGGTTTAGGGTTTACTATACGTAAAAAAAGAATTTGGCTAAGTGGTAGTTTACATTACTTTTATAACAATTATTTTGAAGGAGAAAATCAAAACTATGACGATTTTACTTTTGAAAAAGTATGTATTATACTTGATAAAATAGGAAGCCTTTTTAATCTTAATTTAAACGAGTGCAAATTAGAAAACTTAGAAATAGGGGTTAATATTCGTTTGCCGTTTAAAACAAAATTTGTGTTAATTAATTTACTATACCACAATACTAAGCGATTTAGAGACCAACAGCTAAGAAATGGAAAAGTGGATTATAGAAATGTAATGCACGATAGGTATATATTGAAATTCTACGATAAAAGCCTGCAATTTGGGTTACCTTATGAGTTAATGCGGTATGAAATACATTATAGAAAAATGGCAGATTTAAAAAAATACAATATAGTTTACTTAAGTGATTTAAGAGATAAAACAAAATTAGAATACTTAAAAATTAAACTCTTAAAACATTTTGACGAGGTTTTTTTATACGATTGGACTATTAATGAAGATAAAATCAAACAAAAACCTAAGGAATTTTATTATTGGGGGTTGTGGAGTTATTGGATTAATGACCTCAACAAGAATAATCGAAATAAAAGAAAGAAAACCTACAACACTATTGTAAATAATCATTCTAATAATGTAAAAGAGCAAATAAGGAGTTTAATTAAACAAAAAATAAACGAACTGATAAACCCAAAAAGCGACCTTTTCACAGTAGGAAAAACAAAACCCAAAAAGCGACCTTTTCACAGTTTAGTTAAAGTGTGAGAAAGTAGCCTTTACAGAATAATATAATTTTTTTTTGAATACGGGTTTACAAAATGCACAATTTTACAAAATAAGAAAAACCACTAAAGAGTTACAAATGTTACAAATTTTCAAACATTGAAAATCGTAAAGTGTTGATTTTTAATTATTTATTAGATTTGCAAAAATACTTAACTTTGCACATCAACTACAAACAAAATAAAGTGAGCAAGAACGAAAAGATAACGGATATTTTTATTAGCAAATTACTTGATATTGCTAAAATAAAAAATACGCCAAACGGTAGTAGTATTGTAGAAATACAAAAAGCCTTAAAGACAGCTTCTAAAAAGGGAACTGGTAGAGCGGGTTTTCCCGAGTTTGTAGGAAAATCAAAAGATTTTATTATAGTAATAGAAGATAAAGCTGATATTGAAGAACAAGTAAAGTACGAAGATGAGGAAGGTACTAAACTTGCTACCGATACGAAGTCTGTAATAAAATATGCAGAAAACGGAGCTTTGCATTATGCTAAGGAGATTGTAAAGAAAACCAATTTTAAAAAAGTGTTTGCTTTTGGGTGTTCGGGAGACGAAAAACACCACATTATTAGACCTATTTTTGTAGATAACACAGGTTACAAACTTCTTGAAAAGGTAGAAAACTTTGAAAATTTTAGCACTAAAAATATTGAAAAATACTACAAAGAGCAGGTTTTAGGAGAAACACCAGTTGAAATATTAGAAAAAGACGAAATTATAAAAAAATCGTCTGAACTACACGAAAGCCTTAGAAACTACGGACAATTAGGGGATAGTGAAAAACCCTTAGTAGTTTCAGCTATTTTATTAGCTTTAGGCGAACCTTCTTTTAAAATTGATAGTTTAACGGGCGACACCATTAAAACGGACGGTATGAAAATACACGATGCCCTTTCTACACATATGGAACGTGTTGAGGTTAAACCCGAAATGAAAAAAGAGCAAGTTTTAGGGCAATTCAATATAATAAAAGACCGTACACTACTTAACCAAGTAGATGAACGATTAGCAAAAACACCTTTACGCTACTTTGCAGAATATCTACAAAAAAATGTATATTCAAGTGTTGTAGCAAACACAAAAGAGGACGTTTTAGGGCGTTTTTATGGGGAGTTTATAAGTTATAGCGGTGGAGACGGTCAAACTTTAGGTGTAGTACTTACACCAAGCCATATAACCGATTTATTTTGTGATTTAGCAGACTTAAAACCTACCGACATTATTTTTGACCCGTGTTGTGGTACTGGTGGCTTTCTTATTGCAGGAATGCACCGAATGTTAGAGCAAGCCAAAGACGAAGAAGAAAGACAAATTATAAAAAAAGACCGCATACACGGTATGGAAATTAGAGAAGATATGTTTTCTATTGCCACTACCAATATGATACTACGTGGAGACGGTAAAAGTAATTTAATAAAAGACGATTTTTTAAAACAAGATATAGCCAAACTTAGAGAAAACAACTATACAGTAGGTTTTATAAACCCGCCGTATTCACAAGCAAAGGGTAAAGATACCGCTCACTTGTCCGAAATTAGTTTTGTAGAGCATCTATTAGACGGTTTGGGCGATAATGCCCGTTGCCTTATTATAGTGCCACAATCTACAATGGTAGGTAAGACCAAGACCGATAAACAAGTAAAAAAGCGTATTTTAGAAAAACACACCTTAGAAGGGGTAATTACCCTAAACAAAGAAACCTTTTACGGTGTAGGAACAAACCCTTGTATTGCCATTTTTACGGCTCACAAACCGCACTCTAAAAAGAAATATTGCAAGTTTATTAATTATGAAGATGACGGCTTTGAAGTACGTAAACACGTAGGCTTAGTTAAAACAGAAAGAAGCATTGAACGTAAAGCCCATTTACTAAATTGCTACCTACACGATGCACCCGCAGAAACTAAGTTTATGGTAAAAACCACCATAGAACCCGAAGATGAGTGGCTACACTCTTTTTATTATTTTAATGATGAAATACCAAAAGAAGAAGATTTTGAAAAAACCATTGCAGACTATCTATCTTTTGAGTTTAATATGATTATGCAGGGTAGAGAATATTTATTTAAAGAAACTACTAAATAATGGATTTATCTTTAAAAAATAAGGAGTGGAAAGAGTTTTTGTTTCCCGAAATATTTGAAATAAAAAAAGGGTTCTATAATAAAAAACCCTTAGTATCAAATCAAGGTACTATACCTTTTTTAGGGGCTACTCAAAACAATAACGGGATAACGGAATATTACACAAAAGAGAAAATAAAAAACACTTCTAAAACAGGACACGGTAAGAATGAAGATATTTCAAGAAAAATATTTGAAGGTAACTGTATTGCTGTAACAAATAACGGTTCAGTAGGGCACGCATACTACCAAATTAGTGAATTTACTTGTAGCCACGACATAAACCCTCTATATCTTAAAAACCAAATTTTAAATAAACAAATTGCAATGTTTTTAATTGCAACTATTCAAAGCCAAAAAGTTTGCTTTGAATATGCCCGAAAGTGGCGACCTATGAGAATGGTAAAATCTAAATTACTTTTACCTGTAAACACCAAAGGCGAACCCGACTACGCATTTATGGAAGCCTATATGCGAAACCAAGAAAAGCAAAAGGCAAGAGTATATAAAACCTACATAGGTAAACGATTAAATGAATTAAAAAACACGAAACCCGTAGAACCTATAAGCAATAAAAAATGGGGGGAGTTTTATTTATATGATATATTCGCAGAAATACAAAGAGGTAAACGCTTAAAAAAAGGAGACCATTTAAAAGGAAAAACACCCTATGTATCTTCTACCGCATTGAATAATGGAGTAGATAATTTTATAGGAAACAAAGAAAAAGTACGTGTGTTTGCAAACTGTTTAACAGTTGCAAATAGTGGTAGTGTTGGTGCTACTTTTTATCAACCATATAAATTCATAGCAAGTGACCACGTTACAAAATTAGAAAACCGTAAATTTAACAAGTACACATACTTATTTATATCCAATCTAATAGAAAGATTAGGTGTAAAATATAGTTTCAATAGAGAAATTAACGATAAGAGAATTAAACGAGAAAAAATACTTTTACCCATAAATTCAGAAGGTAAACCCGATTATGAATATATGGAAAACTATATGAAGCAATTAGAATTAAAAAAAATAAACAGTTATTTGAAATATAATAAAGCCAAAGAAATAGCAAGTAAATAAAAGGCTTATCTTTGCATTAATAAAAACGAAATAATATAGAAAAAAAACAAAATTAATTTTACATAGTAGCGTAATCGTATTCTTTCCTAAGAAATCGCCAATTTCACAAACACATACTAAGAATACAGACAAATGCTACGCCAGTAATGGCGTGGCTGTTCTGTATGGTATGATAGGTGTTTGGCGATACCTTTAGGAAGTATGGTTCAGTCCACGCTTCTTTTTTGTATAAAATCTTTGTTTGGACTGGCAAAGAATAACACAAAAAAGAATGAAAAAAGTATTATTTGTATTGAGTTTAGGAGTATTAACCTTATTCGCTTCTTGTTCCGAGAAAGAATTAACCCACAAAGAGCAAACAAGAATAACCGTAGAAACATACCTTGATAATCTATTAAAAAATGAGCCTATAAGTGGCTATAAAATTGATAGCTTGATTATTAAAAAAATAACTAAAAAACAAGAATTAGAAAAAGAGGCTTTTAAATATAGAGACCTTGCTCTAAAAACACTTAACAAAGCCAAAAAAATAGGTAAAGAATACCAAAGCACCAAAGAGTTACAAAGTTTGGCTAATGGCTTAGATGCTTCCAGTACTTTAAACAGTTTAAAGCAACAGTTTAAAGAGCTACAAGCCCAAGTAAAGGAATATAGTAAACAATCGCAAGAACTGGCTAAAAAGTCGCAAATATCCGATAGTACAACTATTTTGTTTTATGACGTAATAGCACGAGGTACAATAACCTCAACTAATAATGTTCAAAAAAATGCAATATTTCCTTTTCATATTTCAAAAGATTATAGAATAATCAAAGAACCAGTTGAATTAAGAAAAGAACAAATAAATAAGTAAGTAATTAATACTACTTTCTTTTATTTAGGGGCTGAAAAGCCCCCTTTTTTATGCATTAAACTTTAAAACAGCTTTTAAAAATTGAAGACCTTATATAAAAGGAAATTTAGAGTAATTAGTAAACAGCTACTAAACCCTTCAACGCCTTATTATATATAGAAACTAGATTTCTATTGACCTACGTAATAAATCGGCAGGTAGTAATTCCATTAATTTAATACTGTTTTAATGAATAGAATAATCTCTATGATAAGAAAATATACAATTTTCATATCAAGAAACATTAACGTATTATTAAACATACTAGATATAGTAATGTATTTCGTATAGTTTGATAAAAATAAAAAAAAGGGGCTTTAACGCCTCTTTTTTTATTTCTATTCTTATGTATATAAATAACAAAAAAACCATATCTTTGATGCTATCAAATGATACTATCAAATAATGAAGCCACCGTATAAAATAACCGATACAATACTACAATTAGTTGTAGCCATATCCGAGAAACTAGGAGAAGTAAAAGCTACACACTTATACAAGCCACCAACTGAATTACGCAAAAAGAACCGTATTAAAACCATACAATCTTCTTTAGAAATAGAAGGAAATACGCTTACCGAAGAACAAATAACCGCATTACTCGAAAATAAAAGAGTGTTAGCTCCTAAAAAGGATATAGTTGAGGTACAAAATGCAATTAAAGTATATGAGCAATTACACACTTTAGACCCAAATAAACTACAAGACTTAGAAAAAGCACACGGTTTATTGATGCAAGGGCTAATACAAGAAGCGGGTAAGTTGCGATTAAAAAACGTAGGTATTGTAAAAGGTAAAAAAGTGGAACATATCGCACCAAGTGGCAGTATGGTAAAAGGCTTAATGAATGACCTATTTAAGTACTTAAATACCAATGACGATATAGTACTTATAAAAAGTTGTGTATTTCATTATGAGTTAGAGTTTATACACCCTTTTATAGACGGTAACGGTAGAATGGGCAGGCTTTGGCAAACACTTATTTTAATGCAACAATACCCAGTATTTGAGTATTTACCCGTAGAACTATTAATAAAAGAAAATCAAGAAGCCTATTACAATGCTTTAGGGAAGTCAGACAAAATGGGGAACTCTACCCCTTTTATTGAGTTTATGCTTAACATTATATTACAAGCCTTAAACAACTTACTACAAAACCAAAACAGAACCTTAACGGTAAAAGATAGAATAAGTTTATACAAAACTATTGCAAGCGAAAGACTATTTACCCGAAAAGACTATTTAAACCATTTTAAAAAGATAGCACAGGCAACCGCAAGTAGAGACCTTAAATGGGCGGTAGAACAAAAAATATTACTTAAATTTGGCGAAAATAGATTAACAAAATACAAGTACAAAATGTAATTTATTTAAGCAGTTATGTTTGGAGATAATATAGGTATATTTTGTAGTATTTTGATAAGTATTGTACCTTATTTGTACCTCACGATTATAACTAGCTAAAAATCAATACAAGTTACTTTTTGTATTGGAAAGTAATTGTTTTAAAGTAAAAAATACGCTATCCTTTTTTTAATGCTTGAGCTTTAAAAAGGATAACGTATTTAAAAAAGATTGTTATTAGAATTGCTTTAATAAGTAATTAATCAAATCGGTAGAAGTTACAATACCTATTAACTCTTCATTTTTCACTATGGGTATTGCATGAAATTCCTTTTGGGCTAAAATTTCGGCAACTTTTTTTATAGTTGTTTCAGGAGTAATGGTAATTAACTTTTTAACCATAACCTGTTCTAGTGTAAACATGTTATACACTTGACTTTCTACCTCAGTTTCATCTTCAAAAACAGCATCTACAAAACTAATTCGCAATAAATCAGTGTAGCTTAAAATCCCTAATAATTTATTTTTTTCAACAATAGTAATGTGTCTGATTTTATGTTTTTTAAAGAGCCTTTCTGCAGTAACTAAATCACTATCTATGGATAAGGTAATCAGGTTTTTGGTCATTATTTCGGTAATGGGTGTATTTTTTTTCATAATATAAAGTGAATTAATTATCTAAATTTACGAAACAATACAAGAAGTACAAGTGATTTTTATCAGTTGACATTAAAATTTAGTATTTTCGATATAAAAAAGGAATGCGCTCATCAGAAAAATATATTTTAGAACAACCAGAACCGTACCGAGAAATGCTATTGTATTTACAAACAGTGGTAGAAAGTACATTGCCTAAATTAGAATTGAAGTACAAGTATAAAATTCCGTTTTATTATTATAAGGGAAAACCTTTTTGTTATTTTAATGCGAGTCATAAAAAAAAGTTTGTAGATGTTGGCTTTTGGAAAGGCAATCAAATACAAGTTTGCCATGAGCATTTGGTTTCGGAAAACAGGAAAATGATGGTTTCATTGCGATATTTTAGTATTGCAGACGTAAACGAAGCGGTACTCGTGCCTGTATTAGAAAATGCAATAAAGCTGTATATGTAAAAAGTTCTTCATAATGAAGAACTTTTTTATAAAGAGTAGGAGTACCTAAGTATGTTTAATTTTCTTCAATGTTTACATCAAAAGTTTAATACGCAAAGGTATTTATGATTAGTTATTTTTTCCATTAAACAATTGAAAAACGTACCCAAAAGTAATGTTGTGTTGTAAAAACCAGAAGTTTTGTGAGGCACTATCACCATCGGCAGTTGTTTTTATCCATGGCATATTTATATACCCTCCTTTTACATCGGTTTGTATTTGAAAATGTTTGAAAAGAATAATGTTAACCCCCAATTTTGCACTAAATCCGTAACCCGCCCAATGAAATTCGTCATTACGGGGTTTTCCGAAAATAGTAGTGTTTGTTTTTGGGTATAAACCACCAGCACCAATACCTTCTAATACGTTAATTTGTATGGTATTAGCATTTAGTTTAAAATGGTGTCCAATTTCATCTACACGAGCTACTTCGGCAAAAATATAATTTAAACCATCGGTGTGTTCAAATTCAAAAAACTCAAAATTACCTTTAGGGTCTAATGCACCATCTAATAAAAGATTACTGTCATTATAGGTTCCGTTAAAATCGGTGTTCCCTTCACCATCTTGAATATTTACGGTTCCATCAATATTTACCAATTGCGGTTGTGTAACTACGTATTTCATGTGATCTAGTCCTAAAGTAACAAGATAATGTTCTTTAAAATAATACCCCATTCTGAAATTAGTTTGCGGTATGGTAATTCTTGAAGGATTAATATAATCAATATGCCATCCTTTTGGCTTGTCATGTGCTTTAACATCATACATGGTAAAGTCATAGTTTTTACCTGTAAAATGAATGTCGGATTTAGTATAAACTTCTCTATTACCTCCCCAACTTACAAAAAACTTTCCTTTATTTGATGGAGTAGAGGGTACAATACTAATTTCAGAATCTTCTTGAGCAAAACTAGTAAAAGAAATAAATGTTGCTAAAAATAAAAAGGAATACAGTTTCATGGTTTTTATAATTGTGTAATTGTTTTTCTAATTTTTACTAAATTGGTTAGTAAACCTTCTAAATGGTCTAAATGTAACATGTTGGCACCATCACTTTTTGCATTACAAGGGTCAAAATGAGTTTCTATAAATAAACCGTCTACATTGTTTACAATACCTGCACGCGCAATAGTTTCAATCATGTCTGGTCGTCCACCTGTAACACCGCTATTTTGGTTGGGTTGTTGTAAAGAGTGGGTAACGTCTAAAATTGTTGGTGCAAATTTGCGCATGGTTGGAATGCCTCTAAAATCTACAATCATATCTTGATACCCAAACATAGTCCCTCTGTCAGTAATCCATGCTTTCTCATTACCAGCATCTTTTACTTTTTGTACCGCATGTTGCATTGCTTCAGGGCTCATAAATTGTCCTTTTTTCAAATTGACAACTTTACCTGTTTTAGCAGCAGCAACTACTAAATCGGTTTGCCGTACTAAAAAAGCAGGTATTTGTAAAACATCTACATACTCAGCAGCAATAGCCGCTTCAGAGGCTTCATGAATATCTGTAACCGTAGGTACGTTAAAAGTTTCAGAAACTTTACGTAATATTTTTAACGCTTTTTCATTTCCAATACCGGTAAAGCTATCAATACGACTTCTGTTTGCTTTTTTATAACTTCCTTTAAAAATAAATGGAATTTCCAATTTATTAGTAATGGTAATAATTTTTTCAGCAATACGCATTGCCATATCTTCACTTTCAATAGCGCAAGGACCTGCTAGTAAAAAAAAGTTATTTGCATTGGTATGCTTAATATTAGGAATGGACTGTAAAGTGGTCATAATTTGTAAATTTTGGCAAAGATAAAGCTTATCAGGCTCATATCAATGATAATTATCAGTATAATAGTGGCTATTGAATAAAAAGATGTACCTTTGCGCCCTTAAAATAGAATATATAGTTATGACTAAAGTAAAAAATATTGCAATTATTGCCCACGTAGATCACGGTAAAACAACCTTGGTTGATAAAATCATGTACCACTGTCAGTTGTTTAGAGAAAATCAAAACAAAGGAGATTTAATCTTAGATAGTAACGATTTAGAACGTGAGCGAGGAATAACTATTACCTCTAAAAATGTATCAGTTATTTATAAGGGTACAAAAATTAACATTATTGATACTCCAGGTCACGCCGATTTTGGTGGAGAGGTAGAGCGAGTATTAAATATGGCAGATGGTGTACTTTTATTAGTAGATGCTTTTGAAGGACCTATGCCTCAAACACGTTTTGTATTACAAAAAGCACTTGATTTAGGATTAAAACCATGTGTAGTAATCAATAAAGTAGATAAAGAAAATTGTACACCAGAAGAAGTACATGAAAAAGTATTTGATTTAATGTTTGAATTAGGTGCAGAAGAATGGCAATTGGATTTTCCTACCGTATACGGTTCAGCTAAAAATAACTGGATGAGTGATCATTGGGAAAATATTACGGAAAATGTAGAACCATTATTAGATATGGTATTAGAACATGTTCCTACTTTTGAACCAACAGAAGGAAATACTCAAATGTTAATTACATCATTAGATTTCTCTAGCTTTACCGGTCGTATTGCAATTGGACGTTTAACACGTGGTGAATTAGCAGAAGGGCAACGTGTATCGCTTTGTAAAGCAGATGGAAGCATTGTAAAAACAAAAATAAAAGAATTATTTATCTTTGAAGGCTTAGGTAAAGCGCGTGTTAAAAGCGTTCAAAAAGGAGATATTTGTGCAATTGTAGGATTAGAAGGTTTTGAAATTGGTGATACTATCGCTGATATTGAAGAGCCAGAAGCGTTAAAAACAATAGCTATTGATGAGCCAACAATGAGTATGTTGTTTACTATTAATGACTCTCCTTTCTTTGGTAAAGATGGTAAGTATGTTACGTCACGTCACATTAAAGAACGTTTAGAAAAAGAATTAGAAAAAAACTTAGCATTACGTGTTAACCCAACAGGAAGTGCTGATAAATTTTTAGTATTTGGTCGTGGTGTATTACACTTGTCTGTACTAATTGAAACCATGCGTAGAGAAGGATATGAACTTCAAATTGGTCAGCCACAAGTAATTATTAAAGAAATTGATGGTAAAAAATGTGAGCCTATTGAAGAGTTAACTATTGATTTGCCAGAAAGTGTGTCTGGTAAAGCAGTAGAAATGGTAACGATGCGTAAGGGTGAATTGGTTTCTATGGAAGCTAAAGGAGAGCGTATGTTATGTGAGTTTACGATACCTTCGCGTGGTATTATTGGTTTGCGTAATCAACTATTAACTGCTACAGCTGGTGAAGCAATTATGGCACATCGTTTTATAGAATATCAACCAATGCGTGGTGGAATTCCAGAACGTCAAAATGGTTCTTTGATTTCTATGGAAAGAGGAAAGGCAATTCCGTATTCTATAGATAAATTACAAGATAGAGGACGTTTCTTTGTGGAACCAGGTGAAGATATTTATGAAGGTCAAGTTATTGGAGAAAACTCTCGTAGAGATGATATGACTGTAAATATTACGAAAACTAAAAAAATGTCAAACGTACGTTCTTCAGGAGCAGATGATAAAGCTAAAATTGTTCCGGCAATTAAATTTTCTTTAGAGGAAGCTTTAGAATTTATTCAAAAAGATGAATATGTTGAAGTAACACCAAAATTCTTACGTTTGCGTAAAGTGCACTTAACGGAAAATGAAAGAAAACGTAATCCGATGAAATAAACAAGAGTGCTTGTAATATATGAAAAAATACCATTACAGTTTTGCAATGGTATTTTTTTGGTATTATTGTTTTGATTTAACTTCAATACGGAGTAGATTCCAAAAGGAGTTAAAAAGTTCTGAAGTCAACATATTAAAGGACAAAACCTCGCGTCCTTGAGTCGAGGGAATTTATTAGTATCAAAAATGGAATTAACTACAGTAGAAATAATAGGATATTTAGCATCTTTAGGGGTTTTAACCTCTTTTATGTTTAAGGATATGCGTAAATTAAGAATTGTAAACACAATAGGTTGTATACTTTTTATTATTTACGGTTTGCAAATGCCAACACTCCGCATAGGTTTGCCTATAATAATTACCAATGCTGCAATTGTATGTTTAAATATATACTATCTTTTTTTAGCAAAACCAAAGAAAAATAGCTAAGCTGATATATATCATATAATTAAGGTTAAAAGAGTTATATATTTGTACTAATCAAAAAGATAATTGATAATATTTTTTTGATAGGTTAGTTAATTTTATAAGCCAACTATTTTTCAAAATAGTTGGCTTATTATTTTTATTAAATCTAAATAGATGCTATTTTTACAGAAAATAAGAGCGTATGGATTTAATTGAAAATCGATACGATCTATCTTTAACCCGTATAGATATGAATATTTCCGATTTACAAAAAGGAGAAAAAGCAATCATAACCAGTTATGATTTAGACAGCATACCTTTGAAATTGATAGAAATGGGCTGTATAGCAGGAAGTGTTGTAGAGTTAGTACAAGTAGCTCCTTTAAGTGATCCTTTGTATTTAAATATAAACGGAACACATTTAGCCATTAGGAAAAATATAGCACAACAAATTTTAGTAGAAGCAGTATGCGGAGCCTAATACATATTGCCTTAATTGGTAATCCAAACACAGGAAAAACATCATTATTTAATACATTAACAGGTTTAAATCAACATGTAGGTAATTATCCAGGAGTAACAGTAGATAAAAAGATAGGAACCAGTAAGCTTCCCAATAATTTCAAAGCCGAAATTATAGATTTGCCCGGTACATACAGTGTTCATGCAAGTTCTTTAGATGAAAATGTAGCCGTAAAGATCCTTATCGACACTGAGTCAGAATATTATCCTGAAGTGGTGGTGGTTGTTGCAGAGGTAGAAAATTTAAAAAGAAATTTATTACTCTTTACGCAAGTGCAAGATTTTGGTTTTCCTACCATTTTGGTTATCAATATGAAAGACCAGATGCTCAAAAAAGGCATTCAAATAGATGTAGATGCTTTAGCACGTGATTTAAAAACAAAAGTTGTACTTATTAGTAGTAAAACGAATGAAGGAATTTCGGAGTTGAAAGAGCTGTTGGCTAATTATAAAAAGATTCAACCAGCACAAAGTTTTAAACTCAACACCAATAGTGTTATAAAAGTAGCATCTGAAAAGGAACAAAACCATAGAGATACTGTACAGCGATATCAGTTTATAAATAAAATTTTAGAAAAAAGTTATCGAGTAAATCGTAAAGAAGCAAAAGGTTTACGTGCAAAGTTAGATGCAATATTGATGCATAAAATTTGGGGTTATGTCATATTTTTCTTCATCTTATTTAATATCTTTCAAGCTTTATTTTCATGGTCGGAGTATCCAATGGAGTTAATAGATTCTTTTTTCGGAACCCTTAGTGAAACGGTTAAAAACAATTTTTTACCAGGTGTATTTACAAACTTATTAGCAGAAGGTATTATACCCGGTATTGGAGGAATCGTTATTTTTATTCCGCAAATAGCTTTTTTATTTCTCTTTTTAGCAATTTTAGAAGAAACGGGGTACATGAGTAGGGTTGTGTTTTTAATGGATAAAATCATGCGAAAATTTGGACTGAGTGGCAAGAGTGTAGTGCCGTTAATATCAGGTACAGCATGTGCAATACCGGCAATAATGGCAACTAGAAATATGGAGAGCTGGAAAGAGCGCTTAATTACTATTTTAGTAACTCCCTTTACAACATGTGCTGCTAGATTACCTGTTTATGCCATCATTATTGGATTGGTAATACCTAATGACAATGGTTTTTTAGGTATGAATAATCAAGCGTTAGTATTAATGTTATTGTATTTGTTAGGTTTTGTGACCGCAATAGTAGCTGCTTATATTTTAAATAAAGTATTAAAAATAAAGTCAAATTCACATTTTGTGATTGAAATGCCCAATTATAAATTACCATTATTTAAAAATATAGCATTGCATGTATTGGAAAAAACGAAAGCATTTGTTTTTGAAGCAGGTAAAATAATTTTAGCCATTTCAATATTACTCTGGGTATTGGCATCTTACGGTCCTGGAAATGATTTTAAAAACGCAACAACTATTGTAACGGAGTCTAATGTTAATTTAGAAGAAACAACGTTAAATGTAAAAATAGCATCTTATAAATTAGAGCATTCTTATATTGGTACCTTTGGTAAACTGATAGAACCTGCAATACAACCTTTGGGCTATGATTGGAAGATGGGTATTGGTTTAATTACCTCATTTGCTGCAAGAGAAGTGTTTGTGGGTACATTAGCCACTATTTATAGTGTTGGTGTTGATGATGAAGCAACCTTAATGGAAAAAATGAGAAAAGAAGTTAGGGCAGATGGCGTTACACCTATATTTACTTTCGCAACAGGAATTTCATTACTATTGTTTTACGCTTTTGCAATGCAGTGTATGAGTACAATTGCAATAGTGAAACGAGAAACCAATGGGTGGAAATGGCCGTTAATACAATTATTTGGGATGACATCTTTTGCCTATTTAGTTGCTTTTATAGCCTATCAAACACTAAAGTAATATGGAAAATATTCAATACATAGCAGTTGTTGGAGTCGTGTTTTTGGCACTTCGATTTTTATATAAAAAAATTTTTAGTAAAAAAAAATCAAATAAATCTTGTGGATCAGGTGGTTGCGGATGTTAATCTTTAGATAAAGAAGTTTTTAAGTAACCTTTACTTTAATAATGTTTACAGGACAAGCTTTTTCGGCATTTTCATTGGCTTCTAAAATTTCGTAGTCATTTGATTTTAACGTATGAAATCCCTTTTTATCTACAGCACGTAACAATACTGTTTTACCATCTTTTTTAGACATTCTAAACTGAGCAGGAGCCATTTCTACACAATAATTACAACCAATACATTTTTCTCTTTGGAGGGTTATGACTACCATTTAATTTGCAAATTCAGTTTGTACAATTTTGTATAATTTGTCTGATGGGCGCACTCTAAAAGGTAATTTTAAAGTACACAAATCACCTTTTTTAGCATGCTCACCTTTACTATCATTAACAAACATTTCTGTAACAACAGTTTCTTCTGCGCCAGTAGTAGGTCCAGTAATTAGAATTTGATCTCCTATTTTTAAATCATAGGCATCAATTTTAAATTCGGCAACTTTTGCTTTCGGAAAATAATGTACCCCTTTACCAATATATACTTTCTTTTGAGTAGCGTGAGATCCAGAAGTATCGCTCCATTCTCCTAATTTTTGACCTAAATAATATCCATCCCAAAAACCTCTGTTATACACCTTATTCAATTCGCTCATCCAAAAGTCAGTCTTTTCTTTATTAAAAGTACCATCAATAATACTATCAATAGCTTCTCTATAGGTTTTAATTACTTTTGCAACATACTCAGGAGCTCTACCACGCCCTTCAATTTTTAAAACTTTTACACCTGCAGCTATTATTTGGTCTAAAAAGGGTAGGGTACATAAATCTTTTGGAGACATCATATACTCGTTATCAATTTCTATTTCAAAACCAGTATCTTGATCAATTACGGTATATTTTTTCCTGCAATTTTGTTTGCAAGCACCTCTATTGGCAGAAGAATTGTTGGAGTGTAAGCTTAAATAGCACTTTCCAGAAACAGCCATACATAATGCACCGTGTCCAAATATTTCTATTTCTAATAAACGTCCAGAAGGACCTTTAATTTCTTCACTTTCAATAGCTTTAGTAATTTCAGCAACTTGATGCAAGCTTAACTCTCTACTCAATACCATTGTATCAGCAAACATTGCATAAAATTTTGCCGTTTCAATATTGGTAATATTAATTTGGGTAGAAATGTGAACTTCCATATCAACACTACGGGCGTAAGCAATTACCGCTTGATCCATTGCAATTACCGCAGTAATGTTAGCTTCTTTAGCTTTGTTAATTAAAGTTTTTACAACAGATAAATCATGATCGTAAATAATGGTATTTAGTGTTAAATAACTACGGACTCCTTTTTCCTCACATCTTCGGGTAATTTCAGGTAAATCTGCTAAGGTAAAATTCATGGTTGCTCTAGCGCGCATGTTTAGTTGCTCTACTCCAAAGTAAATAGAATCAGCACCGTTATTTAAAGCTGCTTGTAAGGATTCGAAATTTCCGGCAGGCGCCATTAACTCGATAGTATTTGTTCTTGTCATGATAATCGGTAATAAAAAGATGTGCAAATATAGAGAAATCCTAACAATTACGCTATAAAAGTGTACATTTGCAATCTTAAATAATCTTAAAATATTCATATAGCATGCAACTGTATAATAAACTAAGTGCTAAGGAAAGAGCTGCTCTAATTGAAGAAGCAGGAAAAGATCGGATGACGATTTCTTTCTATCAGTACGCCAAAATTGGAAATCCACAAGTATTGCGAGATCACCTATTTTTAAATTGGGATCAATTGGAAGTGTTGGGACGTATTTACGTTGCCAATGAGGGGATTAATGCGCAATTGTCAGTTCCTGCTGAAAATTTTAATGCTTTTAAAACCCATTTAGATTCGATATCTTTTTTAAAAGATGTACGCCTAAACATTGCAGTAGAGCAAGATAATAAGTCGTTTTTAAAGTTAAAAGTAAAAGTACGAGATAAAATTGTTGCCGATGGTTTAAATGACGATTCTTTTGATGTAACCAGTATAGGAACACATTTAAAAGCGAAAGATTTTAATGAAATGTTAGCAAACCCCAATACCGTTTGCGTAGATATGCGAAATCATTATGAAAGTGAAATAGGTCATTTTGATGGAGCAATTTTACCAGATGTAGATACCTTTAGGGACTCTTTAGATATTATTGAGGAGGATTTAAAAGAGAATAAAGAGGATAAAAATTTATTGATGTATTGTACCGGTGGTATTCGTTGCGAAAAGGCAAGTGCATACTATAAGCATAAAGGTTTTAAAAACGTATATCAATTGGAAGGTGGTATTATTGAATATACCAGACAAGTAAAGGATGAAGGATTAGAAAATAAATTTTTAGGAAAAAACTTTGTATTTGATCATAGACGTGCAGAGCGTATTAGTGAAGATGTTGTTGCACAATGTCATCAATGTGGAGAACCTTGTGACGAGCATATAAACTGTGAAAATGCAGCATGTCATTTGTTATTTATACAATGTAAAAGTTGTGCCGAAAAAATGAAAAACTGTTGTTCAGAAGCTTGTAAAGATATTATCCAGTTATCTTTTGAAGAACAAAAGGAACTCCGTAAAGGGAAACACAACAGCAATAAGATTTTCAAAAAAGGAAGATCAGGAGTTTTAAAGTTTAAAAAAATAAGCTAAAATAAAAAAACCGAAGCAATTGCTTCGGTTTTTTTGTTTTGATAAAAATATCAAAAAGCTTAAATTTATTTTAGATTATTGCTCTAATATTAAAATTTATAACGAGCACTAAAACCAAATTCAAAATCTAAATCGTTATTATAGTCATCACTAAAACCAAGCTCTGGTTTTACATCAAGAGCAAGCATTAAAGGGAAATCAAAATGATATTCAATACCAACATCACCAGCTACAAATAAGGCAGTACCACTATTACCACCTGTAACATCATGTTTCCAGTTTAAAAGTCCACCTCCAGCACCAGCAAACCAATTAAAATTATCTTGTAAAGGCATTACCCATTGGTATAACCCTGTAATTTTAATTACATTAATTCTCTCTTTTGAGCTCCAACCTAAATTAGCTTCTAATCGGTTAGCATCACTTAATTTTCTTTGATAAGTAATTTCTGTTAGACCATCATTTGATCCAAAACGTAAACCAATTGCATTGTCCGCAATTTCTTGTGCTTGACTTGTTAATGCAAATGCAAAAACGGCAAGTGTAGTTAAGATTATTTTTTTCATAAGTAGTAAAATTTAAATTAATATTAATTACAAAATTAGGATAATATTTATTGATTTACATTAAAATAAACATAAAAACGTGTAAATTTAGCATCTTTTAATCTAGGTATGTTTAATTGTAAGTAGCTTGCAATTAAAACTATTGAATGTCTTTAAAATAAAATTATCAAATGAAAATAGCCATTATAAACGGTCCTAATTTAAATTTATTAGGCAAACGCGAAACAAATATTTATGGAAGTTTATCTTTTCAAGAATTTTTAGATGAATTGAAAAATAAGTATCCAGAAGTTTCATTTACCTATTTTCAAAGTAATGTAGAAGGCGAGCTTATTGATAAATTACAAAAGGTAGGATATGCTTATGATGGTATTATTTTAAATGCAGCGGCATACACGCATACATCAGTAGGTATTGCTGATGCGGTTAAAGCTATTGAAATTCCTGTTATAGAAGTGCATATAAGCAATACGTATTCAAGGGAAGAAATTAGACATCAATCCTACATTGCACCAAACGCTAAAGGGATTATTATTGGTTTTGGCTTGCAGAGTTATGAATTGGCACTGCAAAGTTTTTTGATAAATAAATAACGTTTTTACAGGTTGGTATTACAACCATTTTCGGGTTACCAAACCAATCAATATTTTTGGAGTTAATACAATTTTAAATCGAATTTTTTCATTGTAATGGGGTTGAGCTATTTCCCATCCTAAATTAGAAGAAACAGGGAAGTATAATTCAAAATAACCAGGTACTAAATTTAAATGTACTCCCGTATCATAAACAGCATTTGGATTGCCCGTGTTGCCTACCAATCCAATATCTCCATAAACAAATATATAACGCCATAAATTGGTGCTTATGCTTGCGGTTGTCATCCATTTATTGGCAGTGTTAGTATTAAGTTTACTTTTAAATCCTCCTTCAGTAATAATAATTTGTTGACTAAAAAGACCTGTACTTTCACTACGTCCGTAGTAATCATAATCAAATAAATAATCACTAGGTCTATCTAAAGCAAAACTGTAATAATTGGTATTAGTATTGTTATAAGTGAAGGCTCCTGCAAAAAAACGTAAGTTCACTTGACGATTATTTTTATATAATTTACGAAAACCATACGTTAAAGCAATTTTTCCGAAATCTTTCGCAAACTGCACATCGGCGTTAAAGCCATAACTGTTAAACAAATCGGAATCGCCAACACCATATTTTATATTGAAAACATTATAATTAGGAATGTCACTTCTAATTTCATTGGGGAGTAAGGGAGAGGTATCTTTATCTTTTTTTACCGATATGTAGCGTGTAGTGATGTACTGATAATAATCTGAACGTAAATTATTTTTTCGTTTAAAATTAAAGTTTAGTGTAGGGGTAAAGCGTTGATATTTTAAATCATTTTTATAATGAAAATTTTGATAATGCATTCCGTAATTAATGTTAAATAGCTTCCTATTTTTAAAATGATGTGTTTTTCCAAAACCAATGCTACCGGTTATCGCTTTACTTTTCATACTGTATAATGGCTTAATACTAAAGGTAAAGTTTTTGCGTAATAAGGATTTATTGGTTAACCGAATGCCAGGAGAAAACCCATCGTACAGGTTATATCCAAATTCAGGAACATAAAATATTTGATTGTACTTAGGGGCTTCGGCATCTTTTAAAAATGAAAACTTTAGGGGTTTATTAAAAAGATGTGGTTTCAGAGTTTTAGTATTGTCACGTTGGTTATATTCCGGTATAATACTTTCATAATTCAAGATGATTCGGTCAGGATTATGATTGGGTAATTTTACGATTTTATCACCTGTGAAACCGTTAATATATTTTTTAGAAATTATTTTTCCGTCAATGAGTTGATAAATAGAAATAGGAGTAGTGGCAGTAGTTTTATTTTTTAAAGTAATGAGCAGTTGATGATTTTCTTTTGTGATATTTTTTATGGTATAATCAATACGTTTATCCGTATTTATATAGTCGTTAAGAAACCAACTGATGTCTTTATTGGTTTTTCTTTGTAAGGCATCAATAAAATCTTTGGAGTGAATGTTTTTTAATTTGTTTTGTTGATAGAATTCAGACATGGTTTTACTTACCAATTGATTGCCTAAATAATCATCTAAATAGAGTAATCCCACTCCTGCTTTATTTTTATTGGAAATATTGGCATTGTATTTTAGAAGAGAGTCTTTTGGTGTTTTTATGGGTTGATCTAAATTTTTACGTGCGGTATATTGACTAAAATACTGATACTGGCTATTAAATTTTTTCTTTGCAATTTCAAAAGAACGTAACCCCCAAATTTTGGATAAAGAGCCTAATATTTTCATGTTAGGATAATTTTCGTTTACGTATTGTATCATTAAATAGGTTTCTAGTGCATCACTTAACCAAAAATCGGTATGAGGGTTGGTATTTATGGTGTTTCTGATAAACTTAGCAATAGTACTTTTTAAAATTTTAATTTCATATTGAAATCCATCAGGAAAGGGTCGGATAAAATTGGGTAATTGGTTGAGCCCGTACACAGGATTTTTATGATAACAAGCTTCTGATAATACTATTTTTTGATGCGGATAATCACCAAGTTTATCGGTTAAAAAGTATGCAATTTTATCATGAATTACAGCTTTGAATGTATCCGATACCTTATTGTCATTAATATTGGTGATAAAGGTAAATTTATCGGTTTCAAAACTTCGGAAATTACTTTTTTTAGTCAAATAAAATTCGGTGTAAATGGTATTTTCACTTTGCAGTATTGTTGTTTTTGTGGTGGTATTATTTATTGTGTTAAGAACATTAAAAGTGCTGTTTAAAGTGTATGATTTTGGATATGTAATGGTTAATTTGATGTTGCAATTTGGTATATATAAATCATCTAAGTTTTTATGGGTATAATATTCCCATTTTCCTGCTATTAATTTTGCGGGAGTAATAAACCACTCTTTTAATTTAATGTTTTTGTTGCTATCAATTCCAAAGCGAGTAAACTTATCAGCAGGAAGCTGTAAATTGTATTTTAAATTTAAAGTAATACTATCTTTTGAGGCTAAGGTATTTGTTAATTGTACCTCAATAATATCGGCATATTTCCTTTTGTAAATTAATTTTTCTTGCTTGTTTTGGATGTATTTTATTGTGGTAAACCCTCTTTCTGAGTCTTTTGCGTAAAATAATTTTGCAGTATATTCTTCCGCAAAACGTTTGGCTAAATCGGTTTGATTATTAGAAAATGCATTGTTCCAATCATTTAAATATAAGTAGTCTATGGGTTTGCTGGCGGTATTGGTGAATGTGATGCTTTGCACAATTTCCACAGTATTATGATCAGGGTTAAAATTAGCCTGAATAATGATGTTATGCTGAGCATTTAGTTGGATGCAAACAAATAATAATAGAAATATACTTAATTTTTTCAATTGTATTTGATGAATTTTAAAGGTGAATTATTGTATTTTGATGTATAAATATAATAAATACCAGCAGCAAACTTCGATGTATTTATGGTTAAATATTCAGAGTTACCTAATTTGGTTTGATATAACTGTTGTCCTAATTGATTGTAAATATAAAGATATTCATTTTTTAAATATTTCGTGTTTATATTTAACATCAATTGATTACTAGCAATATTGCTTTTTGCAAAGCTAATAAAGTTTTGTGTATAATTTTCAGAAGGTACAGTTAAAGTTTGTGTTGTTTCAATTTCCATTACAACAGGTAAATGATCACTAAAGTTAAATAAGTAATCTCTTATTGTTTGTGAGTAAGTACCTGTGCAAACGGGATCATTTATGCTTTTATTATAGCAGTTGCCGTTATTGCCATAAGCAGCGTAGGTGTTTGTTTTGTAATACACTTCAGTATTGGTTTGTAAGTTTTCTGACATCATAATAAAATCAAAACGGTCATCCATTCCACCCCAAGAACCATCTCCAATATGTCCGTTTCCATCTGCGGTAGAAAATACTGCTTGAGTATGTATGTCTTTTGAGTTACTATCATTATACCAAACAGCAGGACGATTTATAGGGTCTATCATTACAATAGCATTGGTTGGGTCTAAAATTTCTTGATATGCAGGTTCATTATGACTATATAAATTAAAATCTCCTGAAAAAACGATATAATGATCAGTAGGAATGTTTGCTAATTCAGCGGTAAATACGTTAACCGAGTTTAAACGTTTCGTTTCATTATCAGGAGCAGAAGCAGTGTTTTCACCTGCTTTTAGATGTGTTACAAAAACATCTAAATATTTAGGATTTGCTACTTGGTCAGGAGTATTTAATTTAAAGGTATAATGATTAATATCTCTGATTGCGGTAGGTAAAACCTGTTCATTGGTTAAAATTAATTTATTCGTATTGTAATATGCCATTTGTTGTAGTGGGCTGGTGGTTGATTGATTATTTTGATACGTACAAGCAGCATATTTTCCGTCAGGAGTTTGTATAGCATTTAAAATATTATTACTTCCAGTTGCATTTTCAAGTTCACAAACCATAAATAAATCAGGTTGGTAGTCATCTAAAATGGCTTCTAGGTTTGTAATTCTGCTGGGTTGTGTAGTAGGGTAGTGTAATAAATTATAAAACATTAGTTTAACATTGTCTTGACTAAATGAATTTGTGATGCATAAAAATGTAAGACAAAAAAGTAATTTTGATTTCATGATGAGTAAGTGGCTTTTTGAGTAAGTAAAAATACTACCACTATATTTTTATAATAGAGAGTATAGCGGTAGTAATCTGATTGTTATACTTTTTAATATATATAATTTTATATCGTTTAAAAGTTAGGACTTAATGCGTATTTTTTATAGAAGTTATCTAAAATATCAATTACTTCCTCTTCCGTATCAACAAGGTTAATTAAATTTAAATCTCCTTCACTAATAGTTTTATGTTTTTCTTCCATAGTGGCTTTAATCCAATTTAATAACCCCCCCCAATAATCTCTACCGACTAAAATAATAGGGAATTTTTCTATTTTTTTAGTTTGTATTAAGGTAATGGCTTCAAAAAGTTCGTCTAAAGTACCAAAACCTCCAGGCATTACCACAAAACCTTGTGAATATTTTACAAACATAACTTTACGTACAAAAAAGTAGTCGTGGTTAATGTTTTTGTCATGATCAATATATGGGTTGTCATGTTGCTCAAATGGTAATTCAATATTTAAACCTACGGAAACACCACCTTTAATATGCGCCCCTTTATTACCTGCCTCCATAATTCCAGGTCCACCACCTGTGATGACTCCATAACCATGATCTACAATTTTTGAAGCAACTCTTACCGCTAATTCATAATATTTTTCTCCAGGTTTTGTACGTGCTGATCCAAAAATGGATACACAAGGGCCAATACGTCCCATTTTTTCAAAACCATCTACAAACTCGCTCATAATTTTAAAAATTGCCCATGAGTCGTTTGTTTTTATTTCATTCCAAGATCTATTTAATTGTGAGTCTCCCATTTATTATATGTATTAGTTTGTTAAAAATATTTTACTAGGTTTGATTGATAAGATGATGAATTTTAAAATTTAAACCTATCAAAAGTAATCTTTTTTATCAAAAACAGGAGGTATTTTAAATAAAGTTTTCAGAAAGAGTTTTATGACATCTTGTATTTTCATTTTTAATGTTTACTTTTACTTTTTAAATTAAAAAAGATGCTTAAAAAACAAATACCCAATATTATAACCTTATTAAACCTTTTTTGCGGGAGCATAGCTGTATTATACGCAGTACATGACAATTTATACGCTGCTGCAATATTTGTAATGTTGGGCATTATTTTTGATTTTTTTGATGGCTTTGCAGCACGTTTATTAGATGTGAAAAGCGAGTTAGGGTTACAGTTAGATTCTTTAGCAGACATGATAACAAGCGGGTTAGTGCCCGGAATTGTATTGTTTAAATTGTTTGAAAAAACAACTGGAAAATTTAGTTATGCTACCAATTTTTTTAATGACGGATGGAATACCGAAGCGTTTGTTTGGTTGCCTTTAGTAGGCTTATTGGTAACTTTAGCGTCCTGCTATCGTTTGGCAAAATTTAATATAGATACTCGCCAAACCGATTCTTTTATAGGCTTACCAACTCCTGCTAATACATTATTAATATTGAGTTTGCCATTAATTTTAATGACAAATGATAGCCAATGGTTAAAGGATTTAATTTTAAATAAAAGGTTTTTAATTGCGTTTACATTATTGAGTTGTTACTTGTTAAATGCAGAGTTACCACTGTTTTCTTTAAAAATGAAAACGTATGGTTTTGCAGCAAATGCCGTTAAATATATCTTTTTAATCCTAACCGTAATTTTAATAGCTACTTTGCATTTTGTTGCCATACCGTTGGTGATATTACTGTATATCATATTATCTGTAATTACTAATTTAAAAAAATAAATGGCTTCAGGAAGGTTGGAATTAAAACGCTTACAAAAACAACGGAAGCCCAGAAAAGTAGTTCTGCGTAAAAAAAAAGTCAAGCGTAAAAAAGCAAAAAAGCGTACTTTTTCATTCACGAGGCATATTGTATTTCCAATAATTTTAATGGCTTTTTTATACGGTAGTTGGCATTATCGATATGCAATATATTATTTAGTTTTTCAACGCGTAGAAAAGTCAGAAAACATAAAAGTAGCTAATTTAACGACCCAAATGCGCATTTTTGATGTATTGCAACATCATCAGAAAAAAGATAAAATATTCGGAATAGATGTTTCCCATTATCAAGGAAAAATAGGCTGGAAAAAAGCTACTAAAATACAAGATAGTTTTCCAATATCATTTGTGTTTATTCGTGCAACCGCGGGAAGTGTAAAAACAGATAGAAAGTTTAAACGCAATTGGAAACACGCTAAAAAGCAAAATATAATTAGAGGTGCATATCATTATTATCGCCCTAACGAAAATTCTATTTTACAAGCCAATAACTTTATCAATACTGTAAAATTAAAAAAAGGCGATTTACCTCCCGTTTTGGATATTGAAGACATACCTCGTATTCAAAGTATGAATAAACTAAAAACAGGCTTAAAAAAATGGTTAGTAAAAGTAGAAAAATACTACGGTATAAAACCGATTATTTACTCAGGGGAATCCTTTTATAATGATTTTTTATACGAAGCCTTTCCTGAATACACCTGTTGGGTAGCCAATTATAATTTTTATGTAGAAAATATAGACAAAGATTGGCATTTTTGGCAGTTTACCGATAAAGGATCAGTAAAAGGAATATCAGAATTTGTAGATGTTAATATTTATAATGGTACGGAAAAGGAATTATTAAAATTGACCAAAAAGTAGGTGTAAAAAAATTCGAAGTCATGACTAACCTCGAATTTTTCATATAATTTAACTATTATTGTTTTATCACCTTAAATGATTCAGTTTTATCATCTTCACTTAAAACTTGTAAAATATAAATCCCGCTAGCGATATTTGATAAATCAACAGTATTATCATTCGCATTAAAGGTTATATTTTTTATGATTTCACCATTTATTGTATAGCATTGCACACTTTTAATTTGAATAGCATATTTAATGTAAACGACTCCTTTTGAAGGGTTTGGGTATACTTTTGTTTTAGGAATAGTAGCCTCTTCTATATAATTATCAACACTTAAAACATTACTTATTGTGATAGGAATACTCTTAATATTATTGTTTTCGTTTCCTTCCGTTGTGGCATTACTAGCATCAGCTATACATAAAATATTGTAATTACCAGAACTAGTTCCGTTAGGTATAGTAACGGTTCTATTTATGATATGAGTAGTTGTTACCGCATTTATTACAGAAAAATCTTGGTTACTTAATAAAATATCAGACCCGTCTAAAACGGTATCTGTAGATAAATAAAAATAGATGTAACTATTGGCTACATTATTTGTAGAAGTTCCGTTATAATTTTGAGTTAGGATGATGTCAAGCGAATCTCCTGCGTTGATAGTATTGATGTTAACAGATTCATTGCTAATAAAAATATCTTCAGGAGTAGGACAGTTTACTATAATATCATAGGCACTCCCACTACCATCATCAGCATCTACTACAATGTAGTAAGTATGACCAGCTTGTGCATCTATAGTAGCAGATGATGATGCTACAGTACCTAAACAATCGGATGGATCACAACTTCCTAAAATATAGACATCTAAATCACCTGTAAAATTACTTAGTGTAGCGGTTAGGGTTCCGTTGTAAGTTGGCGTTATTGTATGTACGCGTTCTGGACCTGCTTCAGTCCAATTATTACAGCCATATGCGTCAATAAATGAAGTGGAAGTAGAACTTGGTCCGGAATAGCTTGTTCCACAAGTTAAAACTACTGAGTTACTGCAATCTAGAGTAGTTTCTGTTATTGTAATTGGTAGGCAGGATGTATTATTAGTTTCATTACTTTCTGTTACTAAATTTGTAGCGTCGGTTACAAATAAAATATTATAATTTCCAGGAACAGTCCCCATAGGAATCGTTACAGTTCTACTTAAATTTTGAGTGGTTGTAGTTGCGTTGATAAGAGAAAAATCTTGATTGTTAAGTAAAACATCACCACTATCAACAGTGCAATCTGTGGATAAATAATAATATGCATAAATATTAGGTACGTTTACATTTGATGTGCCACTATAATTTTGTGTGCATGATAAATCAATGTCTCTACCTGCTTCGACAGTTGAAATATTTGCAGTTGTATTGGTTAGAAATAGATCTTCTGTAGTAGGGCAATTGACTATGATGTCATAAGCACTTCCACTACCATCATCAGCATCTACTACTATATAATAAGTATGACCAGCTTGTGCATCTATAGTAGCAGATGATGATGCTACAGTGCCTAAACAATCGGATGGGTCACAACTCCCTAAAATATAGACATCTAAATCACCTGTAAAATTACTAAGTGAAGCTGTTAATATTCCGTTTGAAGTTGGTGTAATAGTGTGTACGCGTTCAGGCCCTGCTTCAGACCAACTGTTACAGCCGTAAGTCTCTACGTTGGATGTTGCAGAAGAACTTGCTCCTGAGTAGCTTACGCCACATGTTAAAGTTACAGCGCTACTGCAATCTAAAGTTGGTACAGTACAAGTAAAACTCAAATCATTTTGTAATGCGGTTAAATATCCTAAAGCAAATTGATCTCTCCAACCATCATCTAATAATTTTATTGAATTAGACGGAGTATCAACATAACCTATTTCATTTAAACAACCTATCGCATTTGTGGGGTGTAATACACCTAAATGAAATCCTAAATAAGATGCGTCTTCAACAACTCGTCTATTATTCCAAACACCATAAGTAACCATTTGATTTTGAACTTCAGTTGCAAAAGTTTGACAGGCGGCATCTGAAGAAATACTGTTGTCGCACCAAAAAGTTTCAGTTCCATTTCCTCCGCCTGCATTACAATGGATACTTAAAAAACGGTCGGCATTCCAATTGTTTGACATGGTTGCACGTTGAGATAAGGAAGGAAAATCACCACAGTTTGAAGTGGTACGTGTTAAATAACTTGTAACCGTGTTGCAATTTTGTAATAGGGTGTTTAGTTTATTACCTACTGACATAGCAGTTAATATTTCAGTATCAGTTCTAATATTTGAAGTACAGTTTTGGGTACAATCACTACAATATCCATGACCAGGATCAATAACTATAGTTTGACTAAAGCTAGACAAATAACTAAGAGTAAGAAAAAAGAGTAAAATTGTTTTCATAAGTATGTTTTATAAAGAAATAGAAAAAATGCCATTTTGTTTTGCATCATAATATATGACTTCAGAATCACTTTTAAATGTGGGCCACATTTCTATATGGTTTTCGGTATGAGTAATTTGTTTAGTGGTTCCATTTATAGAAAATAAATAAAGTTCTGAATTACTAATTTGGATACCATCATTAGAGCTGTCTAAAAAACCAATAAGTTCTTGGTTATTAGCGCTCCAACAGGAAGCAATACCTTGACCTAAAATTTTAATAAATTCTCCAGTAGTTTTAAATAATAAGATATTAGCTCCATTATGCACCACTAGATATTGGTTGTTAGGGGACACTAAAATGGAGTAATAATTCCCTTTTTTAGATGTAATATTCCATTCGGTATTATTGTAATGTGCCTTTACAGCAAGTGTTTTTTTGTCTAAATAATAAGTTGTATCACTAGTGGCAATTGATTTTAATTCGGTTAGCGGACTTAAATTTAGGTGTGTGGTAATCTTTTTAGTATTGATATTGATGCTTTTTACAATTGTTTTATAAGCATCATTTTTTTCTTTAAAATATACATTTTGACTATCTTTTGACCATCCAAAATTATTACTCATCCCTTTTTTGGACAATAATAATTGAGCTTCAGTGTCTTTTTCTGATTTTAAATATAAGTTATGTCCTTTATCATCAGTTAAAAGGATAATTTCTTTGGTATTGTTGTATTGCGGTTGCGTAAAATATCCCAAAATTATTTTTGTAGGAGTATTATTGAATGTCTCTTTTTTAATAATTATTTTATCTTCAATTTCCTTATTTTTAATAGTTATTACATGTTGATTATTAAAATACCAAAATAGAATGGCTATTAAAAGAAATAAAGAACCACTTATGGCTAAAACCTTTTTATTCATATCATCTTTGTTTAGAGAAAGATTAGGGGTGATAAATATAGTCTTTTAACCATGGACATCTATTTACATATGTTAAATGCACTCATAAAAAAATTCGAAACAATTTGCTTCGGATTTTTTTATGAGTGCATTTATTTATCTTATAAACTTCCCGTCATGTCTGCAGGTACTACCCAAGCATCATATTCTTCTTCCGTAACATAACCTAAACGAACGGCTTCGGTACGTAAAGTAGTTCCGTTTTCATGTGCGGTATTTGCTATTTCTGCAGCTTTATAATAGCCTATTTTGGTATTTAAGGCGGTAACTAACATTAAAGAGTTGTTTAATAGCTCTTCAATACGTTTGTTGTTAGGTTGAATACCTTGTGCGCAATTTTCATCAAAAGATTTACAAGCATCACCAATTAATTGTGCCGATTGTAATAAGTTGGCAGCCATCATGGGTTTAAAAACATTGAGCTCATAATGTCCTTGTGTACCACCAACAGTAATAGCAACATCATTACCCATTACTTGTGCGCAAACCATGGTTAGGGCTTCAGCTTGGGTAGGGTTCACTTTTCCAGGCATGATAGAGCTTCCAGGTTCATTTGCAGGAATGATAAGTTCTCCAATTCCTGAACGAGGTCCAGATGCCATCATTCTAATATCATTTGCAATTTTATTTAAGGATACGGCTAGCTGCTTTAAAGCTCCGTGTGTTTCTACAATAGCATCATGAGCAGCTAGTGCTTCAAATTTGTTTTCGGCAGTTACAAAAGGAATTTCTGTAAATTTAGCAATATATTTAGCTACCAATACATCATATCCTTTTGGGGTGTTTAAACCCGTACCTACAGCGGTACCACCTAAAGCAAGCTGACTTAAATGTGTTAAGGTATTATTTAATGCTTTTAATCCGAAGTTTAATTGTGCAACATAACCAGAAAACTCTTGTCCTAATGTTAAAGGAGTTGCATCCATTAAGTGTGTACGTCCAATTTTAACAACGTCTTTAAAAGCTGTTGATTTAGCTTGAAGGGTGTCACGCAATTGTGTAACACCAGGGATAGTGGTTTCTAGTATTTTTTTATACGCCGCAATGTGCATTCCAGTAGGGAAGGTGTCGTTAGACGATTGTGATTTGTTTACATCATCATTGGGTTGAATGGTTTTTTCACCTTCTCCAATAACTTTACCTGCCAATTGATGTGCTCTATGTGCAATAACTTCATTACAGTTCATATTAGACTGTGTTCCAGAACCCGTTTGCCAAATGACTAATGGAAATTGATTATTGTGTTTACCTGCTAAAATTTCATCACAAACGTTAGCAATTAAATCTCTTTTTTCTTCGGATAATACCCCCAATTCGCAATTGGCATAAGCAGCAGCTTTTTTTAAATAGGCAAATCCTTCAATGATTTCGAAAGGCATAGATGCTGATGGTCCTATTTTAAAATTATTACGAGAGCGTTCCGTTTGAGCGCCCCAAAGTTTATCATTAGGTACTTTTACTTCTCCAATGGTGTCTTTTTCTATTCTGTATGACATGTTTTTGTTGTGTTTAATTTTTAGCACCACAAATTTAAGGAATATTTTTGTGATAAAAATTGATTTTTGTCGTTGGTTATTTTAATTATTAGACTTATATTTGGACCGAATTCAAAAATTTTCGAAAATTATGTTTGATTTTGATCAATACTTAGGTTTTTTAGCATTCTTAGGAATTTTTACCATTGGTTTTTGGTTGCTAATTTTTTTAGCAACTTTTGTAGTACCGTATTGGATTGGAGGTTCTTTAATGGAGCGTTTGCAAGAACTTAAAGAAGAAAGAAATGCTAATAAATAATTAGCAACTTTTACGTAAAATAAAAAGGAGAAGCATTTTGCTTCTCCTTTTTTTGTTTATCGTGGGACGATAGTCTATCAAAAGTTTTAGGTTTTAAGTTTACACCTAAAAGGTTTTTAAACCTGTGAGGTGTAATGTTTTTAAATGAACTAGAAAGCTTATATAATATCTAAAATTGCTTCTGTTGGTCTTCCTATTACTGCTTTATCTCCGTTGATAACAATAGGTCTTTCTATTAATTTTGGATTTTGAACCATTGCTGTGATAATTTCAGTATTCGTTAATTCTTTTCCTTTATAATTTTCTTTCCAAATGGCTTCGTTTTTACGTACTAAATCAATAGGAGGTATGCCTAGTAATTTAATGATGCGTTTAAGTTCTTCTTCAGAAGGTGTGTTTTCCAAGTATTTTACAACTTCAATTTTTTTTCCTTTTTCCTCAAGCAATGCAATTGCACAACGTGATTTACTGCATCTGTTATTATGGTATATTTTTATCATAGTGTTTTTGTTTTAGTTAGAGATAGTATTATTATAAGGTATCGTCTTTTTTGTTTTTTTGTCCCATCATCATTAAATAAGCTTTTAAAAATGGTTCTATTTTACCATTCATTACGGCATCTACATTACCCGTTTCATGAGCGGTACGTACATCTTTTACTAATTTATAAGGATGCATTACATAATTTCGTATTTGGCTACCCCATTCAATTTTCATTTTCCCATCTTCAATATCACTCCGTTCAGCCTGTTGTTTTTTGATTTCAATTTCATATAACTGCGATTTTAGCATTTGCATTGCTCGGGTACGATTGTCTTGTTGTGAACGAGTTTCAGAGCATGAAATCATAATTCCTGATGGTTTGTGTTTTAACTGTACTTTTGTTTCTACTTTATTTACATTTTGTCCGCCAGCGCCACTAGATCTGGAGGTAGTAATTTCAATATCAGCAGGATTGATGTTTATTTCAATACTATCATCTACTAAAGGGTATACATATACTGATGCAAAAGAAGTATGCCGTTTGGCATTGCTGTCAAAAGGGGAGATGCGTACCAAACGGTGTACGCCATTTTCACCTTTTAGCCAACCGAAAGAAAAGTCGCCTTCAATTTCAATGGTAACGGTTTTTAAACCTGCAGCATCTCCTGCTTGATAATTCAATTCTTTTACTTTAAACCCTTGGTTGTTGCAATACATCATGTACATGCGTAACAGCATTTGTGCCCAATCACAGCTTTCGGTACCACCAGCTCCAGCAGTAATTTGAAGTACTGCACTTAAAGAATCTGCTTCATCAGAAAGCATATTTTTAAATTCTAACTGCTCTAAAAGTGTAATGGTTTTATCATATTGCTCTTCCACTTCTTGTTCAGAGGCGTCTCCTTCACTATAAAATTCATATAAAGTTTGTGTGTCTTCTGCTAAACTTTTTACCGTTTCATAATCTTTTACCCACTTTTTAAGAATACGAAGACTTTTCATAATTTTTTCCGCCTCTTTTGGGTTATTCCAAAAATTAGGGTCAAAAGTTTGCTCTTCCTCGTTGTTGATTTCTATTTTTTTGGCATCTATGTCAAAGATAACGCCTCAATTGTTCAAGGCGTTCGGTGGTGTTTTTAATTTGCTCTGTTGTAATCATAATTGCGAAAATATAATTTTGAACGGTATGTATGATTATAAAATTAAAAAAATAATTAATGAATAAGATTAATATTCGTTATATATTTAGTTTATAGATAGTTATTGGGTTTAATCGATAAAAATAGCTTTATGTCGATTAAATTAACGTAAATTAATATTTTTTTATATCTTTAAGATAATTAACTTTGCAGAAGATTAAAATTAATTTTAAAACTTTCAACTATGAAAAAAATTCTATTTTTAGGGATTGCCCTAGCATCGAGTGCAATTTTTGCGCAAGATTT
>JAJRPS010000054.1 GCA_024280635.1 Bacteroidota bacterium | reverse complement strand
TAAAATCTTGTATGTATAAAGATTTAGATGAAATGGAAGCTTTAGGAATGTATGAAGTAGCACCAGAAGACTTTGCTTTAACAGAGTTTGTGTGTGTGTCAAAACAGCCACATCAAGCCATTATTAGAGAAGGGTTAGACTTAATGATTAAAGAAATAGGATAGCGCTATGGGATTAAAACAAAATTTACATAATTTAAAAGAAAAGTATAAAGGAACCAAAATGGCTCCAGCATTTAATGCATTGCATACTTTTTTATACTTGCCAAATGATACAACCCATAATGGGACACATATTAAGGCAGCAGATGATTTGAAACGTACCATGAATACGGTAATCTTGGCATTAATACCATGTTTGATATTTGGTATGTTTAATGCGGGTTATCAACATTATTTAGCGACAGGAGAAATTCACGCCGTTTCAGCAGGTTTCTTTAGTCCAGAATTTTGGTCTTTAGATAACTTATTGTTAGGAGCAATGAAAATTTTACCATTAGTGGTTGTTTCTTATGCTGTTGGTCTAGGAGTGGAGTTTATTTTTGCCATTGTTAAAGGGCATGAAGTGGAAGAAGGATACTTGGTTTCTGGAATGCTAATTCCTTTAATCGTACCTGTAGATACTCCGTTGTGGATGTTAGCAATAGCCGTAATTTTTGGTGTTGTTATTGGTAAAGAAGTTTTTGGAGGTACAGGAATGAATATTTTAAACCCTGCCTTAACGGTAAGAGCATTTTTGTTTTTCTCGTATTCAACTTGGATGACAGGAGATAAAGTATGGGTAACCGGAGCTGTTGAGAGAGCTAAAGAAATTGCTGGAGGTGCAAAATTAGATGCCATTTCTGGAGAAACAATTTTAGGAGGTTTAGCACAAGGAAAAGAGTTAACATACTCGGTGATGGATCAATTTTTAGGATTCATACCCGGTTCTGTAGGAGAAACATCAACATTACTAATCTTATTAGCAGGATTGTTTTTAATCTTTACTAAAATTGGAAGTTGGAGAATCATGCTTTCAGCAGTATTAGGTTCTCTTGCAATGGGATATATCTTTAATATGATAGCGCCATCAATGGACGGAACAAAATTTTATGCCTTAATGAATCTTGAATTCTGGCAACACCTATTAGTGGGTGGTTTAGCTTTTGGTATTGTGTTCATGGCTACCGATCCTGTAACTGCAGCGCAAACCAATAAAGGAAAATGGATTTATGGATTTTTGATAGGATTTATGTCAGTAATGATACGTGTATTCAATCCAGCATTTCCAGAAGGAGTAATGTTAGCAATATTATTAATGAACGTTTTTGCACCTACTATTGATCATTATGTGATTCAAGGGAATGTGAAGAAAAGATTAAAACGTTTAAAAGTAAAAACAGCATAATCATGGCAATAGATACAAGTAAAAACTCATACACAATTATCTTTTCGGTAATTATGGTAGTAGTAGTAGGAACTTTATTAGCAGGTGTTTCGTCAGCATTAAGACCAAATATTAAGGCCAATAGAGAGATAGAGAAAATGCAAAATATTTTATTTGCAATGGGGATTACAGATGCGTCTGACGTAAATGCAGCAGTTCCAGCAAGCGAGGCAAAGGCAATGTTTGCAAAGTATATTGGAGATGATCAATATATTGTTAAAGGTGCTACCGCAGAAAAAACAACAAAGGCATTTGATATTGATGTAAAAAAAGAAGCGGATAAGGTTAAGGCAGATCCAAATTATCAACGTCAATTAGAGTTGTATAAATGTACAAAAGATGGAAAAACCATGTATGTGGTTTCTATGAGAGGTAATGGTTTATGGGATGCAATTTGGGGTTATATGGCTTTGGATAAAGATATGGTTGTTCAAGGAGCATTCTTTGATCACAAAGGAGAAACACCAGGGTTAGGAGCTAATATTACAGAACCTTTTTTTAGAGATGATTTTAAAGGAGAGCATATTTTTGATAAAAACGGAAACTATAAAGGTATTACTGTTAAAAAAGGAAATGGAGATCCTAAAAACATTGATAAACTGGATAATGAAGTAGACGCAATTGCGGGTGCTACAATTACGGGTAATGGAGTGTCTGCAATGATTAAAAAAGGACTTAAGATGTATGTGCCTTATTTTAAAACTTTAAAAAATTAAATTATGGGATTATCTAAAAAACATAAAGGATTATTATTAGATCCCTTAGCGGATAAAAATCCAATTACAGTACAAGTACTGGGTATTTGTTCTGCATTAGCAATAACAGCACAGTTAAAGCCATCAATCATTATGGCAATATCAGTAATGTTCGTATTAGCAATGGGTAATGTTGTCATTTCTTTATTAAGAAATGTAATACCTTCTAAAATACGTATTATAGTACAATTGGTAGTCGTAGCTGCTTTAGTAATTGTAGTAGATCAAGTATTAAAAGCATATGCTTATGAATTGAGTAAAACGCTTTCGGTATTTGTAGGGTTAATCATTACCAACTGTATTATTATGGGGCGTTTTGAAGCCTTTGCTTTAGCAAATAAACCATGGCCATCATTTTTAGATGCTATTGGTAACTCAGCAGGGTACGGTTTACTATTAATTGTAGTAGCTTTCTTTAGAGAATTATTGGGTTCGGGTTCAATACTTGGATATAAAGTATTTGGAGATGCTATTGAAAAAACAGGATTGTATTCAATAGGATATGAAAACAATGGATTTATGATGTTAGCACCAATGGCATTAATTGTTGTTGGTATTATTATTTGGATTCAACGTAGTAAAAATCCAGCATTAATAGAAGATTAATCACGTTATTAAACAACGAAAAAAATGGAATTATTAGAATTATTTTTAAAATCGATATTTATAGATAACATGATTTTTGCAACATTCTTAGGGATGTGTTCTTATCTTGCTGTATCTAAAAAAGTATCTACAGCAGTAGGATTAGGAGCTGCCGTAATATTTGTATTGGCGATTACAATACCTTTAAACTGGTTATTAGATCAATATTTATTAAAAGATGGTGCATTGGCTTGGTTAGGTCCAGAATATGCAGAGTATGACTTGAGTTTTTTAACCTTTATATTATTCATTGCAACCATTGCAACTATGGTGCAATTGGTAGAAATTATTGTTGAAAAATTTGCGCCAGATTTATACAATTCATTAGGTATATTTTTACCTTTAATAGCGGTAAACTGTGCTATTTTAGGAGGGGCATTATTTATGCAACAAAAAGAATTTCCAACCATTACACATGCAACAGTTTATGGTATTGGTTCCGGTATCGGATGGTTTTTGGCAATTTTAGCCATAGCAGCTATTCGTGAAAAAATTAGATATTCAAATATACCAGCTCCCTTAAGAGGTATTGGTATTACCTTTATTATTACGGGCTTAATGGCTATTGGGTTCAATAGTTTTGGAGGAATGTTAACCGGTGGTGATGGAAAAGCGAAAAGTCAAGGAGAAGAAAAAACAGCAGTAGTAAAAGTAGATAATACTTTAGAAGTTGCTGAAAATACAAACACTAAAATAAGTAAAAAATAATGTTTTTAGTAACCAGTACATTCACAACTATAGCAATTACAATAGTTGCTTTTTTAGTGATCACGTTAATATTAGTAGGTATTTTATTATTTGCTAAAGATAAATTAATGCCATCAGGTCCCGTAACCATTACAATTAATGGAGAGCGTAAAATTGAAGTAGCATCAGGAGATAGTTTATTATCGACTCTAGGGGCACAAAAAATATTTTTACCATCCGCTTGTGGTGGTGGAGGTACTTGTATTCAGTGCGAGTGTCATGTCAATTCAGGTGGAGGAGAAGCTTTACCAACAGAAGTGCCTAACTTTACACGTAAACAGTTAGAAGAAGGTATACGTTTAGCTTGTCAGGTAAAGGTGAAGCAAGATATGGATATTACAATTCCGGAAGAAATTTTCGGAATTAAAAAATGGGAAGCAACCGTAGTGCGTAACTATAACGTAGCAACCTTTATTAAAGAGTTTGTTGTAGAAATTCCTGAAGACATGGATTACAAAGCGGGAGGGTATATTCAAATTGAAATACCAGAAACGGTTGTAAAATATGAAGATATGGATATTACAGCACATCCAAAAGAGCACCCAGGAGAACCAGATAAGTTTAAAGGAGATTGGGATAAATTCAAGCTTTGGCCGTTAGTAATGAAAAATACCGAAACGGTAGAGCGTGCCTATTCCATGGCCTCTTATCCTGCTGAAGGAAGAGAAATCATGTTAAACGTACGTATCGCAACGCCACCATTTGACAGAAATGTTGGAGGTTGGATGGATGTTAATCCAGGTATTGCATCTTCTTATATTTTTTCACGTAAAGTAGGAGATAAAGTAACCATTTCTGGTCCTTACGGAGAATTCTTTATTAATGAATCTGATGCCGAAATGTTGTATGTAGGTGGTGGAGCAGGTATGGCGCCAATGCGTTCACACTTATATCAATTATTCAGAACACTTAAAACAGGTCGTAAAGTATCCTATTGGTATGGAGGGCGTTCAAAAGCTGAATTATTTTATATTGAGCACTTTAGAGCATTAGAAAAAGATTTTCCAAATTTTAAATTTCATATAGCATTATCAGATCCTTTACCGGAAGATAATTGGAAAATAAAAGAAAATTTAGAAGCAGAAGGAGATGGTTTTGTAGGTTTTGTACACAATTGTGTAATTGAGCAATTTTTATCCAAACATGAAAGTCCAGAAGATTTAGAATTGTATTTCTGTGGGCCACCATTAATGAATAAAGCGGTACAAAAAATGGGTGAAGATTTCGGTCTTGCCGATGAAAATATCCGTTTTGATGATTTTGGAGGGTAATAGTGTCAGAATTAGAGAAGAGAATAAAAAAAACCGATGTAAAGTACATCGGTTTTTTTTTTGATTTTTTTGATTTTTAGTAAAATTATATTATATTGTGCCCCAGTAAATTAAAACCTCAATTATTATGAAAAAATTATTACGTTATTCCTTAGGGTTAATGTTATTGACTTCAGTGTCTTTTGCTCAGCAAGTAGCAAGAAAAACGACAGTAACAACTAAAGAAAAAGAATTGTTTGCGGAAAGAAGTATTCCTGCAAATTCAAATGTGTTTACATTTGATATGAACACATTAAAAAGTCAATTGGCATTAGCTCCTATGCGCGGGGAGTTTTTTGGTAAATCAAATACTATTATTGAAATCCCAAATCAAAACGGCGAAATGATTCAATACAGGATTATGGAAGCTCCAGTTTTTGCTCCAGTATTACAGGATAAGTATCCGGAAATTAGAGCATATGCAGGTTATGCGGTAAATGATACTTCTTCTTATTTACGCTTTACAGTTTCTCCATATAATGGAGTTAATGGTATTGTGTTAACAGGAAATAGGAGTGAATCTATCGTTTTGCAATCAATATCTCCTACTAATATTTATAAAACAGCTATTTTTAAACGCTCAGATAGAAAAGTAGTGAAGTCTTTTGAATGTGCTACAGATGACACTCTAAATGTGTCTATGGATAAAATAGATTATTCTAATAAAGCAGCAGATGATTCTGTATTGAGAACATTTGACTTAGCTATGTCCGTGACAGGAGAATATTCAGCATATCATGGGGGCACATTAGCTTCTGTAAACGCAGCAATTGCAACTACGATAGCACGTCAAAACTCAGTATATGAGATAGATTTTGCAATGACATTTGTTTTAATAGGTACTAACGATAATGTGGTCTTTTTAGATGCTGCCACCGATCCTTATGGGTCAACGGATACAAACTATAACTCAGAATTACAGGCAGCACTAGATCAGGCACCACCAACAGGAGTAGGTTCAGCGGCATACGATATAGGACACTTGATGTCAGCAATAGGAAACAATGGTAATGCAGGATGTATAGGATGTATTTGTGTTGCAGGACAAAAAGGATCAGGTTATACAACAAGCACAGCACCTATTGGTGATAATTTTGATATTGATTTTGTAGCTCACGAAATAGGGCATCAATCAGGAGGAAGACATACATTTACACATTCAAGTGAAGGAGTTGGTATTGCGCAAATGGAGCCTGGGTCAGGATCTACAATTATGGGGTATGCGGGTATTACAGGAGCTACGGATGTACAAGCACACTCTGACCCATATTTTCATGCAATATCAATTGAGCAAATAACAGCACACGCAAAATCACGTACTTGTGATATAGAAACAGCTACAGGTAATGCAATTCCTGTTGTTAATGCAGGTGCTAATATAACATTACCAATAGGTACGGCATTTAAATTAACGGGTTCGGCAACTGATGCAAATGGAGCAGATGTGCTAACATACTGTTGGGAGCAGTATGATGAAAATGATGCGGCTTCAAATTTTCCAGACCCAACCTCAACAAATAGTAATGAACCATTATTTAGATCATATAACCCAACAACATCAACAGAAAGAACTTTTCCTGCTATGGCAAGCTTAGTTGCAAATGGGGTAAATGGAGCTACTTTTGAAAAAGTACCAACTGTTGGTAGATCAGCAGATTTTAGATTAACGGTTCGTGATAATAGAGCAGGAGGAGCTGGTAATAGCTTTGATGATATGGTTGTAACTTGGGATGCAACAAAAGGACCTTTAGCAGTAACGTCACAAGCAGCATCTGGTATTACATGGAATAATGGTAATACAGAAACGATTACTTGGAATGTCAATAGTACAAATACAATGGCAGGAGCTGCTAATGTAGATATATTATTGTCTTTAGACGGAGGGATGACATATCCTACAACCTTGGCTTCAGCTATACCAAATAATGGAACATATAATATTACAGTTCCAAACTCTCCAGCACCGTATTGTAGAGTAATGGTTGTGCCAACAGGAGCGCCTTTCTTTGCTATTAACTCAGTAGATTTTGCTATTGATTATACAATAACAGATACTTGTGCAGAGGTGTTTACGGCTAATCCAGGTACAGCGATACCTGATAATGTAACAACGTACACAACAGCAGGAATAAATTCTACATCCACTAAGACGTTAGGTGGAGGGGTGTATTTAAAAATTGGAGTTACCTCGTTAGATCATACCTATATTCAAGATTTAGATTTTGCAGTATTAAGTCCTGCAGGAACGCAGTTAACATTGGTTGACCGACCGTGTACAGGTGAAACTGGAATAGATGTTACTTTTTATGATGGAGCAGGAGCTATCGTTTGTGCGGCGCCTACAACAGGTAATGTTACTCCAACGGGTGCATTTTCTGGATTAGATGGAGAAACAGCAAATGGAACATGGACATTAGGGGTTAGAGATTTAGCAGCGGGAGATACAGGAACATTACAGTCTTGGTCTGTTTCAATCTGTGAAAAAGTAGAAACAATTTTATCAGTAAAAGATAATGATTTTGCTAATTTTAATGTGTATCCAAATCCTTCTAATGGTAATGTAAACATTACTTTGAGTTCAAAAGAAGATGTGCAAGTGTCTTTATTTGATATTAGAGGGCGTAAAGTGTATGCAAATAAATTTGATAATAACTCAGTATCATTTAATAAAACAATAGATTTTAGTGCAATGGCATCTGGAGTGTATTTGTTAAATGTAGAAAGTGGTGCTAAAAAAGCAACTAAAAAATTAGTGATACAATAAGTATAGATTTCACAATATAAATTTAAAACCAGCACTTATTGTGCTGGTTTTTTGTGTTTTAAAAAAAAAAAGGTTATATTTGGGACCAAATTTTTAATAACCCTCAAAAATACATTATGAAAAAAACTACACTTAGTATGGTACTAATTGTAATTGGTATGTTGTTTGCTGTTAATGCAAAGGCTCAATTGCAACTAAAAGAAAGCCAATTATCTACTCAAAAAATGCAATTAAATGCAGAGAGTCAAAAATCTTTAAGTAAAACAGGTTTTGTAAGATGTGCATCTGTAGAAATGGATGCTTTAAGAAAACAAAGAGAAGGTATAACCACCACAACTCAGCAATTTGAAGATTGGTTAGCACCGCTAATGCAAGCTCGTAAAGCAGAAATTGCTGCACAAAAAGCGGCAGGTACATTTAAATTGGTAGCGGTAGAAATTCCAATTATATTCCATATTATATCAAGCGGAACAGGACCAACTAATTTGTCAGCAGCTCTAGTGCAAGCTCAAATAGATCAATTAAATATTGATTTTAATAATAATGCAGGAAGCGGAAGTGCAGTTGCAGCAAGCGCACAAATTACATTCATTCCTGCTTTAGTAGATCCTTCAGGAAATCTTTTAACTGAGCCAGGTATAGAAAGAATAACTACATACGGTTCAGGACCTTTTCCTACATCGGATTTTGATGTAGGAGGTGGTGGTTTGGAAATTAAATCAACTGGATGGGATTATGCTCAATACGCAAACGTTTGGACAGCAGATATTTCAGGAGGAATTTTAGGTTATGCTCAGTTTCCAAGTAATTCAACTTTACCAGGATTAAGTGCAAATGGAGGTACAGTAATTAATAATGGGGTAGTAATTGGATATGGCACAGTAGGTTCTGTGGCTAACCCAGGTTCTGCAGCACCTTATAATTTAGGGAGAACATTAACACATGAAGCAGGTCATTGGATTGGTTTACGTCATATTTGGGGAGATGGTGATTGTACCGTTGATGATTTTTGTAATGATACGCCAAATGCAAGTGGTTCTAATTTTGGGTGTGCAACAGGTAATGATTCGTGTCCTGCAGACCCAGGAACAGATATGGTAGAAAATTATATGGATTATTCTGATGATAGCTGTATGAATATTTTTACTGCAGACCAAGTATTAAGAATAGATACTGTATTAGCTAATGCAGATGGTTTGTCACAATTACCAAGTTCAACAGCCGGACAGGCACCAGCACCATATGTTAGTTTTGAAAATGCAGCACAAACGATAAATGAAGGCACGGATTGTAGTTACACTGATGTAACAATTACCTTAAAAATAGGTGAAGCACCTTCTGCAGATGCAACTGTAACCGTAACAGGTAGTGGTACAGCAACTAGTACTCTTGATTATGAAATTATAGGAAATCCAATAACATTTACAACCGGATCAATTGCAGATAAGAGTGTTACTTTGCGTATTTATAATGACGGATTTGTTGAGGGAGATGAAGTAGTAACTTTAGGTTTAACCGTAAATGCAAACGGTGGTGATGCATTGGTAACAACAGCAGCAACAGCCCAAAATATTGTTACAGTTGCAGATAATGATGTGGTGCCAAATGCCTTGACAAGTGCAACTGTTTTTACAGAAGATGGTAATAGTGGAGGATTAGTAATTATTGATGGTGATGGTGATGGTGAGAACTGGGGCTTATTGAATGGATTAGGCACTTGGGGAGGTATTACGGATCCTTGCATGTACTCTGCTTCTGATTTAACATTACTTGGTGGGGTTGGAACGACAACTCCAAATAATTATATAATTACTACAGCATTTACAATACCAATGGGAGCAACAACTATTAACTTAAGTTATGCGTTGGCAGGATATACTACAACAGAACCGTATGAGTTATACTTTACAACTGATTCTTCTTCAGAAGCTACAATTTTAGCAGGCACATTAATATCGTCAGGGGTAGCAGCAGCAGGAGATCCAGGTGGAGTAACTACTGTAAATATGCCCTTAGGTTTAGCGGGTCAAACAGGGGAACTTGCTATGAGACATGTAAGAACAGATTCAAATGGAAGTTTGTTAATATGGGATACAGTTACGATTATAGCTCAAACAGCAACAGCAGTACAAACGGCAGTTAATTCGGGTGCTGCTACTCAAATTTCATTGTCTAGTACAGGAGTGATTTACAATGTAGATGGAGTAAGTGGTAATGTAATGGTGGATATTAATAACACAAACGGAGTTGATTACGGTTGTGTGTCAACCTCAGTGTCAAGAGCTTCTGGTACTGCGCAAATGTATCAAGTAGCAGGTGCAGCTAATTTTGTAACTGATAAAACATTTACTATTACACCAGCAACTACACAAGCATCAGGTAACGCAACAGTAAAGTTTTATTTTACCGAAACTGAAATTGCTGCTTGGGAAACAGCAACTGGGAATAATAGAAGCACATTAATGGTTATTAAAGATAACGGAACCACACAAGAGGTTGCTTCAGCAGCTATTGGTGCATTTGGTACTGAAGTAACGTTAACAGCAACTTTTGCTACAGGTATTAATGGAACATATTATTTTGGAAAATCTACAGTTTTATCTGTTGCCGATAATGATTTTGCGTTATTTAATGTATATCCAAATCCATCTAACGGTAATGTAAACATTACATTAAGCTCAAATGAAGACGTACAAGTATCTTTATTTGATATTAGAGGACGAAAAGTATATGCAAATCAATTCAATAATAACGCAGCAACTTTTAGTAAAGCTATCGATTTTAAATCAGTAGCAGCAGGAGTATATATGTTAACTATTGAAAGTGGTGCTAAAAAAGCAACTAAAAAAATAGTGATACAATAAAACGAATCACAATAAAATTTTCAGATCAAGCGTAGTCGAGATCTTTTAAAAAAGAATCCTCCGAAATATATATTTCGGGGGATTTTTACGTTTAATTACAAGCGATAACCTAAAAGGGAAATTCCTCGATGTTCTATATCGAAAGTTAATAAAAGTGTAGGTTAATACTTCGCACGCTTGAGTGAGGAGATTTATTGAGAGATAGTCTTTTTTCTAGCCTCTTAAATCGAAGCAATCTTATATCAATTTAATTTCAAAACGATTTACACCGAGTGTATTGATGTTAAGCAGGTATTATGCCTTTATCAGCTAGTGAAGCAGTCATTTTCTTTTTCCTTTAAGCGTAGCGGTCTTTTTTTTGAAAGCTGTATCTTTGCCCAAAATTAAAGAATACAAATGATGACTTTTGACGATTTAAACTTATCCAAGCAAATCAATTACGCCCTTGAAGATTTAGGTTTTACAACACCTACACCAATACAGGAAGAAGCTTATAATGTAGTGCGTTCTGGTACAGATGTAGTGGGTATAGCACAAACAGGTACCGGTAAAACCTTTGCTTACATGCTGCCCGTTTTATCCGATTTAAAGTTTTCAAAACAAATTAATCCACGCATACTGGTTTTAGTACCTACGCGTGAGTTAGTCATACAAGTAGTTGATGAAATTGAAAAGCTAACCAAATATCTCAATTTAAGAATTTTAGGAATTTATGGAGGTACCAATATCAATACCCAAAAGCAAGCAGTAGCTCAAGGTACTGATATTATTGTGGCAACTCCAGGTCGTTTGTATGATTTAGCTGTAAGCAGAACCTTGCAATTAAAAGCAATCCAAAAATTAATTATTGATGAAGTAGATGTAATGTTGGATTTGGGTTTCCGTTTTCAGCTTTTAAATATTTTTGATGTATTGCCTAAAAGACGTCAAAACATTATGTTTTCGGCAACCATGACGGATGATGTAGAAGCACTTATAAATGATTTTTTTACAGCCCCCCAAAAAATACAAATAGCCGTTTCAGGTACACCCTTAGATAATATTGCGCAATCTTGTTATGATGTTCCTAATTTTTATACCAAAGTAAATTTATTAATACATTTAATAAAAGATAAAACCAATTATAAAAAAGTATTGGTTTTTGTGTCTAATAAAAGAAGTGCCGATCGTTTATTTGAAGCATTGGAAGAGCGTTTTAATAAAGAGTTATGTGTCATACACTCCAATAAAACGCAAAATTACCGTATCCGTTCTATTCGTCAATTTGATGAAGGAAAAAATCGTATTTTAGTAGCTACAGATGTTATGGCACGTGGTTTAGATTTAGATGAAATATCGCATGTATTCAATTTTGATACTCCAAATTTCCCTGAAAATTACATGCACCGTATTGGTAGAACAGGTAGAGCAAAACACGAAGGAAAAACGGTTTTATTTACTACGGAAAAAGAGCAAGTATTAAAAGATGCTATTGAAGGTTTAATGCAATATGAAATTCCAAAATTAGAACTACCTGAAGAAGTAGAGATAGCTACGCGTTTAACACCAGAAGAACAACCTAAAAATTACGAACCTAACAATCCAAATAATAGAGGAGCAGATGAACATGCTCCAGGTCCTGCTTTTCATGAAAAATCAGAAAAAAATAGTAAAACCAATCAAGGAGGGTCTTATCGTAGAGAAATAGCTAAAAAATATAAAAAACCAAAGACAAAAGGTGATAAAACGTATAATATGCGTAATAAAAGAAAATAATCATGTCAAAATTTTTAACCAAACAAGAATTGCATAATTTAGCAATGAATCATGTAGGGGAAGATTTAGAACAGCGTGGTTTTGAATTTATAGCCATAAATAGTACCTTGAAAAGGCATCCTCAATTTGTGTGTATTGATAAAAACAATCAATATTATTTTGTGATTGTAAAAGCAGTATTATTACCTGATAATCCTAATAATTATGATGTAATTTGGATGGAAACTTTCAAAAAACATGCGCATGAAAAAGATGCGAAAGTATTGTATGCGGGTGTAGGTTTAGGAAATCCGAAAGGGGAAGCTTTGCCTATTTACTTAAATGAAGAATATCTGATAGAATATAACGGTATCCAGGTTTTGGACATGAATCTAAATTAATTTTAAGGAAATAGTTAAACTGTTAAATTGGTATTAGAAACAGAAACCATGAAAAAAATAGGACTAATTTTTATTATCATGATTGTTTTTATTTCTTGTAAAAAGGAAGTAAAAACTCAAAAACATGTTAATACCACCACTTCAGGAAATGTTTTTGGCACATACTATAACATCCAATTATTTGACACTGTAGCACATCAATATGATAAACAATATGACAGTTTATTTACTCAAGTAAATAAAGCGATGTCTACATATTGGAAAGATTCTGATATTACTAAAATAAATACAGGAGATACTACGGTTGTGGTAGGTAAGCACTTTGAAAAAGTGTTTCAAATTTCAAAACAAATTTATAAAGAAACCAATGGGTATTTTGATCCCACAATAGGGGTTTTGGTTAATGCATGGGATTTTGGACCATCAGGCAGAATAGTAAGCTTGGATAGCTTAAAAATAGATAGTTTAATGCAGTCCGTAGGATTTGATAAAGTGAAAATTATAAACAACAAAATCAGCAAACAAAAAAATACATTTATTGATTTTAATGCCATAGCAAAAGGATATGGATTAGATGTAATTTCTAAATTTTTAGAAAACAAAGGATATCAAAATTATTTGATTGATATTGGAGGAGAAATTGTAGCAAAAGGAAAAAATTTAATTAAAAATAAACCGTTTAGAATCGGAATTGAAAAGCCAAATTTTGACGGCACTCAAAGTCAGCAGTTAGTGATTTCATTAAGCAATAAAGCAATGGCAACATCAGGAGTATATCGTAAATTTAAGGTAGATGAAAACGGTAATAAATACGCACACATTATCAACCCTAAAACGGGATTCCCTAGTAAAACAAATATTTTAAGTGTGTCGGTAATTGCACCAACTTGCGCAGTAGCTGACGCCTATGCAACCGCTTTTAAAGCAATGGGGATTAAAAGCGTAACTGCGCTTTTAAAAACGCATCCAGAGTTACAAGTGTATTTTATTTATGAAGATGATGCTCAAAAAATGCAAACCTTATCCTTGAATAATTTTCCAAAATAAGATCTTCAAAAATCAGATGCTATTTTCGTTTTTTGTACTTTAAGGGTTTTAAAATCTTAAAGCTATATTTTCAATGAAATTAAACAAAATTCTATCGACAATAGTATTGGTGTTAATGGTAATATCATGCTCCAAAAACAAGACCAATATTGATGATTTATCAGATAAGAATCAATTTTTATCGCTAATATCTAATGTTACTTCGGGGGTAATTTCTAAAAAAGATGAAGTGCGAATTGTCTTGGTAAAACCTGTTGCTGAGTGGAGTAATAATACGGTTTTAAACGATTCGTATTTTTCAATAACCCCTAAAACAAAAGGGAAATGGATTGCGTTAAATAACAGAACCATCTCTTTTCAGCCAGAAACAACGTTTGCTCCTGATATGGAATATGTGTTTGCTGTAAAATTAAATAAATTTCTAAAAACGCCATCGGAGCTAGAAACTTTTTCGTTTAAAGTAAAAACGATAAAACAAGATTTCATAGTCAGTACCAATACGCTTCAATCTTATAATAAAAATTGGCAATACCTTTTAGGTACGGTAAAAACAAGTGATGTTGTTACATTTGAAGAAGTAAAACAGTTAGTTTCTGCAACGCAAAAAGGAAAAAAATTACAAATAAAATTTGATGAAATTCAAAATCCATCTAAATTTTTCAATTTCACTATTGATAGTATTCAACGTTTTGAGGATGATGGAAAAATAGAAATTAATTACAACGGTTCCGTAATAGGCGTAAATCAAAAAGATAGCTATTTAGTTAATATTATTGGTAAAAATAATTTTCAGGTCATAGATGTTTCTGTTAATAATAGCGGGAAACAATACATTGAAATTAATTTCTCAGATCCGCTACAAAAAAGTCAAAATTTCAAAGGATTAGTAATTTTAAAAGGTACTAAAAGGTTAAAATATGTTGTAAACGGTAACGTGCTAAAAGTATTTCCTCAAAACACATTAAAGGGAGTTGTCAATTTAGAAGTTTTTCAAGGTATAAAAAGTGATGAGGGTTATAAATTAAAAGATACTTATACACAGCAAATTGCATTTGAGCAAATTAAACCAGAAATCAAATTGTTGCATAACGGTACAATTTTACCTACTTCAGAGAATGTGAAGTTTAATTTTGAAGCCATTAATTTGAAGGCAGTAGATGTTACCGTTTTTAAAATATACCAAAATAATGTCTTACAATTTCTACAAGAAAACAGTTTAAAAGGACAGCGTAATTTACGTCAAGTATCTCGTCCTATAGCTAAAAAAACAATTAACTTACAGCAAAAATCACACAATAATTTAACCAAGTGGAATGCTTTTGCAATCAATTTAAATTCCATTATAAATAGCGATCCAGGAGCTATTTATCGCGTAGAGTTATCGTTTAAAAAATCCTATTCTTTATATAAGTGTGAAGGAGAAGATACTGCTGAAGTAAAAGACGAAACCATTAACTATGATGAGGAGGCAATAGAAGATAGTTACTGGGATTTTGGTAGCGCTTATTATGAAAATTCATACTATGATTATGATTGGCGTGAGCGTGATAATCCATGTCATAACACTTACTACCGCAATAAAAAAGTAAGTGCAAATGTGTTGGCATCTAATTTAGGAGTTACCGTAAAAAAAGGATTAAACAACTCCTATTTTGTTGCAGTAGCCGATTTATTAACCACACAGTCAGTAGCAAATGCAACCGTGAAATTTTATAATTTTCAACAACAAGAAATGGGTGTAAAAACTACTGATGCAACCGGTATTGTGTTTTTTAATGCAACCAAACCTGCATTTTTTGCTATTGTTTCTAAAAATAAACAAAGCACGTATATAAAGTTAGCGGACGGAAATGCATTGTCAATGAGTAAATATCAAGTGTCAGGTGTGCAACTTAAAAAAGGATTAAAAGGATTTATTTACGGAGAACGTGGTGTTTGGCGACCAGGAGATAGTTTGTTTTTGTCATTCATGCTAAATGATAAAGCTAATGTGCTACCTAAAGGACACCCTGTGAAAATAGAATTATCTAACCCAGAAGGAACAGTAGTGCATCGTGAAATAAAAACAGATAATCTTAATAATTTTTATCGATTTACAATTCCTACAGATGCTGATGCCGTAACAGGTAATTGGCAAGCAAAAGTAAGTGTAGGAGGTACTAATTTTAGTAAAAGCATAAAAATAGAAACCATAAAACCAAATCGATTAAAAATAAAAGTTGGTTTTGACACAGCCATTATTACCTCAAAAAAACCAGTACAAGCAAATTTAGAAGTGTTATGGTTACATGGAGCTATTGCTAAAAATTTAAAGACAGATGTAAATGTGAAATTTTATCAACAAAAAACAGTTTTCAAGCAATTCCCAAATTATGAGTTTGATGATCCAGCACGTAGTTTTAGTGCAGACGAACAAACTATTTATAAGGGTAAAATTAATGCAGAAGGGAAAGCTAAATTTACAGTAAACCCACAAATAAATAGTAAGTCGCCAGGAATGTTAAAAGCATCCTTTGTAACGAAAGTATATGAAAATGGAGGCGATTTTAGTACCGATGTGTTTTCCAAAACCTATTCGCCATACACCTCATATGTTGGGTTGAGTACGCCAAAAGGAGATCGTGCACGTAACATGTTATTGACGGATACACCGCATCGTTTTGATGTAGCCACGGTTGATGAAAATGGCAAGCCTATTGCAGTGCGTAATTTAGAAGTTAAAATATACAAAGTAAACCACAGTTGGTGGTGGGATACTGCTAGTAACAATCTATCCCAATATGATGGTAGAAGTTATAAACAGGCTATTTTTGCAAAAACGATAGCCACCAATTCAAAAGGAAAAGCCACTTTTAATTTTGAGTTAAAATACCCAGACTGGGGTCGATTTTTAGTACGTATTGTTAATAAAAAAAGTGGTCATGCAACAGGGAAAATGATTTTTGTAGATTGGCCAGGATGGGCAGGAAAAGCACGAAAAGGAAACCCGGATGAAGCCACAATGTTAGTTTTTACTGCCGATAATAAAAAATATAATGTAGGCGAAACGGCTACCGTAACCATTCCTACAACAGCAGGAAGTAAAGCATTAGTGACAATTGAAAATGGCACAGAAGTGTTAGAGTCACATTGGGTAAATGCTCAAAAAGGAAACACGCAGTTTAGTTTTAAAGTAACGCAAGAAATGGCGCCCAATGTGTATATTAGTATTTCCGCTATCCAACAACATTCCAACACCAAAAATGATTTACCAATTAGGCGTTACGGGGTTACCGGTATATTGGTAGAAAATATTAAAACACGTTTGTATCCGCAAATAGAAATGCCAAATGTACTAGCGCCAGAAGCAAAAGTAATGGTAAAAGTAAAAGAGCAAACAGGAAAGCCAATGACATATTCTATAGCTGTTGTTGATGAAGGATTATTGGATTTAACTCGATTTAAAACGCCAAATCCATGGAGTAGCTTTTACGCAAAACAAGCATTAGGTGTAAAAACGTGGGATATTTATGATGATGTCGTTGGCGCTTATGGCGGTAACATTAATCAAGTATTTAGCATTGGTGGTGATGGTATGTTGGCAGGTAGTAAAAATAAAAAAGCCAACCGTTTTAAACCTGTAGTTATTTATTTAGGTCCGTTTGAGTTGAAGGCCAATCAAACAAAAACGCATCAAATACAATTGCCTAAGTATGTAGGTTCTGTACGCACAATGGTAGTGGCACACAATCCAGATATGGAAGCATATGGGAATATTGAAAAAACTACACCTGTACGTAAACCATTAATGTTATTAGCATCAATGCCTCGTAAAGTAACATCAGGAGAAAAAATGCGTTTACCGATAACTGTTTTTGCAATGGAAAATAAAGTGAAAAATGTAACGGTAAAATTAAAACCAAATAGCATTTTTAAAGTGATAGGAGAAACTACAAAACAATTGCATTTTAATCAGCCAGATGAAAAAATGGTATATTTTGATATTGAAGTATTGAAAAATGGTCTGGGTAATATTGAAGTGTTAGCTTCTGGTAATGGGGAAAAAGCATCTTATACAATAGCAATTGATGCTATAAATCCAAATATAGCGACTACGGATGTAAAAACAATTATTTTAGAATCCAATAGTACTCAAACAATTTCTTTTGAAACTTTTGGAATAACAGGCACCAATACTGCCTCGGTAGAATTATCATCACTACCAACTATGGATTTTAATACTCGTTTGCAATATCTAATACGATACCCACATGGATGTGTAGAGCAAACAACATCAAGTGTTTTTCCGCAGTTGTTTTTAAATGATATCTTCGATTTATCTTCGGAAAAGAAAAATAAAATTCAGTTTAATGTGCAAAACGGAATAGATCGTTTGGCGCATTTTCAAATGGCAAATGGAGGATTTTCATATTGGAGAGGTGGTAACACTGCTAATGATTGGAGTTCTAGTTATGCAGGTCATTTTTTAATTGAAGCCGAGAAAAAAGGATTTGTATTACCTATATCGTTTAAAAGTAAATGGATTAGTTATCAACGTAATGCAGCAAGGAATTGGCGATTAAATACACAAAAACATAGTAAAGGTTTAGCGCAAGCATATCGATTATATACATTAGCGTTAGCGGGTAGTGCTGACTTATCATCAATGAATCGTTTACGAGAGACTAAAGGAATAAACAATGAATCGAAGTTGCGTTTAGCTGCTGCTTATGCATTAATTGGACAAAAAGAGGTTGCCAATAATATTGTAAATACAACATCATATGATTTCCCTCCACAAAAATACAATTATTATACTTACGGTTCTTCTGATAGAAATAAGGCGATGGTATTGGAAACTTTTGTGTTAATGAAAGATGTAGTAAAAGCAAGGGCTTTAGGAAAAACTATTGCGGCATCTTTGTCAGATAAGCGATACATGAGTACACAAACTACAGCTTATAGTTTGTTGGCAATGGCAAAATATGCAAAATTAATTGGCGGTAAAGGTTTATATGTAACGGTAAAAACGAATGAAAACACTACTGTAAACATGCAAACATCAAAAACATTGTTGAGCAGAAAACTCACTTCTAAAAATGGAGAAAATAGTGTGCAACTGACAAATAAAGCTAACAATATTGTATATGTGAGTGTCTTAAATACGGGAGTTTTGCCAGTAGGGAAAGAAAAAGTTGTACAGCGTAATTTGGTGGCTACGGTAAGCTATAAAACTAAAAACGGAAAAAAAATAAATGTATCTAAGCTCAGTCAAGCTACTAATTTTGTAGCAGAAATTACCATTTCAAACACAAAAAATGTAAAAGTAAAAGATGTAGCATTAACGGAAATCATACCCTCTGGATGGGAAATTGTAAACACACGTTTTACTGATTTTGGCTCTTTTAATGCAAATAAAGTAGACCATGAAGACATTAGGGATGATCGATCTAATTTTTATTTCGATTTAAAACCAATGGAAACCAAAACGGTTCGTGTTTTATTAAATGCCTCTTATTTGGGCACCTATTATTTACCAGGAGTACAATGTGAAGCTATGTATGACCATGATTATTTGGTACGTACCAAAGGACAATGGGTTGAAATTGTGAAATAAGTTTTTGAAGTGTCGTAAGAATCTATTAATAATAAAATAAAAATGAAATCAGAATTAAAATTACTAAGGACGTCTATCCAAAATGTGATGACAATTATAGCAGATTTATCTGTAGAAAAACTAAACGAAATACCCGTTGGGTTTTCTAATAATATGATTTGGAATATAGCACATTTAACGGTAACACAAAGCTTGCTAATTTATGGTTTGTCAGGAAACGATTTAGGCTTGTCAGATGAGTTTGTGGAAACATATAGAAAAGGAACAGAACCAGAAGATATAGTTTCGGAAGTAGATTGTAAAAGGATTATATCACAATTTAAAAATCAATTTTCAATTTTAGAAAAAGATTTATCCGAAAATATTTTCAAGGAATATAAAAACTATCCGACGTCATATAATTTTACCATTACCAACTTAGAAGATGCTATATGTTTTAATAATTTACATTACGGCTTACATGTAGGTACAATGTTAAAACTAAAAAAGGCACTGTAGAAAAATATTTAAAAAAGGTGATATTTGTCAGTTTCTGAAATGTAAATGTGTTTTATCTTTGTAGGACAATATAAATAAAACTTAAAATTATGAAAAAAACTTTATTATTAGCAGTGGTAGCATTATTTACAATGGTAAATGTAAATGCACAAGAAAAAGAAAAATCAGCAGAAGGGTTTAAAGGTACTTGGTGGGCGTTAGGTCAATTAGAGTATAGTGATGATGATGCAACTGATACAAGCTCATTTACAATATTACCAGTAGTTGGTACATTTGTAGCACCAACTGTAACAGTAGGTATGGGGGTTGGATATACTACAACAACTGTAGGTACAGCTGATGCAGTAGATGCAGTTATTTTAATGCCTTTAGCTAGAAAATATTGGGGTATGTCAGATAAGTTTTTCTTATTTGCTCAAGCAGATGCGCCTGTAACTTTAGCTGATTCAGTAAATACTTACGGATTTAATTTACGTCCAGGTGTAGATTACTTTATTGGAGGTAAATTTACAATAGAAGCTACTTTTGGAGCTTTTGGGTATAATGTTACTGATCCAGATGTAGGAGATTCTACAAATAAATTATCTTTAGGATTCAATTCAATGAATCTTAACTTTGGATTAAAAATGTTATTTTAACATACAAACAAAATTATATTGTTAGAAAAAGCCACTATTTTAGTGGCTTTTTTGATGCTGTAACTTTAATAAATGACTATTTTAGAGCTTTCTTATTTTTATTTTGAAGCAAATATTTTCTTTTTTTAATAGGCACCCAATAAAGCTCATGCTATTTTTAGTAGTGCTGCTTTGGTATGCGTTGTGTTTGCCTATAAAGTTATTTAAAACGCCATACTCAACCGTAATAACAAGTGCTGAAGGTGTTTTATTAGGCGCAAAAATTGCAGAAGATGGGCAATGGCGTTTTCCAGCAAATGATTCGGTACCTTATAAATTTAAAACGTGTATTCTTGAGTTTGAAGATGCTCATTTTTATCAGCATTGGGGTTTTAATCCTGTTTCTATTTTAAAAGCGTTACAAGTAAATATTAAAAAAGGAAAAATTGTAAGAGGAGGGAGTACGTTAACGCAACAAGTTATTCGGTTGTCTCGTAAAGGGCAACAACGTACCTACTTTGAAAAATTATACGAACTCATTTTGGCAACGCGTTTAGAGTTTAGTAAGTCTAAACAAAATATTTTACAACTGTATGCTGCTCACGCACCCTTTGGTGGTAATGTCGTAGGTTTGGAAGTGGCTTCGTGGCGATATTTTGGAGTGCAGCCACATCAATTATCGTGGGCTGAAAGCGCTACGTTAGCAGTGTTGCCTAATGCACCCAGTTTAATCTATCCGGGTAAAAATCAGCAAAAATTAATTAAAAAAAGAAATCATTTATTGCATAAATTATTGCAGCAACATTTAATTGATTCATTAACTTATCACTTGGCATTACAGGAAAAACTCCCGCAAAAACCTTTTGCGTTGCCACAAATAGCACCGCATTTATTACAAAAGGTAGTAAAAAATCATAAAGGAGAGCGGGTACAAACAACTATTTTGTATGAGACTCAAAAAAGTGTAAATCAAATTGTAAAACAACACTATCAGCTGTTACAGCAAAATGGAGTTCATAATATGGCGGTTTTGGTTTTGGATGTAAATACTAAAAAAGTTTTGGCGTATGTAGGCAATACGCCTACTTCAAAAGAAAATCAAAAAGATGTAAATATAATTGAAGCCCCAAGGAGCACAGGGAGCGTTTTAAAGCCTTTATTGTATATGGCAATGTTGGATAAAGGAGAGTTATTACCCAATACTTTGGTTGCAGATATTCCTACAAATATATCGGATTATCATCCTCAAAATTTTAATTTGAAATATACAGGAGCTATTCAAGCAAAAAAAGCATTAGCAAAATCCTTGAATGTACCTGCGGTAAGAATGTTGCAAGAATATGGTTTGCAACGTTTTTATGATGAGTTGGGAGCGTTTCATCTAAAGCATATAAATAAAGGCGCAAACCATTACGGCTTATCCTTAATATTGGGAGGAGCTGAAAGTAATTTGTGGGATTTATGTAGTGCCTATGCAAATTTAGCAGGTACGGTAACACATTTTAAAAGTACTCAAAGCAAGTATTATACAGAGGAATTTCAGCAAGGTTCCTATCTAAAAAATAAACCGTTGCAGTTGGGAATACAATCTTTAGAAAAAAATATTTTTGATGCGGGTAGTATTTATTTGGGATTGGAAGCAATGAAAGAAGTGAATCGTCCAGAAGTAGATCAAGCGTGGAAGTTTTATGATTCGTCACAAGAAATTGCTTGGAAAACAGGAACCAGTTTTGGTAATAGAGATGCGTGGGCAATTGGGGTTACTCAAAATATCGTGGTAGGTGTTTGGGTTGGTAATGCAGATGGAGAGGGACGTCCTAATTTAACAGGAGTAGGTAGTGCAGCACCTGTTTTGTTTGATGTATTTAATGTATTTCCAAAAAGCAATTGGTTTACGAAACCTTTAGATGAATTGGATGAAGTTGCTATTTGTAAAAAAAGCGGCTATTTAGCAACTCAATTATGTAAAACTACTACAGTATTAGTGCCTATTGTAGGGAAACGGTTTAAAAGTTGCCCATATCATCATTTGGTGCATTTAGATGTCTCTGAAAAATATCAGGTAAATGCTTCTTGTGAAACTTTGGATAATATTAAAAATGTATCGTGGTTTACCTTACCACCTTTGCAAGAATGGTATTATAAAAAACACAATGCCAATTATAAGGAAATTCCGCCTTTACGTAGTGATTGTGGAATGGAAACAACACTTAAAATGGCTTTTATCTACCCCAAAAAAAACAGTACTATTAGTTTGGTTAAAAATGAGAACGAACAAATAAATCCACTTGTATTTAAAATTGCACATACACAGCCTGAAACCAAAGTGTATTGGTATATAGATGATACTTATTTGCAAACTACCGTAACCTTTCATGAAATAGCAATATTTCCTAAACTAGGAAAACACACCATTACAGTTGTTGATGCATTAGGAAATGAACAACAGTGTAGGATAACAATTAAAGGAGAGTAGGTTATTATTCTAACACAGTGCTCAACGGATTTCCGCTACATCCATTCGGGAATGCAATACCCAATAATGCCGATAATGTAGGTGCAATATCAATTACTTCAGTCCTATTAAAAGTGCTTCCTTTTCGGATTCCATTACCGTAAAATAATAGTGGTACGTGGGTGTCATAACTAAAACTACTACCATGAGTAGAACCTTTTTCAGGATAAATAATTACAGCCGGTTCCAAAACAAAAATCACATCTCCTGATCGTTTTTGATGGTATCCGTTTTGTATCAATGCGCCCGTGCCTTTTGTAAATTGGCTACTGTTTAAAGCATCTGCGGTGTAGGCTTTATCAATATGATTAAATAACACAATTTCTTGTACTAAAAAGGTTTCTATTTCTGATAAATTTAAATTATAGTTAGCAATCAAATTTCTGTTTAAAAATATTTGTTGGTTGCTTATTTTTTTAACCAAATCATCATGTTTAAATTTTTCAACCAAAGCTTTTTTAATCTTTTTCTTAAAGGCTTTATTATCAAAATAACCAGCAGGTATTTTTTGATCTTCTAAAAAATGGGGTACTTGTACTGCGCCGTGATCGGCGGTTAAAAACAAGGTGTAGTTTCCTTTTCCTACTTGGGTGTCTAAAAAGGAAAATAATTTTGCTAAGCTACGATCTAAACGAATGTAAGTGTCTTCAATTTCAACCGAATTTACTCCAAAACGATGCCCTATATAATCAGTAGACGAATAGCTAACGGTTAACATGTCTGTAATATTATCTACTCCTAAATGCTCGTTTTTAATGGTTTCAATAGCAAAATCGGTAGTCATATCATTTCCAAATGGAGTTGCTTTTAAAATATCAAATCCTTTATTTTTTAAGGCTAGTTTTTTTAAATCATACGGAAAAGTAGCCGTTTCTTTACCTTTAAAACTACTTTCATAATCGTTTAAATCGCTACCGCTTTCGGTATAGTTTTTAAGTGGCAAAATGGTATTCCATGTTTGTAAATAATCAGTAGTGTTTTTATTAAAGTTTATCACCCATTTAGGTAATTTTTGCATGTAATAGGTACTGGTAACCCATTTCCCTTCTTTTTTACCACTAAACCAATATGCTGCGTTAGCACTATGACCTGCAGGTAAAATGGCACCTCTGTCTTTTAAAGAAACACCAATAACTTTAGCCTTTTGTTGGGTATGCAATCTTAATTGATCACCAATAGTAGTGGTGAGCATTCGTCTAGGTGACATCTGTTCTTTATTGGTTTTAAAACCAACACATTTTACGGTAGCATCTTCAGCACAATATACTGATTTATCGGTAAATTTATCATACCAATAATTGGCAATAACTCCGTGATTCATAGGGGAAGTTCCGGTGTAAATAGAAGCATGACCAGGACCTGTATAAGTAGGTACATAGTTGAAATGGTGATTTTTACAATTAAATCCGTTATTCATTAATCGGTTAAATCCGTCTGCACCAAATTTATCAGCAAAACGCGTTAAATAATCATATCGCATTTGATCTACCACAATACCAACAACCAATTTAGGAGGTTCTTGTTGCGTTGTATTGTTTGTAGTTTGTTGTGCTTTACATGCAAAATTAAATAAGCAAATGCCAATTAAAATAAGTTTCTTCATTTTGTTTTGTTTTTGGGCGTTTCCCTATCGGGTCATGCTTTTCGCTGTATCTTTTTTATGCATAAATGCCACCTAAAAAAGGATGTCGCTACAATCATTAACGCAAATAATATCAGTTTAAAAAAGTATAAAAATCAAAAGTACCATTTTTTTGGATTAAATTGAATGAATTTAGTAATTTAGCAACTTGTCAAACTCATCGAGTGAGAATTATTTCAGAAAACAACAAAATAAACACTGTGATAGCGTTGTAAAACAAAATCATTGTTATTAAATATACATGAAACAGCTTTCAGATTTCGGACTTTATTTTATCATGCTAAAAGATATTTTTAGCAAGTTTACGAAATGGAGCGCCTTAAAAAAATTAATTAGTAAAGAAGTAGAAGACCTTATTGTGGGCTCGTTAGGTATTGTTGCCTTTATTTCTTTTTTTGTAGGAGGAGTAATTGCCATACAAACGGCGTTGAATACTGATAATCCTTTACTGCCAAAATACTTGGTAGGTTTTGCTACTCGTCAAAGTATTATATTGGAATTTGCTCCTACATTTATGTCTATTATTATGGCAGGTAAAGTAGGTTCATTTATTACCTCAAGTATTGGTACAATGCGTGTTACAGAGCAAATTGATGCGTTGGAAGTGATGGGGATTAATTCGTTAAACTATTTGGTATTCCCTAAAATTGTTGCTTTATTATTATATCCATTTATAATTACAATTGCTATATTTTTAGGTATTTTAGGTGGTTGGGTTGCATGTGTGTATGGAGGGTTTTCTACCAGTGAGGATTTTGTTTATGGGTTACAACTTGATTTTGAAACGTTTCACATTGCATACGCCTATATAAAAACCTTATTTTTCGCTTTCATTTTAGCAACTATTCCTTCTTTTCATGGGTATTATATGAAAGGTGGAGCGTTGGAGGTAGGTAAGGCAGCAACATCTTCATTTGTATGGACAAGTGTTGTAATTATCCTAGTCAATTATTTAATTACACAATTAATGCTAACCTAAATTATGATAACGGTAAATGATATACATAAAAGTTTTAATGGAGTTGAGGTTTTAAAAGGAATATCAACCACATTTGAAGCAGGTAAAACCAATTTAATTATTGGGCAGAGTGGTAGTGGGAAAACAGTATTTATAAAATCGCTATTGGGTTTACACACGCCAGAAAAAGGCACTATTTCTTTTCATAATCAAATTTATAGTGAACTCTCTCAAGCCGAAAAACGTAAATTACGCTCACAAATAGGAATGGTTTTTCAAGGGAGTGCATTGTTTGACTCTATGACGGTTGAAGAAAATATAATGTTTCCGATGCAAATGTTTTCCAAACAATCAAAAACAGAAATGTTGGATAGAGCCAATGAGGTTATTAAGCGTGTTAATTTGGTAAATGCAAACGATAAAATGCCATCAGAAATTTCTGGAGGAATGCAAAAAAGGGTTGCTATTGCTCGTGCAATAGTAATGAATCCAAAGTATTTATTTTGTGATGAGCCCAACTCAGGTTTAGATCCAAAAACCTCCATTATAATAGATAATTTAATACAAGAAATTACTCAAGAATATAATATTACTACGGTGATTAACTCTCATGATATGAATTCTGTAATAGAGATAGGTCAAAAAATAGTTTTTTTAGAAAACGGATATAAAGCTTGGGAAGGTAGTAATAAGGATATTTTTAAAACCGATAACAAAGCCGTTACCGATTTTGTATATTCCTCAAACCTAATGAAAAAAGTACGACAAATGTACTTGGAAGGGAAACATTAGAATTAAAAAAGCACTAAAAATAGAATGTGTCTTTAGTGCTTTTTTACCTATTAATCTTGCTGGTTAGTTACTTATTTAAAATGCTTTAAATTGATAACTTCTTGAGGAGTAAGTATTTTCCAATGACCTCTTGGAATATCTTTTTTGGTTAAATCACCAATCATTACACAATCCATTTTTAGAATATCATAGTTTAGGTGTTCAAAAATAGAACGCAACACACCATTACCAGTGTTTAAAATAGAAATTCCTATTTCTCGTTTCGGTTTGTTACTGATATATGAAATTTCAACTACATTAACTTTCTTTCCATCAATGGTTAGTCCAGCTTGAATAGCTTTTAAATCTTCATGCTTTAAGTTTTTGTCTAACTCAACTTGAAACAAGCGTTTTACACCTGTTTTTGAGCTGGTTACCTTTTTTACTAAGTCTAAATCGTTAGTAAATAGTAATAGTCCCGTGGCGTTACGCCCTAAACGTCCAATAGGTTTAATACGAGATTTAGTTGCGTTTGCTACTAAATCCATTACAGTACGTCCTTTACTTTCGCTATCAGTAGTAGCAAAACCTTTTGGTTTATTTAATAATACATATGCTTTGGGTTCTGGGTTTATTCGAGCGCCATCAAAACGAACATCATCTTCCAATTGTACTTTATATCCCATTTCGGAAATTACCTTTCCGTTTACACTAACGCTTCCAATTTTGATATGCATATCTGCTTCTCTACGAGAGCAAATACCAGAGTTTGCAATATATTTATTAAGCCTAATTGCAGTGTCTTCCTTTTTAGGAGCTACTGTTTTTTTAGACTTTGCTTTGTATTGGTGTGCTTTTTTATTGGTAAAGTTTTTCTTTCCTGTATTTTTTTGATCCCTAGACATGCTATTGTAATTTTTTGCAAAGATAATGTTATTATTAATGATAACATCAAATAAACGTCAAAATACTTAGTAGGATGCACCGTATTGTTAGGTCTTGTTTCAAGTAAAACAGTAAATTTTAAAGCTAATGGCTATCCTTGTTTCAACTTCATTTACAAATCATCAAGCTTAATGATTTCATAAACTTCATCATCTGTTGATGAGGTGTGATTTCCAATGCTTTCAATTGTGAAAATAATGTTATTTCCTGCTACACGCCATTTTTTATATAAAAGCGTTTTCATATTATCGGATTTTGCAGTATCATCAGCTAATAAAGTAAAATTTAAAGCGGCTTCAGAAAGAGCTAGTGCATAATTTTGTATCCATTTTGTGTTCATCTTTTTGAGAAGATACAGTTGTTTCTTGATTTGATTCCTTAGTGGTATTCTTTTCGTTTTTACAAGCAGTTAATGCTAAAATAGATAAAAACAGGAGGGCTGATAGTTTGATTTTTTATACTAAGTTATAAATAATTTTTTAATATGCTCTCGATTAATGCACTACATTAAAATCCGTGTTTTATTTGCAAGAGTTCATAGGCAGCGCTAATTTCTTTAAATTTTTCTTCTGAAATTTTCTTTTCATGATCAGATGCTCCGTGTAATTTATCTGGATGATATTTTTTTGCCATTTTTCGAAATGCTTTTTTTATTTCAGTAACGGTAGCCATTTTTGTAATTTCTAAGGTTTCATATGCACTTTTTGAGTTGTACGCACTGTAGTCGGGTTTTTGATAGCCGTTTCGGCTTCTGTAATTGGTGAATTGACTGGCAACGGATTCAAAATCAATTCTACTTACGCGTAAAAAACCTGCTATTTTTTGTATCTCGTTAATTTCACTTACTCCAACATATCCATCAGAAGCAGCAATGCCAAATAGATATTGTAAAATTTGTATTCTACCGTTATAACTCATGCGGCGTTGTATTTGAATACATGCTCTTTCAGTAGAAACAATTTCGTTTTTTATGATATCGTTAAAAAAACGAAATACTTTATTGGCTCTTTGTTTGCCAAATTGTTGTACAAAATGGTTGCGTACATAATCAATTTCACGTTGGTCTGCTTTGCCATCTGCTTTAATAATAATGGCAGAAAGAATTAAGAGGCTAATTTCAAATTCACCAGGTTGTGAATTGTCATTGCGGTGTTGTTGTTCTTTAGCAAATTGTTTAGCGTCTCCTTTGTAAAAGTTTTCTATTAAACTCCCAATAGCAAACCCTATCATAGCACCAATAGGTCCTCTACCAGCATACCAGCCAATTGCAGCTCCTGCAATACGTATAAATCCCATTATTATTTTTATTGTCCTCATCTGTATATATGAGGAATTGTTCTTTAATTTGATGATTTTAATAATTTAAAGCAAGTAATACTACTCCTTTAGGTATTAAAAAGTCAAATATAGTTGAAACTACTTGTATAGGTATTGATATTTAAGATTTATTTGGGATTGTTAGCTGTATTTTTTTGTATTTTTGCTTCAGAATTAATAAATAAAAAATAAAATTATGTATCCACCAGAATTAGTACAACCAATGAAAGATGAATTGACTTCATTTGGTTTTGAAGACATACAAACAGCAGCGAAAGTAGCTGACATTTTAAAGAAAGAAGGGACAGCTTTAGTGGTTGTAAATTCAGTTTGTGGTTGTGCAGCACGTAATGCACGTCCAGGAGCTAAAATGTCATTAGATAATGCAAAAAAACCAGACCATTTGGTAACGGTTTTTGCGGGAGTTGATAAAGAGGCGGTAAATGAAGCGCGTAATCACATGATGCCTTTTCCTGCATCGTCACCAAGTATGGCATTGTTTAAAGATGGCGAATTAGTACACATGTTAGAACGTCATCATATTGAAGGGCGTCCAGCAGAAATGATTGCAGAAAATTTAAAAGATGCGTATAACGAGTTCTGTTAGTTATTTTTAATTGTAAAATTAGCATATTAAAAAGCCTCTTGATTTTTATAAAATCAAGAGGCTTTTTTTGAGTAAAATAATGATAAAAAAAATAGAGCAACTTAAAACAAGTTGCTCTATTTAATTTTTTTAGAAACTAAAAGCTAAACTAAAGGTCCTCCTTTTAATATTTCATCATTGGCATTTTCTTCAAATTGCTTAAAATTTTCTTTGAAAAAACGTGATAATTTATGAGCTGTTTCATAATATTTTTCATCACTACTCCAAGTACCTCTAGGACTTAACACTTCAGAGGGTACATTAGGGCAAGTTGTAGGGAAATTTAATCCAAATACGGTATGCTCTCTGTAATCTACATTTGCTAACTCACCATTCATAGCTGCAGTAATCATTGCGCGGGTGTGTTTTAATTTCATACGAGATCCAACTCCGTAACCACCACCTGTCCAACCAGTGTTTATTAGCCAAACATTAACGCCCGCTTCTTGCATTTTTTTGCTTAACATTTCAGCATATTTTGTTGGGTGTAATGGCATAAAAGGCGCGCCAAAACAGGCAGAAAAACTAGGTACAGGCTCTGTAATACCAGCTTCTGTTCCTGCTACTTTTGCAGTATAACCAGAAATAAAGTGGTAAGCCGCTTGACCTGGAGTTAATTTAGAAATTGGAGGCAATACACCAAAAGCATCTGCTGTTAAAAAGAAAATGTTTTTTGGATTTTTACCAATAGAAGGTACCTGTATGTTGTCAATATGGTAAATAGGATAACTTACACGTGTGTTTTGAGTGATAGAGGTATCTTCAAAATCAACCACACCATTATCGTCCATAATTACGTTTTCAAGGATTGCTCCTTTTTTAATGGCTTTATAAATGTCTGGTTCTTTTTCAGCAGATAAGTCAATTACTTTTGCATAACAACCACCTTCAAAGTTGAATATAGTGTTTTCATTAGTCCAACCGTGTTCATCATCACCAATTAACTTACGTTTAGGGTCAGCAGATAATGTTGTTTTTCCTGTTCCAGATAAACCAAAGAAAATAGAAGTATCACCAGCTGTACCAATATTTGCTGAGCAATGCATTGGTAAAGTATTTTTATAAACTGGTAAAATAAAGTTTAAAGCAGAAAAGATTCCTTTTTTAATTTCTCCTGTATATCCAGTTCCGCCAATAAGTGCTATTTTTTTTGTAAAATTTAAGATGGCAAAATTATGTTGTCGTGTACCGTCAATTTTTGCATCAGCCATAAAACTAGGTGCATTTATAACCGTCCATTCTGGTGTAAAGTTTTCTAGCTCAGCTTCTGTAGGGCGTAAAAACATATTGAAAGCAAACATGTTTGTCCATGGGTGCTCATTGATAACACGAATGTTTAATTTGTAATTTTCATCTGCGCAAGCATAACTATCTCTAACAAAGACTTCTTTTTCAGATAAGTATGCCGTAACTTTATCATATAATTTGTCAAAATTTTCAGAGCTAAATGGGATGTTAATATCTCCCCACCATACTTTGTCTTCTGTAGCAGCATCTTTTACAATAAACCGATCTTTAGGAGATCGTCCTGTAAACTCACCAGTATTAACAGCAATTGCACCTAAAGAAGATTCCACTCCTTGTCCTTTTTCTAAGGTGATGGCGTGTAACTCGTCTGATGATAATTGGTATTGTATTTTTGCATTTTTAATTCCGTATTGGTCTAACGAAATCATTTTTTTGGTATCATTATTAGTCATAATAATAGTTTTGTGTTGTTAATTGTGTTGTTGGTTCATTTAAAAAAATGAATAGAGTGCAAAATTAATATTTTTTGCTAAATATAGGATTAATCCTTTAAACTTTTTAATAAACTTTTTAACAAAAGCCCCCATGCTAAAATTAAAAATACACCTCCAATGGGAGTGATAAACCCTATTTTAGAAATATTAATTCCGGTGATTTCTTGAGTTGATAATAGGTAAATGGATCCTGAGAAAAACAAGATGCCCAGTACAGCTACTCGATATATGTTTCGCTTTGCTTTGTTATTAATGTTGTTGTAAGTACTTAAAAACAAAAGGAAAAAGACATGGTACATTTGATAGCGTACAGCCGTTTCAAAAGAAGTTAAATGTTGTACTGATAATAACTCTTTTAATTTATGAGCACCAAATGCCCCCAAAACAATAGCTAATATTGCTAAAATGCATGCGGTAATTAAAATTTTTTTATTCATAATAAATTGTTTTACACGGTTCTATTTTATATTTTCGTACACGCCAAAAAAAGACTAACACCAAATTTACTACAAAATGAGAAATATATTAGTAATTGGAGCAGGAAGATCTGCTTCAAATTTAATTACCTATTTAATTGGAAAATCAGAATCAGAAAATTTACATGTCATTATAGGAGATCTTTCTTTGGAAAACGCTCAAGAACACGTGAAAAACCATAAAAATGCAACTGCAATTAGGTTGGATATTTTTAAAGAAGAGGAGCGCCAAAAGGCAATAAAAAATGCAGACATTGTAATTTCAATGTTACCTGCTCGTTTTCATATAGAGGTAGCAAAAGATTGCGTTACTTTTGGAAAACATATGGTTACAGCTTCTTATATTAGTGATGATATGAAAGCCCTTGATGAAGCGGTGAAAGCAAAAGGTTTGGTTTTTATGAATGAAATTGGTTTAGACCCTGGTATTGATCACATGAGTGCCAAGCAAGTAATTGATCGTATTCAAGATAAAGGAGGTGAAATGATTTTGTTTGAATCGTTTTGTGGTGGTTTAGTAGCTCCAGAAAGTGATACTAATTTATGGAATTATAAGTTTACATGGAATCCTCGTAATGTGGTTTTAGCAGGACAAGGAGGAGTAGCTCAATTTATACAAGAAGGACAATACAAATACATACCGTATAACCGTTTGTTTAGACGTACCGAGTTTTTAGAAGTAGAAGGTTATGGTAAGTTTGAGGCGTATGCCAATAGAAACTCTTTAAGTTACAGGAGTATTTATGGTATTGATGATATCCCAACCATGTATAGAGGTACTGTGCGTAGGGTAGGGTATTCACGAGCTTGGAATATGTTTGTGCAGTTAGGAATGACAGATGACTCTTATATTTTAGAAAACTCTGAAAATATGAGTTATAAAGATTTTGTAAATGCTTTTTTACCATACCACCCAACCAATACGGTGCGTTTAAAAATGCGTCATGAGTTAAAAGTGGATCAAGATGATGTTATGTGGGCGAAGTTATTGGAGCTTGATATTTTTAATGCTGATAAAAAAGTGGGATTAAAAAATGCAACACCTGCAAAAATATTACAAAAAATTTTAGAAGAGAAATGGACGCTTGCTCCAGAGGATAAGGATATGATAGTGATGTATCATAAATTTGGGTATATTTTAAATGGTGAGAAAAAACAAATAGATTCTAAAATGGTTATTTTAGGAGATGATCAAACTTTTACCGCAATGTCAAAAACGGTAGGTTTGCCTGTAGCTATTGCAACATTAGCTATTTTAAATGGTAAAATTAAAACTCCAGGAGTGCAATTACCAATACGAAAAGAGGTGTATAATCCTATTTTAAAGGAATTAGAAGAGTATGGAATTGTTTTTAAAGAAACTAAAATGCCATACATTGGCTACAACCCTGATGAAATATAAAGGTTTGTATTTAAAATAATTTCGAACGTTATAAAAAAAGTCTTGTTAAAATAACAAGACTTTTTTACAAAAAAAACTTACTTAATAAACTTATATTGCTATAAGCTCATTACAAACATATATAGGTTATGTTGTTTTTTGATAAAATTAAATAATGAAATATAAAAACCCCTAATATGAGGGGTGTCAGTTTTGAGTGATTAAAATAAAGAAAACAAATTATTAAAATTTCACTTTAAGCTACTACTCCGCAATTAAAAACTTTCAAAAACTCCTAGACCAAATAAGGCAAAGTCATATTTAACAGGGTCTATTGGGTCTAGTTCTCGCAAGCTGTTATCCAATTCACATAATGCTTTTGCATCGTTTTGTTTGCGGTTTAATAAGCCTAATTTACGAGCAACATTACCAGAATGCACATCCAAAGGACAAGAAAGTAATGCGGGATTTATGTTTTTCCAAATCCCAAAATCTACACCAGCATTGTCATTACGCACCATCCAACGTAAAAACATGTTAATGCGTTTTGCCGCACTTCCTTTTTGAGGGTTAGATACATGTTTGGTGGTTCTTATAGGGTGCTCAATTTCAAAAAAAACCTGTTTAAAATTGGCAATAACATCTTGTGTGTTTTCACCTTCTTTTGGGGTAAATATAGCTTCTAGTCCGTTGTGATTTTTATAAATATGTTGTAATGCGATTATGAAACAGCTGAAGTCAGTACTGTTAAATGTACGATGAACAAAACCTTCAAAAGTATTTAGGTGATACGGTTTGTGGTTCATAATAAAATCATAAGGCGAATTACCTAACAGGTCCATCATTTTAGTCGCATTTTTAATAATCATATTGCGTTTTCCCCAAGCAATAGTTGCGGTTAGAAATCCTGAAATTTCAATATCTTCTTTTAAGCTAAATTGATGCGGAATTTGAATGGGATCACTCTCAATAAATTTAGGGTTATTATACTCCAAAACTTTAGTGTCCAAAAATTCTTTGAGTTCGATTTGTGAAAAGGGAGTTTGCATTAATTGTCAAATGAAAACATTGGGATGGTTAAAATTACGTTATAACAAGCGTGTAAAAACATTGACCACCGTAACCCCAAACGAGTACGGATGTATCCAAAATAAAGTCCGAGTATTAATTGAGGCATTATCAATACTGGAGCTATTACTAATAGTTTTGTGCTCATTTCATAATTAAAGATATGGATTGCTCCAAAAGAAATTGCTGAGGTGTAAAATACTATTGGGAAATAGTATTTATTTTTAAATAAACTCAAAGGAGCTCTAAAAATTAATTCTTCAAATAAAGGCGCAATGATGGCTATCATGAATAGAACAAAATAGATAGAATGTTCGCTTAGTAGCTTGCCTAAATCATGCTCTATTTCACTCATTCCAAATAACTTCAATAACAAGCCTATTGGAATAAGTAGTGCTATACTGGTAAGAAAACTAATACCCAAAATATTTATAAATACTTTTATCTTTTCTTTTAAATTAGCATTGTTATCTTTTTGGTAGATAGGATGTTTTATGAAATGGACGATTTCTAAAAATGTTTGTTTCATACTACAATATTACCGTCTTTCATTACTAATTTTCTATCTGCCATATTAGCTAATGTTTCGTTATGTGTTACAATCACAAAGGTTTGATTAAATTTATCACGAAGTTTAAAAAAGAGTTGATGTAGGTTTTCTGCACTTTTAGAGTCTAAATTCCCCGAAGGTTCATCAGCAAAAATAACAGCAGGATTATTAATTAATGCTCTTGCTACGGCTACTCGTTGTTGTTCTCCTCCAGATAATTCATTGGGTTTATGATTGGCTCTTTCAGCTAAACCTAAAAAGGTTAACAATTCAAGTGCTTTTTTTTCGGTTTCAATTTTGTTTTTGTTTCCTATAAAAGCAGGAATACATACGTTTTCTAGCGCAGTAAATTCAGGTAATAATTGATGAAATTGAAAAATGAATCCAATGTGTTCGTTTCTAAATTTCGCCAATTCTTTTTCAGACAAAGTGTTAACAATTGTGTTATTGATAGATAACTGACTGTTCGTTTTTTTATCAATAGCATCTAAGGTTCCTAAAATTTGCAATAAGGTGGTTTTTCCTGCTCCAGAGCTCCCTACAATGGAAACAATTTCACCTTTTTTAATGTGTAAGTTTACCCCTTTTAAAACGTGTAAATCTTCGTAGTATTTATGAATGTTTTTTGCTGTAATCATCTGATGTAAAAATAGAAAAGGGAAAGTAAGTAAACTAACTGACTTCTCCTAATTTTTAGCTATTGGTCTTTTTAAAAATTCCTTTGATATTGTTATAGTCAATGTAATACACTAATTTTAACGAGAGGTTGTGTTGTATTTGTTGGTCAAATAAATTGTTGAGGTTGTCATTAAAATTTAATTGAGATTGATCATCTTGATTAAAAATAGAGTTACGGTACAAAGCAATCAATTGACTACCGGGAGCAAATTCCCAGTTAAAACTTAGGTCAATATTCCAAGTATTAAAATTGATATCGTGGTTTGCGGTATAATTACTATTGCTTAGCGTTCCGTCATTTTCTAATTTATAATACTGATTATCATAACTTACGGGTGACCAAAAATGTCTAAAAGATAAGGATAAAGCGGCTTTAGTGCTAAAGTTATATTTGGTAGAGACACTATTGGTTACTCGTTTTATTTTTCGATTTCCAAAAATAATATCACTACTATTTTGTGTTATATACCCTTTTTCATTATTTCCAAAACCGTAATTTAATTGATAAATGAGGATTACCTTATTATTGAAGCGATATCTTGGTGAAAAATTTAGGGAAGTATATTTTTCGGTATTATTAAATTGAATACTCTGGAAGGCAGAAATATCTATAGCAAATCTTTTGCTGTAATCTGTAGAAATCCAGATATTCATTCCAGAAGAGGAATTGTTTTTAAAAAAACGCCCATCAACTCTTGGTTCATAATAATCATATTGCAACCCAACACCTGTGTTTGCATTTACACCAAAAGCAAGTTGTTTTTTTGTTAGGAAAAAGGCATTTATGCCAAAACGATTACCGGTATATAAATTTGATTTTTCTTGATAGCTTTCAGTGGTGTCATCTAGCTCCATTAAATAATGAGTGTTTCCCCAAACATGAAAATTATAGGAGTTAAAAATTCCTTTTGGTTTAAATATTCGGTAAGAGTAGCTTCCGATAACGTCCATTTCATTACTGCCTCTTTGAAAACCTAAATCGTTTTTATTATATTTTTTGGTAATAAATTCTAAGCCTAAATCATATTGGTGTTTCCCACTAATTTTACCAATTTCAATTTCACCTTCTAGACCTGTAACTGGGTTTTTGCTATTGCCATTATATACGTTACTCATAGCGATACCACCATCAACACCGTATTTATTGTTTTTGGTTTTAAGATCATATAGTAGCGCAGTAATATTAGCGTCTCTAAATTCACCATTTCTAATAACATTAGTATTTACGAAGCTAACGGACGAATTTTTATTGAATTGTTGATCTAAAACAAGTACGTTGTAATTGGCAAGTGGTTCAATCACTTCTTTGCGGTAGCTAATGACTTCATTTGCGTCAATAGTTTCAGTTTTTTTAATTTCTACTTCTGTTTTTTTGGTAATGGCATTTAAAAATCCAATACCCAATCCTTTTTTTGTTCTGCCAGAAATTTTAATAATATTTAAAGCCTCTACAATATTGGGGCGGTCAATTTCTTCTTCATTTATAGCTAAATTTGGGTGTCCTGTGGGAGCGCTACCAATTCTTCTAGAAAAAAACAAACCTCCTTTTTGAAATAAATCTGTTCCTTCAGTAAAAAAAGTTCGCTGTTCCGAAAATCGTTGTTCAAAAGGACCTAGATTTAAGGTAACATCATCAAAGCCAACTTGTCCAAAATCAGGAATCAGCGTAGCATCTAAAGTAAAATTTTCATTGAGACCATATTTTACATCTAAACCTGCACTCCAGTTGTATTCGTCAGTGCCATCGTAACGGGTTACTCCTCCAAATATAAAGGGATTAAAACTTAAGCGTGTTGGTGGTTTTATGTTTTCAATACCCGTAAGGATGCCGTCATATTGGCTAAGGGTTCCTTTTTCTCTATTGATAGGGTTCCAGGTATATTGGTCTCTAGTTTTTCGGTAATGACGATGAAAATTTAGTCCCCATGTTTGTATTTTTTCGTTGCTGAATCGCAATGCGGAGTAAGGTATTTTCATTTCCACAATCCAGCCCTTGTTAGTCATTGATATTTGACTTTGCCAAACGGAGTTCCAGCTAAAATCTTCCCGACCACCAGCACTTACTTTAGCGTCCAATTGGTTGCCAGCACTAGTTGCAAAAAACTCGGTTTGATTGATACCATCATTTGCAGGGTTTAAAACTACCCCAAAAAAATCGGCATTACCAAAATTATCACGTGTTTGAAATTCTCTTGGTATTTCATTTGGGTTGTCATCATATAAATATGCGCCAAAATAAATGGCATCATTATCGTATACTACTCTGACTTCTGTTTTTAAATTTTGTGGTTCGGGGGTGCCGCTGTCTGGGCGAAACATAACAAAATTGTTGGCAATAGTTGCTTTTTCCCATGCTTCATCATCTAGGACACCATCTATTTTGGGTGCTTTTTGTACTCGTGTAATTTTTAATTCCTTATGAAGGGTATTGTCTTGTGACATTATAAAGCCTGAAGTGATGAGCATCAGAAAGTACGAAATTGCTTTTTTCATATTTTTTTTGATTGATTAAAACAAAGTTATGGGTTGTATAGCTATAAGCCCCTTAATTATTTGTTAAAAAAAGACAGCGGTAAAAAGAGGATGTTTAAAAAAGATTTTATCAATCCTTTTTTTGTTACCTTTGATAGTATAATAATGAAATTGATATTACAAATCCATGTTAAAATTCTTACGTGCTTTTTTGAAGTCTAAAAAAAGAAAACCAGTAGCTGTAAATTTAACTAATTTACAACAAATAACGATGGGAAAATACACCATAACAATTGAAACCATAGCACGTAGTGTTATTTTGAAGTTGCCCAAAATAAAACACATAGTGGTGCAAAAAAATGCAAAAGAACGAGAAAGATTGTTTTCATTTTTAGAAGACCTTGTACAACAACATGAAGATGCTCGTCATTTTTTTGGTGGAGATGTAGTGGTTGCTGGTGTAACTATAAATGAACAGTTTATTGTAGCCAATTCAGAGATGAAAATGTGTATAAAACCAGATAATACTCTTAAAAATACAAAGCAATTATTAGCTATTTTAAAGTAAGGATACTTGCAACTTATGAAAACAAAAAAAAATAAAGTAGGTGCCATAGCATTAGCCATTTCATTATTCGGAATGGTGTTATTGTTGGCGGGAATAAAATTTCATTATTTACAACACCAAGGATGGGAGTTTTTGTTAGCAGGTTTTGAGGCGGCAGTTGTGGGTGGTTTTGCCGATTGGTTTGCGGTACGGGCATTATTTGCTGAAATACCCATTCCGTTTGTAAAAAAACATACCAATATCATTGTAAAATCAAGAAAAAAATTATCAAACGGTATTGTAGATTTGGTAGAAAATGAATGGCTGAGTAAGACGAGTATTGTTTCGAAAATAGAAAAAATAAATCTTGCTAAAAAAATACTTACTTACGCTCAAAAGCACGAGCAAAGCCTCTTAGAATTTGTAAATAAAACATTGTTGAAAATAGTTAAAACAACAGCTTTTTATGAGTATCCCCTTCCTTTAGAAAAGCTGTTGAAAAAAGAAATGTCAAGCATTGCTGTTGCACAACCCCTAGGGAATTGGATACAGCAAAGTATAGAGCAAAAAAAAAACTATGTGCTATGGGAAACGGTGTTAAATACTATTGAGAAATCAGTAAATACACCAGAAACACGTAAGGTTTTAGAGAAAATAGTGCAAAAACAAGCGGAAAAATTAAAATTAGAAAGTACTTTTAAAAATATTTTTGTAACCGGAGCACAGGTTTTTGGAGGTTTTGATAATGAAACGGTAGTCAATAAACTTATCACAGCAATAAACACTTTTGTAGTAGAGGCAAAACAAGATGTAAACCATCCTATACGTAAAAAAGTAGATGCACAGATATTAGAATTTAGCAATAAATTAATTTGTAATGATGCTGATGCAATAGCAAATGTAGTAGCAATACAAGAACATCTTGTAAAACATTTAGGTGCCAATAACATACTGGTTTCTTTTTTAAAGAACATGCAAGTAAAGTTAGTAGATGCATTAGAAAACCCTAATAGTAAATTAGTAGCATTTTTAAGAAAACAATATCAAGCCTTACTGGAAAACTTGACTACAGATAAGCAACTGTTAATGAAAATAGATCAGTTCTTAAAAGACACTATTGTGCGTATGATTGATGAAAATCACCATTTAATAGCCAATGTAGTATCTGAGAGTTTGGCTAATTTAAAGGACGTTGATTTAGTATCACAAATAGAAGATAAGGTAGGTGACGACTTGCAATACATCCGTTTAAATGGAGCTTTGGTAGGTGGTTTTATAGGCGTTATTTTGTTTGCAATCAAATATTTTATTTTCTAACCACCGGAATAATTTCTCCTTTAGTTAAACAGTATTTGGTAATATCAGTATCTGATAAAGTAGCGGTGTAATCAACCTCTTCAACAGTAAAACCAATGTTTCTTAGTTTATCAAAATAATCACGACCGTAAATGCGTACGTGGTCATATTGACCAAAAATTTTAGCACGTTCTTTTTTGTCGATAATGCTATTATCTTCAAAAGTAGTTTTACGATTGAGGTCTTGTGGTATTTGCAAGATTGCTATTCCGCCAATTTTTAGAACTCTAAAGAGTTCCTGCATTGCTTTAGTGTCATTTGGAATATGCTCTAAAACGTGGTTGCATAAAATAAAATCGTAGGTGTTATCTTGAAAAGGAAGGTTGCAAATATCGGCTTTTACATCCGCTAGAGGTGATAGTAAATCGGTAGTAGTATAATCTAGATTATTCAATGCCCTAAAACGTTTTAAAAAACATTGTTCAGGAGCAAAATGTAGTACTTTTTTTGGTGCGGTAAAAAAGTCAGTTTCGTTTTGTAAATATAACCACAATAAACGGTGTCGTTCTAAAGAAAGGGTAGCGGGTGACAATACGTTTTGGCGTTGCGTTTCATAACCGTATGGTAAAAATTTACGGTAACTTTTGCCGTTAATAGGGTCGGTATAGGTATTTCCTTTTAAAAAGAAAGCAATACAAGGGCGCGCTACATAACTTAATTTGATAAGTATGGGTCTTGGTATTGTATTTAAGATAGTTTTGAATAGCGACACGATTGACTAGCGAATTATTTTATTTTCTAAATTCGTCTTCCTCAGTACTCGTAATTCCTAATGCTTCATAAACATAGTCAAAAGTAGATAAAAGCTGAGGCTTACCATCTACAATAGCAATGTCATGTTCAAAATGAGCTGAAGGTTGTCTGTCTTGTGTTAAAATGGTCCACCCATCACGTAATTGCTGAATTTTATGCGTTCCTAAATTTATCATCGGTTCAATGGCAACGACTAATCCTTCTTTAAATTTTTTACCCCTTCCTCGTTTTCCGTAGTTTGGCATTTGCGGGTCTTCATGCATGGTTTTTCCTAATCCATGACCTACTAACTCACGTACTACTCCGTAACCATGATCTTCACAGTATTTTTGAATAGCATAACCAACATCACCTACACGGTTACCGACTTTAAATTCACGAATACCAACATATAAACTTTCTTTAGTTACTTGTAAAAGTTTTTTGGTTTCTGGAGCAATATCTCCTACTTCAAAAGTATAGGCATGATCACCATAAAAATTATTAATTAAAGCACCACAATCTACTGATAAAATATCTCCATTTTCTAAAGGAGTATCGTTTGGAATACCATGTACTACTTGAGCATTTGGTGAAATACAAAGCGTGTTTGGAAAATCATACATTCCTAAAAAACCAGGAATAGCACCTAAATCTCTAATGTGTTCTTCTGCTATTTTATCTAGATGTAGAGTAGTTACTCCAGGTTTTATTTCACTAGCAATAACACCAAGTGTTTTGGAAACTATTTGCGCACTTATACGCATTAACTCTATCTCTTCGGGTGATTTTAGCTTGATCATTTTTTGAAAAATTAGACCGCAAAGTTACTAATTTTAATGTAGTATAGATGCTACTTAAAGAAATATTTTAAAAAGGATAAAAACTGATATATGTTAGGTTTTGAGTATTTATAAAGCTGTAATTTTGCAGTATAAAATTATAAGTATGTATCAATCAGTAAGTGCTGCGGAAGCAGTAAAAGTAATAAAGAGTAATGATAGGGTTTATGTGCAAGCGGCAGCAGCAACCCCGCAAATTTTAATTGATGCTATGTCGGACAGGCATGAGGAGTTGAAAAACGTTGAGGTTTGCCACTTGCATACCGAAGGTAGTGCGCCATATGCAAACCCAAAATACAGCGATAGCTTTCATGTAAATTCATTTTTTATTGGTAAAAATGTTAGGCATACTATCAAAGCAGGAAATGGGTCTTATACGCCAGTTTTTTTAAGTGAATTGCCGTTATTGTTTAAACGAAATATAATTCCCTTAGATGTTGCTTTAATACAGGTTTCACCGCCTGATAGACATGGGTATTGTTCGTTGGGGGTTTCTGTAGAGGCAACCTTGGCGGCAATTGATAATGCAAAAACGGTTATAGCGCAAATAAACACTTATATGCCAAGAACACATGGAGATGGAATTATTCATATTTCTGAATTGGATATTTTTGTAGAACACAATACGCCTATATTTACTCATATTTTTCCAGAACCCAATGCTATAGAAATCAAAATAGGGGATTATATTGCTGAAATGATTGAAGATGGTTCTACTTTACAAATGGGAATAGGAAATATACCTAATGCAGTATTATCTCGTTTAGGAAATCATAAGAATTTAGGATTGCATACTGAAATGTTTTCGGATGGGGTTATTGATTTAATTTTGAAAGATGTTATTAATGGTAATAATAAAGGAGTAAACCCTGGGCGAGCAATGGCAACTTTTTTAATGGGTAGCCAGCGTTTGTATGATTATGTAGATGATAATCCATTTATAGAGATGAAGGCGTCAGATTTTGTGAATGACGTGTCTATGATTAAGCAAAACCCAAAAATGATAGCCATTAATTCTGCAATAGAAATTGATTTGACAGGGCAAGTTTGTGCCGATTCTATTGGCACACATATGTACTCCGGAGTAGGGGGGCAAATGGATTATATGCGCGGAGCATCTTTAAGTGATGGCGGTAAAGCAATCATTGCATTGCCTTCACAAACTAATAAAGGGGTAAGCCGTATTGTTCCTTTTTTAAATAAAGGAGCAGGTGTAGTTACTACTCGTGCGCACATGCATTATGTGGTAACAGAGTATGGTGTGGCTAATTTATACGGAAAAACAATAAAACAACGTGTTAATGAGTTGGTTAAAATAGCACATCCTAATCATAGGGAAAGTATTGCTAAAACTTTTTTTGATGAAATAAGATAGTTGGCAATTATTTTTTTGATGAAAACAAGGAAGCAAAAAAAGTTTTTTTGCTTCCTTGTAAATTAGGAGCTTTTTCATTTGTTAGTTGTTGATAAACATTTCCCCAGCCCATAAAACCACCTATGTTGCGGTCATCAATAAAAATATCAGCAGCAATTTTACGGCTTTCTTTAAGGTTGTATTTTTCATTAGGAAAACTGCTGTTTATGGCATAAAATTCAATTCCATTTGTTTTGCAAAAAGCAACGGCTTCATCTAATTTGGATCCACATCTATAGGTCCACAGTATTAAACGGTGTCCATCATTTTGTAAGCGTTTTAAGGTTTCAAATGCAAATAATTGGGGTTTTCCAATTTTAGGATACGCATCTTCTACAATGGTGCCGTCAAAATCAACTGCTATAATTTTTGTATTTAACATGTTGCAAAAATACAATTTTTTATATGAAATGCTATTCAAAAATATTCCCGATTTAGAAAGTCTAAATCAGGAATTGTAGAAGATATCTGTTTGGTTTATTTTATGATAAGCGAATGTTGTGTCATTGTTTTGGGGTGTGGTATTCCTAGTAAATCTAAGATAGTAGGGGCAATATCACCTAAAATACCGTCTTTTACTGCTTTAATATCGTTATCTACAATAATTAAAGGAACGGGGTTTGTAGTGTGTGCGGTGTTAGGACTACCATCTTCATTAATCATTTTCTCACAGTTACCATGGTCGGCAATTACAATAGTAGTATATCCATTTGCAAGGGCTGCTTTAATTACTTTTTTTGTGCTAATATCTGTTGCTTCGCATGATTTTATAGCAGCTTCCATACTCCCTGTATGTCCAACCATGTCAGGATTTGCGAAATTAAGGCAAATGAAATCGGCTTTTTGTTTGTTTATCTCTGGTATAATGGCTGCGGTAATTTCTCCAGAGCTCATTTCAGGTTTTAAATCGTAAGTAGCTACTTTTGGAGAAGGACATAGTATGCGTTCTTCATTATTAAAAGGAGTTTCTCTACCACCATTGAAAAAGAAAGTTACGTGTGGATATTTTTCAGTTTCAGCAATGCGAATTTGATGTTTACCATTTTCTGCTAACACTTCGCCTAAAGTATCTTTTAAATGATCTTTATTAAAAATAACATTGACTCCGGTAAAGGAATCATCATAATTGGTCATGGTTGTAAAGATCAAGCTTAATTTATGCATGTTCTGTTCATGAAAATCTTCTTGAGTTAGGGCTTTGGTTAATTCGCGACCTCTATCGGTTCGGAAATTAAAAAAGATAACGACATCACCTTCTTTAATTTGGGTAATTGGAGCGTTGTTTTGGGTAATAACAATGGGCTCAATAAATTCGTCTGTGATGTTATTGTTGTAGCTTTTTTGAATGGTTTCTAAGATGTTGTTGGTTTTTTTTCCTTTAGCATTTACTAATAAATGAAAGGCTTTAGCAATGCGTTCCCATCGATTATCTCTATCCATGGCAAAATAACGACCAATAACACTAGCTAATTTTGTGGGTGTATCTTTTAAGAAGTTTTGTAAATCAGCTAATAAGTGAATTCCTGATTTCGGGTCTACATCTCTACCGTCTGTAAAGGCATGAATAAAAGTGTTTTTTAATCCGAAGTCATTAGCAGCGGTAACCAATCCTTTTAAGTGATTAATGTGTGAATGCACACCACCATTAGAAGTTAAACCTAAAAAATGTACATCTTTATTATTGTCTTTTGCGTATTGGAATGCTTTTATAAGCTGAGGTTCATTTTTTAAAGTATCCTTTTTTACGGCTAAATTGATGCGAGCAAAATCTTGATAAACAATTCTACCAGCTCCTAAGTTCATGTGTCCTACTTCACTGTTTCCCATTTGTCCTTCTGGTAGCCCTACATTCATACCATCAGTGCGTAAAGTTGCGTTTGGGTATTTTTTATATAAGCTGTCAATAAAAGGAGTATTAGCATGATAAATAGCAGAGGCTTCTTTGATTTCTGGAATACCCCAACCGTCTAATATTAAAAGAATTGTTTTTTTATTCATCTGGTTTTATTTAAAAGATACACAATATTGGTGAGATAAATAAGTGAATCAATGTATGTGCAAAGATACAACTAATTGCTTTTTTATTTTGGGAATTATCTTCATTTTCCCTCATTTTATTAAAAATAACAAATAAGCAATAAATAAGGTGTTTTGTCGATAAAGTGATATGTTTTTTCGGTGAGATGCATTTTTTTTCGTAGAAAAGTTTGGATGATATTGGTAATTTGATATATTTGCAGTGTTGATAATTAAAACACATAGCCCTAAATATGAATTACTTAAATAAGATTACACTTTTTGTTTTGTGCATTACATTATTTACGGTTACCCCTATAATAGCAGCATCTGACATTGGAATTGCCCCAAATTTTAAAGTTGAAAGTTTAGAAGAAGATGCTGTTATTGTAAACTTATATGAATCCTTTGCGGTAAAAAATGCTTCAATACCCCAATTGATAAGCTTTTCTTTTGCCGTTAAAGGATATTATAAGTTGCTAGCGCAAGGTAACATTAAAAATAAAACATTAACAATTATTGATTTTAGTTTATCATCTACTCAAAAAAGAATGTGGGTATTAGATATGACTACGCATAAAGTATTGTTTCATACAGTTGTGGCTCATGGTAGAAATACAGGAGGTAAATTTGCAACACAATTTTCAAATACAAGTAATTCATATAAAAGTTCATTAGGGTTTTATATTCCAAATGAAACGTATTATGGTAAAAATGGATTGTCTTTGTTTTTAGATGGACAGGAACGTGGTATTAATGACAATGCAAGAAATAGATACGTGGTGATGCATGGAGCAAAATATGCCAATCCAGATTTTATTAAAAAGCATGGTCGTTTGGGTAGATCTTTAGGTTGTCCTTCTTTGCCAACAGCAATAAGTGCTGCAGTGATATCAAAAATAAAAGGAAAGTCATGTTTGTTTATTTACCACCCAAATAAAAACTATCAATTAAAATCTAAATTAATTTAAATTTTTGCTCCAATAATATACAATCAAAAAAAAACCTGCAATTTTGCAGGTTTTTTCTATTACTAAAGATAAGTATTAGCGTTTGTGTTTTCGAATGGATTCTTTGATGTGTGCAATTCTGTTATCTGGATCGGGGTGTGTGCTTTGAAATTCAGGAGCTCTATTAGCTCCCGCAGATGCTTTTAGTATTTTCATAACTTCAATCATTTCTGTAGGGTTGTACCCAGCATCAATCATGAATTTCACACCTAAATCATCGCTTTCTAACTCGTCATCTCTACCGTTTTTTAAGAGGGTTGTTTGACCAATACCTCCAACTAATCCACCCATGTCAGCACCTACAGATGCTCCTGATGATATGGTTTTCCAAAATTCAGTTTCGCCAATACGCTCAGCGGAATGCTTTCCTAAAACATGACCAATTTCATGACCTAAAACTCCTGCCAATTGATCTTCACTCTTTAGTTTTGAAAGTAAAGCATAAGTAATAAAAACTTGCCCTCCGGGTAGAGCAAAAGCATTTATGGCACGCTCATCTGCTAACAAATGAAATTCATATTTGTAAGGAGTTTCACGCGCTAAACTAGAATTCACTAATTTATCACCTACCATATCAACATACGCCTGCAAGCGTTCGTCAGGATATAAGCCTCCATGTTGTTGTGCTATTTGGTTGCGACTATCCAATCCAATTTTAATTTCTTGGGTAGGTGAGATGGTTATGGTTTGTTTACGTCCTGTATATGGATTTACTTCTTGTTGACTACATTTTTTAAGAAATGCAAAAGCAATAATTGCTGCTCCAATTAGTAATCTTATTTTTAGTCCACTTCCTCTTGCTCTCATTTTTTTTTAATCTTTAATGTTGTTATTAGTATTGACAAGTTACAAAATAATTTTTATTTTGGTGTTGTATTTTTGAACATACAAATGTGAGTGCCAATTTCAGGAGTTTCAAATTCATCACCTATACTTTGAAAACCAAAACGAGTGTAAAAATCAATTGCTTTTTTGCGAGCGTTACACCATAGTAATTCACATTTTTTTTCTTTTAAAAGTTGCATTCCTTTTTTTAAAATAACATTACCTAGTTTTTTGCCTTGAAAGCGTACATCCATAGCCATACCTCTTAGTTGGTACTGATTGGAAGTGTTAAAAAGTACATTATCCTTTTTTATGTAAGTAGCTATACCTGCAAGGGAGCCGTAATAATATAGGCCTAAATGGAAAGTATTTTGTTCATCATCAGCTTCAAATTGGCATGCGGTTATTGGTTTTGTAGGGCGTAAAACTTGTTGTCTAATAGCATAAGTAGCTGTGGTAGGAATTTCTTTTACGGTGATGGCATCATTTTTAATATGAAAGATAAAAGTAGGGTTTCCTTCCTGTACTACTTCTTTTAAAAAAAATAACCCCGATTTTTTAGCAACTTTTATAGCTGTTTTATTTCTAACATCAACATAAGCATAAATATCTTGAATGTGTATAGAATTGAATCCGTATAACAAGACCGTTTTAGAAACTTCTGTAGCAATATTTTTATTCCAATGTTTTTCTACAATACGACAACTCAAATCAACAAAATCTTTTTCCGAATGATATTTTAAACCGCACCAACCCATAAATTCTCCTTGTTTTTTATCGCAAATTGCCCATCGCCCCATATTATAATCATCATAATGGGTATAATTTTTTATAAATTCTTCTGTAGTTTTAATGTTTTTAAACGGCACATCACCGGTATAGCGCATTACATTTTCATTTTTATTTAAATGATATAAAAAAGGAGCATCGTCTAAAATAAATCTACGCAAATAAAAACGTTCGGTTTCTAGAATTCTTTCTGAAGGGGCTATAATATAGGGTTTCATTTTTTTAACTAAATTTACGCATCAAAAGTAATCAATAAAGCTCAAATTAGGATTGTAATTTAGGTGTTAAAACAGAATAAGCTGTGTTAAAAGTTTAAATTTCATTTAAAATGATTACTTTAGTAGAAGCCCCTATTAATTTTAAATGTATGCAATATGTTAATAAAAGTTTATGGAAGTGCCTTTTTTGGAGTTGAAGCAACTACTATTACCATTGAGGTAAATATAGTGAAAGGTGTGGGTTATCACTTGGTGGGCTTGCCAGATAATGCTATTAAAGAGAGTAACTATCGTATTGCAGCAGCACTTCAAAACAATAAGTATAAAATTCCGGGTAAGCGCATTACTATTAATATGGCTCCTGCAGATTTGCGTAAAGAAGGTAGTTCTTATGACTTGCCAATTGCTATGGGAATTTTAGCGGCGTCGGGGCAAATAAAATCGGAAGACATTGATAAATATTTAATTATGGGTGAATTGTCTTTGGATGGAAGTTTACAACCCATACGAGGAGCATTACCTATAGCTATTAATGCTAGAAAGGAAGGTTTTAAAGGCTTTATTTTGCCCAAACAAAATGCAAAAGAAGCTGCTGTTGTTGATGATTTGGAGGTTTATGGTATTGAAAACATACTAGAGGTTATTGAGTTTTTTGATAAAGGAACTCCAATGGAACAAACTGTTATAAATACACGTGAGGAGTTTTATAAAGATGTGGAATTTCCTGAATTTGATTTTAGTGATGTAAAGGGGCAAGAGTCTATTAAGCGATGTATGGAAATTGCTGCTGCGGGTGGTCATAATGTTATTTTAATTGGTCCTCCCGGAGCAGGAAAAACAATGTTGGCTAAACGACTACCTTCCATTTTACCTCCAATGACTTTACATGAAGCGTTGGAAACCACTAAAATACATAGTGTTGTGGGTAATGTTAAGGATGTTGGATTGATGACACAACGACCTTTTAGGAGTCCGCATCATACAATTTCTGATGTTGCACTTGTTGGTGGCGGAAGTTATCCGCAACCTGGAGAAATTTCGTTGTCACATAATGGAGTGTTGTTTTTAGATGAATTACCAGAATTTAAGCGTAGTGCTTTAGAGGTAATGAGACAACCTTTAGAAGATAGAGAGGTTACAATTTCTCGTGCGAAGTTTACAGTAACATACCCCAGTAGTTTTATGTTGGTGGCTAGTATGAATCCGAGTCCGAGTGGGTATTTTAATGATGCCAACAGTCCTACAATGGTTTCTCCAATCGAAATGCAACGGTATTTGGGGAAAATATCAGGTCCATTGTTAGATCGTATTGATATTCATATAGAAGTAACGCCTGTTCCTTTTGAAAAATTAACGGATGAGCGTAAAGCAGAATCATCATCGGTAATACGAGCGCGTGTAATTGCAGCAAGGAATGTACAAACAAAACGGTTTAAGAAAATAAAAAAAGTACATTATAACGCACAAATGAATGTGAAGCATATTCGGCAGTTTTGCGTGTTGGATGCAGCATCAAAAGCAATGCTAAAAAATGCGATGGAACGGTTAAATTTATCAGCAAGAGCGTATGATCGAATTTTAAAAGTTTCTCGAACCATTGCCGATTTACAAGGGGATGATGATATTAATGCAACTCATATTGCAGAAGCAATACAATATAGGAGTTTAGATAGAGAGGGGTGGTTGGGGTAGTTTTTTTATTTTTTACCGAATAATCGTTTAAAAAAGCTTCCTTTTTTACGTCTGTTTTTTTTACGTTGTGCACGTGTAGTGTTTATTTTATGACTTCTAAATAAATCTAAAAAATCTTCTACATTCGTTTTTTCTTTGAAATCAGGACAATCCAATTCATCTATTAAATATTCAGGAAGTGGTGTAAAACTCGTGCTGTACGTCTTTCTTAAAAGGTTGTTATTTTCTATTTGTTGTAGCGTTTTTACTACTAAAGGGAGTGCTAATTTTGCACCTGCTCCATTGCTGTTGTAAAAATGTATTTTAGGAGAAGACGCTCCCACTCTGCTAGCCATAACAAGGTTAGGGTTGTAGGCAATAAACCATGCATCAGCATAATTTTGTGAAGTACCTGTTTTTCCTGCAAGTGGCATTTTAAGATGATAATTGTTACGGATTGATTTTCCGGTACCTTGATTAATGGTCTTTTGAAGCATAGCATTTAGTAAGGCAGTGGTTCTATATGAAAGTATTTTTTTAGTTTTTTCTTTTGGATGTTCATAAATTACAATTCCGTTTGCAGTTGTAATTTTAGTAATACAATAGGGATTGATAATTCCCCCTTGATTTGCAAAAGCGGCATAGGCTCTTGCTACTTCATATAAAGAAGCATCTGTAGTTCCTAAAGCTAATGCGGGAGTATCTTTTAATGGACTACTAAATTTAAGGGCATTCCATAACTTTTGAATGGCAGCAAAACCTGTCTTAAAAAATAAATTAACAGTAGGTACGTTTTTTGAATTTATAAGTGCCCCAGTAAGTGAATATTTACCTCCAAATTTATGATTTGCATTTTGGGGTTTCCAGTTGTTAAAGTCGGTTACCACAAGAGAATCGTTACTTAAATAATGACAAGGAATAGCATCGTTTTCAAGTGCAGTTGCGTAAAGGATTGGTTTAAAGGAGGATGCCATTTGTCGTTTTGCTTGTATTTGATCATAAGGATGGGTGTTATAATCAATCCCGCCAATCCAACTTTTTATAGCTCCATTTTTAGGGTTTAAAGCAATCAATCCAGCATGGAGTAAGGTTTCTTCTAGATATATGCTATCCTTTTTAGTAATGGAATCGGTATAATATCCTTTCCAATCAAAAACAAGTTGAGTTGTTTTTTCTTTAATATTTGAAAGTTTTTCTTTACTCAATTTTTTATTAAGATGCTTGTTGAGTTTCTTTTTAAGCCATGGTGTTTCATATTGATTACGTAATTTTTGCTGCATGCTGCTCAAGTGAGTTTTAAATGCAGTAAATGCGTAGTTTTGCAATTGGATATCCAAAGTGGTTTCTATGTGAAGACCATCTTTTTCTAAATCCCAATGTTGATTTTTAGAAATGTTTATTTCAGTAATTATTTTTGCTGCTTTTTCTTTTACAAAAGCTAAAAAATACCCTGCTTTATTTGTCTTTGTGATGTTGTTGTAATAGAGTTTTAAAGGTTTTTTTTGAATAGAGTCATATGCATCATTACTTAGGTACTCATATTTTAGCATTTGTTGTAACACAATGTTTCGTCTTTTTAATGCGTTATTTTTATTAAGATGTGGGTTGTAATAGGTGTTGGCTTTTAAAACACCTATCAAAACGGCAGCTTCTTGGATGTTGATTTTAGAAACAGATTTATTAAAATAACGTCTTGATGCTGTTTCAATACCGTACACGTTTTCGCCAAAAGAAACCGTGTTTAAGTACAAGCTTAATATTTCATTTTTACTAAAAGTATTTTCGATACGATATGCTTGAATAGCTTCTTTTGTTTTGTTAATGAGCATTGTTAATGGTCCATAATTGGATCGTCCATACATGTTTTTGGCTAATTGTTGCGTAATGGTACTACCTCCTCCAGAACGATTGTTACGCATTATTATGGTTTTTAAAAGTACTCTAAATAAACTTTTAGCATCAACTCCTTTGTGTTTAAAGTAACGAGAATCTTCTGTGGCAACAAGTGCGTCAATTAAGTGTTTTGGAAGGTCTTTAAAATTTGCATTGGTTCTATTTTTATTGAAATATTTACCAATAATACTTCCATCAGTAGCAAAAACTAGAGATGCGGTTTCATTTTTAAACGCTTTCAATTCTTTTTGAGAATAAATATGACCAAAAACATCATGGTTTACAGCAGTAATAAATAAAAGAGTGCTAATGCCAAATGCAGTAAATAAAAGAATAATTATTTTAAATGTTTTTTTCAAAAGAAAGTGATTTTATATATAAACGACAGCTATATTTAATATTGTATAAGATACAAAAAAATATATAGCAGTTACTTGAGTTTTTTATTGTAGCATGCAATCGAATGAAGTTTTCTTTTAAAATTGCTTAGCAAATGATATATTGTATATTTGAATTTCGACTGCATTGCATCTAAAACGGAATGCATAACAGTGTTAAATTATTTTTTATGAAAAAAATACTTCTATTATTCATGGTAAGCTTATTAATCAATTGCGCACCAAAAAAGCAATTGAATACTGGTGAAACAGAGTGGCAGCGTAAAATGAATGCCGATTTTAAAGACGCTACAAAATCACCTTTAACAGAAAAAGACAGAGCTACTTTTACCGGATTAGACTTTTTCAAATACGATAGTGCCTATGTGGTTACAGCAAGCTTGAAACGAACTCCAGAAGCCAAAAAGTTTAAGATGAAAACCTCTACAGCGCGTTTACCAGAGTATGTAAAGTATGGTGTGGTTTCTTTTAAATTAAAAGGGAAAACCTACCAACTAAATGTATATCAAAATATTGGTTTGTTGGAAAAAGAAGGTTATGATGATTATTTGTTTTTACCTTTTTTAGATGACACCAATGGAGATACTACGTATGGTGGTGGGCGATATATAGAATGCAGAATACCTGAAGGAAATACAATAGATATTAATTTTAACGAAGCCTTTAATCCGTATTGTGCGTATAGCGGAAAGTATTCTTGTCCCATAGTCCCAAAAGAAGATTATTTGCCAACAAAAATTGAGGCAGGAGTAAAAGCATATCATAAAAAGCATTAAAAATGGGTAAAAAAAGAAGGAAAAGAGTAGTCTGCTCTAATTGCAATGAGCAATTAAAACCTGAAATGAATTTTTGTCACCAATGTGGGCAAGAAAATCACATTAAGCGTGCTTCTATAAAAATATTATTTCAAGATTTTTTTGCTACTTATTTTACTTTTGAGGCTAAATTATTCAAAACCTTAAAAGTTCTTTTACTACAGCTTGCATATTTAACAAAAACCTATTTGGTAGGTAAAATAGCTTCTTATGTGCCACCTACGATTGTATTTATTTATTAGTTTTGTTTTTTTTATGTTGTTTAATATTATGAATTCATCTTCTATATTATATGAAAATAAAACAGAAAAAAATGTTTATACTAAAATAGCAGCAGCAATGAAAGAAAGTATAAAAGAAGAAAAAGAAAGTGAGCTACATGAAAAAGCAAACGATTCAATTACTAAAGTAAAACCAGATGTTGAAGTAGCAACGGAATTTGAAATTCCTTTTGAAAAAAAGATTAAGAAAATATTTTCTAATGCTTATGAGATTCGATCTTTTGTAGATTTATTAAGAGAAAAGTTACCTATAATGTTGTTTGTAATGATTCCGGTATTGTCGTTTTTGTTTTATATTTTCTTTTATGGTAAAAAC
>JAJRPS010000053.1 GCA_024280635.1 Bacteroidota bacterium | reverse complement strand
TCTTCACCTGTTGATATTTTTATTACCGCATCTTGAGGTGATGTAATAATACGTTCTTTTTTATATAGCCCGTTATCTTTAATCTCTTTTAACTCGGTTTGTAAATGTTGTTTTATTTTTCCGTACATAATTTTATTTTTTAAATATTTTGCAAAGGTAATTATTTTACCTCTTCTATTATAATCTCTTTATCCAAATACACCAAAAGTTTTTTTATTACTTCAAAACCCATTTCTTGTAGTGCCACTTCATATTTTTGAAGCTGTTGATGATATGCTGGTTTTGCATCCCCAGTTTTATAGTCAATAATAATTGCTTTATTGTTTTTAACCACCACTCTATCGGGGATAATTTGATTCCCGTTTTTATCTAATATGATACGTTCATTATATATGGCATATGCTTCTGTAAAATATTTTGAAAGTGGCGAATCTAAAACCAACTGTTTTACAATGGGCTGTAACAACTCTAATTGTTCCACTACCAACACACCTTCCTCTTTTAACTCCTGAAACGCCATGGCTACATCTCGTTGGTATTGTATTTTAGACAGCAGTAAATGTATTAAATTCCCTTTTTCAATGGCTTCTTGCTGATGTGTACCCCATAAATAACCAGACTTTGTGATGACGGCTAAATTATGATCCATTCTTGAAGAGGATGTAAATAGCAAAGGTTCTGTTTCTGTAATAATTGTTTTTACTGATTTCTTAGTAGCGTTTCCAAAAGAATACGATTCTAAATCATCATCCCACTTTCCTATCGATTTTAAATAATGGATAAAAAAACCTGAATACTTTTTTAACTTTTCATTTCCATCTTTATCTAAATCTAACTTCGAAACAATATATAACTGTTCTTTTGCTCGGGTAAGTACCACATACAATAAGTTGATATTATCCAATTCTAATTCCGATTGTTGCTGTTGATATATTTCTTGTCCTAAAGCACCATACTCTTCTACATCTTTATTGTAACTCAAATAAGCTTCTTGAAAACCAGCGTATGCTTCTTCTTGTATTGGATACCAAATTTTAGGATCTATTTGCTTGTAAATATCCATGTCGGCATACGGAAAAATCACCACAGGAAATTCCAACCCCTTTGCTTTATGTATGGTCATTAAGGTTACTGCATTATTTCCTTCTGGCGCTACAATACTCAATTTATCTTTTTTTGTTTCCCAATACTCTAAAAAACCTGCAATACCTGTCGATTTTTTTTGTGTAAACTGTAAAACTTCATCTAAAAAATACTGTATATAGGCATCGGAGTTTTCAACCAGCTTAAAGGAACCGATTATATATTCTACCAATTCATAAAACGGAAGTGTTTCTGCTAATTTATAATCAAATTGTATGTGATATGCTGTCGCTAATATTTTAAAAAAATTAGATTGAGGTTCCGCTAAAAGGCGTGTGTAAAATTCATTTTCAGATGCTGTAATATTTAATTGCTGATATAAAAAGAATAAGGAGTCTATTTTTGCTGTTTTATTTTCGGGGTTTAACAAATAATACAATAGCGAAATGATAAATTGCACCCCCCCACTTTTATTGATTAATAAAGTTTCTGATGACACTATTGGAATTTGCTTTTCTGTCAAGTAATCCGCAATAGCTACTCCATCTTTTCGAGTACGAGTAATCACACAAATATCAGCTAGTTCAAATCCGTTATTAATAACACGTGTAATAATTTCCGCTACTTTTTCTTGATATAATACTGATGATTCTTCTACGGTTTTATTAGCAACAAAAGAAACTTCTACATAACCTCCTTTTTTAGAATTCTCTTTTTGACAATTTCCAATTTCGTACAACTTCTGATGCGTTTCACTCTCAAAAAAGTTTGCTAAATGCGTAAAAAAATGATTATTAAAATCAATCACTTCACTGTAACTTCGCCAATTGGTATCTAAATTTTCTACTTGTTTTTCTATATAAAATGGAGATTCCTTTTCTTCTTCATACAAATCAATAAATTGTTCAGCTTTACCACCGCGCCATCTATAAATAGCTTGTTTAGCATCGCCTACTAACATTAGTGAATTTTGCTCTCCTTTTTTAGCCTCTGTTACCAAAGCATTTTCTGTAAGTGGTATTAAATTACCCCATTGTAATTGAGAAGTATCTTGAAACTCATCAATAAAATAATTTTGATACCGTTCTCCAATACGTTCATAAATAAAAGGTGCTGGCTGCCCTTTAATTTCAGTAGCAATAATGTTATTAAATTCTGATATTAATAAAATATTTTGATCTTCCTTCAATAGTTTTAACTCTTTTTGAACTTCATTTATTAAGGATAACGGAATGCTATTTTTTTGAAAATTCTTTAAAAATGAAATTTCAAAATACAAGCGCTTCGTTTCACTAAAATCTGCCGCAATATCCTTTTGCATTGCATCAACAATACCTCCTATTTCTCCAGAAACCCGTTTAGGATAAAGCGTACTACCTGCTAATAATTTTGTTTGCCAAGCTAAATCAAACTTAACCAAAAAATCACCTTCTGATAGTTTTACAAAATATAAATAAACCAATTTGATATCACTTTCCTTAATTCCACTTTTATCAAAAACATCTATCCGGTTTTGAGCTATTTCAATTGCCTTTTCAGTTGCTTTTGCTATTTTATCTGCTAATGTTTTACGCAGTTTTTTAAAATCATTAAAACTTTTATCTTTTAACGCTTCTACGTGCTGTATTTCACTCTCACTTAATAATATTTTAGATATTTTTAAAATATCTAATGAAATATCCCAACTTTTATCGTCATCTGCTTTTTGCATTGCAAAATCAATCAACATATTGGTTAATGCATCATCTTCACCAACTTTAGCAACCACATTATTTACAGCTTCTTGCAAGACTTCTTGCGTATCTAAAGCCACTTCAAAATTTTGAGAAAGCTTTAAATCATACGCAAAAGTTCTAATAATACGGTGCGTAAAAGTATCAATGGTAACAATATCAAAAGCGGCATAATTATTTAAAATAGCATCGTGTACTACAATTGCCTTATGATGTAATTTACTTTCTGATATTCCTAATTTTTCTGCAATAGCAGTAAACATTTTATATTCTTCTTCAAAAAAATCAGGAGTTGATAAGATGCGTTTATCTGCAAAGGCTTTTAAATTTTTTAAAATTCGCTCTTTCATTTCTGCCACTGCCTTATTAGTAAAGGTAATGGCTAAAATATGCTTAAACTTATCTTTACTATACGCTAAAAATAGTGTTTCTAAATAAGATTTTACTAAGGTAAATGTTTTACCAGATCCCGCAGAAGCATTATAAACTACAAATTGATTTTGTTGCATAAATTTAAAATGTTTAGCTGAACAATATACAAACTATATGGCGCAATAAAGATTAATTATTCAAATAGATTATTATTTTGTTTTGCTTTTTGTAAATTTGGCTAAAATTTAAAATTAACAATCTTTAAAAAATATATTATGGCATTTAAATTACCAGAATTAGGATACGCTTATGATGCGTTAGAACCAAATATTGATACACGCACTATGGAAATCCACCATACCAAGCATCACAACGGATACACTACTAAATTAAACAACGCAATTGCAGGTACTGATTTAGAAGGAAAAACTATTGAAGACATTTTAACCAATTTAGACATGAATAACAGTGCTGTTAGAAATAATGGCGGTGGATTTTATAACCACTCTTTATTTTGGACAGTGATGAATCCTGAAGGAAAAGGACGTTTATCAGGTGATTTAAAAGATGCTATTGAAGCTTCTTTTGGGTCTTTTGAAGCATTTAAAGATACTTTTTCTAACGCTGCAGCTACTCAATTTGGGTCAGGTTGGGCATGGTTGTGTGTTGAAAAAGGTGGTAAAGTAAGCGTTTGCTCCACCCCTAATCAAGACAACCCATTAATGAGCGGTGTTGAATGTAACGGTACTCCAATTTTAGGATTAGATGTTTGGGAGCATGCTTATTACCTAAACTACCAAAACAGAAGACCAGATTATATTAATGCATTTTTTAATGTAATTAACTGGAACGAAGTAGAAAGAAGATATGCTGAAGCAAAATAAATTTTAGTTTCAACTAAACCTAAACACCAAATTGAAAAAATCAATTTGGTGTTTTTTATTTATGCAAAAACACAAATCTTAAATTCAAATAATAATTACTATTTTTAGTTGTATTTACATTTCTCTTTTTTTTAGTACCTTTATCCTAAATTTACAACAATAATGTCTTCACATTTTAGACTTACAAGAGCCTACCAGCAAGCAAAAGTTATTGAATACAATGAAAACGATAAATTCATTTTATTTAGCGACTGCCATAGAGGAGATAATAGTTTCGCAGATGATTTTTCTAACAACAGAAACATCTATTACCACGCTCTTAATCATTATTATGAAAACGAATTTCAATATTGCGAATTAGGTGATGGTGATGAACTTTGGGAAAACATTTCTTTTAATGCTATTTTTAATGCACATAAAAATGTGTATTTGTTACAACAAAAATTTCATCAAAAACAAAGACTACATCTTATTTGGGGCAATCATGATATGGTATATAAAAACCCTAAAAATGTAGCTAAAAATTTAGCTACTTATTTTAACCCAAAAACAGAAAAAGAAGAACCTTTATTTGAAAACTTAAAATACAATGAAGCAATTGTTTTAAGAAACAGTAACACTTGTCAAGAAATATTTTTAACCCATGGTCATCAAGCAGACTGGTGGAATTATATTTTCTGGAAATGGAGTCGCTTTTTTGTGCGGGTTTTATGGAAGCCTTTACAAATCATGGGTATTTCAGACCCCACAAGTCCTGCTAAAAATTATAAAGAATTGATAAAAGTAGAGCGTCGTATTAAAAAATGGATTAGTGATAACAATAATTTAATTACAATTGTTGGGCATACCCATAGACCTCGCTTTCCTGAAACAGGAGACATTCCCTTTTTTAATGATGGAAGCTGTGTACACCCACGAAGCATTACGGGCATTGAAATTGAAAACAATCAAATTTGTTTAATTAAATGGAGTGTAGAAACAAAAATAGATGGCACATTACAGGTTAAGCGTTCTGTTTTAGAAGGACCTACAGCAATTACCAACTACAAAATACAATCCTAATACCCAAAAATATTTATTTAAACCGTACATTTGTACAACTTATATATAGCTAAAAAATTATATGAAAATAATAATTGCAGGAGCAGGAGAAGTTGGCTTTCATTTAGCTAAATTACTCTCCTATGAGTCTCAAGAAATCACATTAATTGATAATAATCGGGAAAGCTTGTCTTATGCCGATAATCATTTAGATATAAAAATAATAAAAGGCGACGCCACTTCATTGGCTATTTTAAAAGAAGCTAATATTACTACTTCTGATTTATTAATTGCCGTAACATCATCAGAAACTACTAATATTACCGTTTGTGTTTTAGCAAAACAATTGGGAGCAAAACGTACTATTGCACGTATTTCTAACTCTGAATTTATTGAACATAAGGACGAAATGCAATTTGATAAATTAGGTATAGATGAACTTATTTCTCCCGAAGCACTCGCCGCTACAGAAATTGAAATGCTCTTGAGAGAGTCGGCTTTTAATGAGCGTTGTGAGTTTGAAAATGGTGCTTTAACCATGTTTGGACTAAGATTGTCTCGTACAGCTTCATTTGTAGGGAAATCAGTCAAAGAAGCCGCTGCTATTTTTCCTGAAATTCACTTTGTCCCCATCGCTATACAACGTTTTGGAACACAGTTTACTATAATCCCAAGAGGAAATACTGTTTTTAAAGAACAAGATCAAGTTTATTTTATAACCTCATCAGGAGGAGTAGAAGAACTTTATAAATTATCAGGAAAAGTAAGAGAAGAAATTAAGGATGTGATGATTCTTGGCGGTAGTAAAATTGGCGAAAAAACAACCAAAAGCTTATGCAATCATAATTTTAATGTCAAATTAGTAGAAAAAAATAAAGAAAAAGCATTCGAATTGGCAGACATACTTCCTAAAGCATTAATTATTAATGGTGACGGTAGAAATGTAGAACTACTAGTAGAAGAAAATATTGATGAAATGGATGCTTTTATTGCTGTTACTGGTAATTCAGAAACCAACATTATGTCCTGTTTAATGGCTAAATCTAAAGGAGTTAAAAAAACAGTAGCTTTAGTTGAAAATATCGATTATTTTCAATTATCACAATCTATAGGGGTTGACACTTTAATCAATAAGAAACTAATTGCAGCAAATACCATTTTTAGATATATTAGAAAAGGAGATGTACTGGCAGTATCTCAATTAAATAATTTAAATGCTGAATTGCTAGAATTTGAAGTTAAAGAAACCTCTGGAATTTGCAACAAGTACATCAAAAAAATTAATTTTCCTCGATCCGCTATTATTGGTGGGGTTATACGTGGCGAAAAAGGGTTAATTGCATTAGGTGATTTTAAAATTCAAGCTCATGACAAAGTAGTTGTTTGTTGCCTACCAAGATCCATTTCTGAAATAGAAAATCTATTTTTATAAGCTGTTATGATTAGAAAAATAAACACCAAAATCATTTTACATATTATGGGGCTACTGCTGTTATTTAACGGTGGTTTTATGCTAACAGCAGCGCTCATTAGTTTTTTATATAAAGACGGCGTTACGCGTGAAATTTCTTTAGCAGCAATAGTGTCAGTAGCTCTTGGAACTACAATAATGTACGCAACTAAAAACCATAAAAAAGAATTAAAAGCAAGAGATGGATATATTGTAGTTACATTTGGATGGCTACTCATGACTTTTTCTGGAACATTACCTTATTTATTTACAGGTGCCATACCCAATATTACCAATGCTTTTTTTGAAACCATGTCTGGGTACACTACTACAGGAGCTTCTATATTAACTGATATAGAATCGCTCCCTAAAGGTATCCTATTTTGGCGCAGTATGACACACTGGATTGGAGGAATGGGTATTATTGTTTTAGCAGTTGCTATTCTACCTTTATTAGGAATTGGAGGTATGCAGTTATTTGCGGCTGAAGCCCCTGGACCTAGTGCTGATAAACTACACCCACGTATCACCGATACGGCTAAAAGATTATGGCTTATTTATGTAGGATATACAGTAATAGAAACCATTTTATTAAAACTTGCCGGAATGAACTTATTTGACGCAATGAATCATTCCTTAGCCACATTGTCTACAGGAGGGTTTTCTACAAAAAATGCAAGTGTAGCTCATTGGAATGACTCTCCTTTAATACAATATATTATCATTGTTTTTATGTTTTTGGCAGGAATGAATTTTGTATTAAGTTATTTCGCTTTTAAAGGGAAAATACAAAAGATTTTACGTGATGAAGAGTTTCGATTTTATAGTATATCCATTATCATATTTGCTATTATGGCGTCCTTAGTAGTGTATTACAATGCAAACGTACCAGTAACAGATTATCATCCACAAGTATTGGGCAGCTTTGAAAGTGGTTTTAGACACACATTATTTCAAATCATATCCGTAGTTACTACAACAGGCTTTGTTACTGCTGATTTTACCAATTGGACACCCTTTTTGACATTGTTTTTCTTCGGATTAATGTTTGTTGGTGGATCAGCAGGCTCTACATCAGGAGGTGTAAAAGTAGTCAGACACATTATCATGGTTAAGAATGGATTATTGGAGTTTAAACGCACCTTACATCCAAATGCCATTATCCCTGTTCGTTATAACGGAGGCGCAGTTTCAAAGGAAATTGTTTTTAACATACTCGCATTTTTTATACTCTATATGCTACTTTTTATTATTGGAGCATTAGGTTTTGGAATGATGGGACTAGATTTCCCTTCTGCAATTGGAGGCTCTGTTTCTAGTTTAGGAAACGTAGGTCCTGCATTTGGGAGCTTAAACCCGCTTGCAAGTTATGGTCATTTACCACCTTTAGCAAAATGGTGGAGTGCTGGATTAATGCTTTTAGGACGTTTGGAATTGTTTACAGTACTTATTGTATTTACTCCTGTTTTTTGGAGAAACAGATAACCTCACAAGCATTAAAAAACATCCTTTTTATCAGGACGGGACAATATCAAACCAAAAAAGGCTCATTAATAATAATGAGCCTTTTTTTATTTTGAAAGCAGCTAATTGCTAGTGTATTGTACAAAATCTTCTTCAGGTTCATACCCAAATAATTTTTGTTCTTTTATAATTTCAGCAACACCTTCAGGGAGCATATCTTCCCAATGCCCTTCTCCGTTTTGGATCATTTTCAATACCTGTCTTGAAAAAATGTGCGAAATAGAAGGATTATTTTCTAAATCTACTAATTTACCATTTCCTTTAAAGAAGGTGTATAAATCTTTCATCCGAGGGTGCACCTTAATATTATTCGTAGTAATTAACTCGTCTTTTCCATTTTTAAATGGATATACGTATACTTTAACATCACTACTGGTTAACCTTCCAAAGGCTTCTAAAATACCTCCCGGCAAATCTCTATAGTATTTTTCATTGAATAATTCTATCAAGTTCATTCCACCCATTGCTAACCCCATACGTTTTTTAGTATAGGAATTAAAATATTGCGCAACTTTATAGTATTGTTGAAAATTAGAAATCATTACCGTATGCCCTAATGAGCATAATAATTCTGCTCTATCTAAAAAGTCACGCTCATTAATTTCACTATCTGCTTCTTTTAGGTTGGACAACGTAATTTCAAAAATCACTTTTACTTTATTTTTATCCACTCTTTTGTCCGCAACAAAGATATCATAAGCTTTTTGAAGCATATCCGTATTTACCAATGTTACAGGCCTAAAACTACCTCTTAATGCTAAAATATTTTTCTTGTATAAAATTTTAGCAGCTAATAAGTTATTACCATCAGGACCAAACATAACGGCATCTGTCATACCATGTTTAACGAGCTGCAAACTCATTAAGCGATTATCTACCTTTTCAAAACGAGGTCCTGAAAAGTTTATCATATCAATTTCTATTTGATCCTTATCTAAATGGTCATATAGATATTGTAATAATTTTTTAGGATTGTGATTTTTATAAAAAGCGCCATAAATCAAATTGGTACCCAACACCCCTAATGTTTGTTGTTGTAATTTAGCATCGTTTTCTTTAAAACGCAAATGCAATATGATGTCATTAAATTCCTCATTAGGGTTGGTTTGAAAACGAATACCTACCCAGCCGTGTCCTTTGTATTTTTTAGCAAAATCAATAGTGGTAACGGTATTGGCGTAACTAAAGAATAATCTGTTAGGATTATCTTCTTTTGATTTTCGCTCTTGCAACAACGCTATTTCATGATCTAACATTTTTTTTAAACGCGATTCTGTTACGTAGCGTTTATCCTCTTCAATACCATAAATAGCATCACTAAAATCTTTATCATAGGCGCTCATTGCCTTTGCAATAGTACCTGACGCGCCACCTGCTCTAAAAAAATTACGAACGGTTTCTTGTCCTGCTCCTATTTCAGAAAAAGTGCCGTAAATGTTTTCGTTTAGATTAATACGCAATGCTTTATCCTTGATGGAAGGAACGGTATCGAAAGCTTTATCGCCTTTTAAATGTGGACTCATAATATATTTAGGTTAAACTTCTGTAACAAAAGTAACAAACTGTTTTGGTACTAAAAAAATATAAATGATTTTTATGTATTTTTTTTTTGTACTATCACAAATTAAACCCTCAGAGATAGTTTAATTTCTAATATCTTCACCCCACAACATTTTATTACGGAGGGTTTTTATAAAGCTATTGCCGTTAGGAATAAGCATCTTAATTTTAAAATCAGCTTTTTTAATGTTTAACTGAGTGCCATTTTTTACGGTAATAATTCTGCCGTCTAAAGATACTAAATGATTTTTTTTTCTTCCGCTAACAGATAATTTAATATGAGTGGTTTCAGGTATTACCAATGGACGCATGCTCAAGTTATGTGGCGCAATTGGAGTTAAGACAAAGCTATTGGCATGTGGTGCTATAATAGGCCCTCCACAACTTAAGGAGTATCCAGTAGATCCTGTTGCGGTAGACACGATTAGCCCATCTGCCCAATAGGAGGTTAAATACTCATCGTCTACATACGTTTTTACCGTAATCATAGCAGTTGTATTTCTTCTACTAATGGTAATTTCATTTAGGGCAAAGTTAAAATGAGTATCCAAACCTTTCAATGGAGTTTCACTTTCTAAAACGAGTAAATTTCGTTCGGAAATACTGTATTTTTTTGCTTGTATTTTTCGAAAGGTATCTGCAATGGTTTCTTTTTGTACTGTAGCTAAAAAACCTAATCTACCTGCATTAATGCCTATAATGGGTATTCCGGAATTTCTAATATAATTTATGGATCGCAACGTGGTGCCATCACCTCCAATGCTAATAAAAAAATCAAAACTATCATTTAAATCTTCATGTGACTTAAAAGATTGGTATTGCGTAGTGTTTGTTTTTTGAATGTATGGTAAGCAGTTTTTTTCAATAACGACTTCAGTATTGTATTTTTGAAGCTCCTGTAATAAAAGCGTAACATGTTCCTCAGGAAAATGATGTTTAAATTGACCAAATAATGCAACTTTTCTCATAATTAAATATTTAAATATTTTTGCAAATAATCTGATCTGCTTTTTAAATTTTCAAGATAACTATCTTCTTCATGACCTGCAATAATAGTATAATTATATCTTCTAAAGGTTTGCATAATTGCTGACAATCCTTTGTTTCCTATTTTTAAGGTAATTTGAGAAGTATCATTTTTATAATCACTTACAAAAAGCCCTAATAGTTTACCTTCGTTAGATTCTACAATTTGAGAAATTTCACTAAAAGAATAATCACGGTTTGCTTTTTCAACAATTAAAATAGCTCCATGCTCATAAAAAAATGGGGTGTTATTAAACAGCGCAATAATGTCTTTTAATTCATAATATCCAATATACACATCGTTTTCTAGAACAGGCATGATATTGGTATCATTTTTTGCAAATGCTTCCAAAACGTCTAACCAATTTGTATTTGGTGTTACAAAAAATAATTCAATAGTATATTCATATTCTGATATCGTTTTGTCATCATCAATACAGTGGGTGTCATTTTCTGAAATGCATCCAATATATTTATCATCTTTAAACACGGGTAGATGTGAATAGGTTAATTGTGTAAAAATACGTTGTGCTACAGCAAAGTAATCTGCGGTACTAATTGGCTTTACGTCGTTAATAATATATCCTGAAAGGTTCATGAATTCAATTTTATACTGCAAATTAATTAATTTATAGGAATTAGCTTTAAATTTGCACTTCTAATTTAAAGAAAACATGACAAAATTAAGTGTAAATATTAACAAAATAGCCACATTACGTAACTCAAGAGGAGGCAATGTACCTAATCTTTTAAAAGTAGCTGCTGATATTGAGCAATTTGGAGCGGATGGAATCACCATTCATCCTCGTCCAGATGAACGCCACATACGTTATCAAGACGCGCGTGATTTAACGAATATTGTTACCACTGAATTTAACATAGAAGGAAATCCAAATCCAAAATTTATTGATTTGGTTTTAGAAACTAAACCTACTCAAGTAACTTTAGTTCCAGACGCTGTAGATGCACTTACTTCAAATGCTGGTTGGGACACCATTAAACATCATGATTTTTTGGTAGATGTTGTTGAAGAGTTTAAACGTAATGGCATTAGGACTTCTGTTTTTGTAGATCCTACCTTACAAATAATTGAAGGAGCAAAAAAAATAGGAGCAGATCGTATTGAGTTATACACCGAAGAATTTGCTTCAGAGTACGATAAAGGCAATGAAAAAACTATTTTACCGTATACGGAATGTGCTGTTTTAGCAAATAAATTAGGATTAGGCATTAATGCAGGACATGATTTAAGTTTGTATAATTTGAAATTTTTCAAACAAAATATTCCTGATTTATTAGAAGTTTCTATTGGGCATGCGCTTATTGCAGAATCACTTTATTTGGGGCTAGAGAAAGTAATTAGCCTGTATTTAGAGCGCTTAAAATAACGGACTGTTGATTTTGAAAAAACAATACGACTAAAAATTGTCTGTTTTGTATAAAAATAGTTAAAAACAAAAGCCTCCATTATAACTTTATAATGGAGGCTTTTGTTTGATATTGAAAATGTTTTATTTTTTTCTAAAATATATTTTAATAGGTACTCCTGAAAAATCATAATGCTCACGCAATTGATTTTCTATAAAACGACGGTAACCATCTCTAATATACTGTGGTAAGTTACAGAAAAACACAAACTGTGGAGTTTTTGTAGGCAATTGCATGCAGTACTTGATTTTAATAAATTTCCCTTTATATGCTGGTGGTGAATTACGCTCAATAATAGGCAACATTAAGTCGTTAAATTTACTGGTTGATATTTTCCTACTTCTGTTTTGAAATACTTGAACAGCAGTTTCAATAGCTTTAAAAATACGCTGTTTGGTTAAGGTAGAAATAAATACAATAGGCACATCAGTAAACGGCGCTATTTGCTCTCTTATTTGTTGTTCATAAGCCTTCATGGTATTGGTTTGCTTGTCTTCAACCAAATCCCATTTGTTTACGAGTATCACAACACCTTTGCTGTTTTTTTCTGCTAGCCAAAAAATATTTTGCACTTGTGAGTCAAAACTACGGGTAGCATCTACCACTACTAAACATACATCACTGTATTCTATAGCACGTACCGATCGCATTACGGAGTAAAACTCCAAATCTTCTTTTACTTTTGCTTTACGGCGAATTCCCGCAGTATCAATCAGGTTAAACTCAAAACCAAAACGATTGTATTTGGTATCAATAGAATCTCGTGTAGTACCTGCAATATCAGTTACAATGTATCTTTCTTCTCCAATTAAAGCGTTTATAAAGGACGATTTTCCTGCGTTTGGACGCCCAACAACAGCAAAACGAGGTAAATCACTTTCTTCTTCGTCTTCTACTTTAGGTAATGCTTCAATTAAGGCGTCTAACAACTCACCTGTTCCACTACCACTAATACTGGCAAGTGGGTAATATTCTCCCAAACCTAATGCATAAAATTCGGCAGCATCATTTAGCCTGTTTGCACCATCTACCTTATTAACCGCTAGTAAAATTGGTTTATTTACCCTGCGTAATAAATTCGCAACTTCTTCATCCATACCGGTAATGCCCGTAGTAACATCTACCATAAAAATAATAGCATCTGCTTCATCAATTGCCAATTCTACTTGCTTGTCAATTTCAGCTTCAAAAACATCATCACTCCCAACTACATAACCTCCAGTATCAATCACAGAAAATTCTTGTCCATTCCAATCTGATTTTCCATAATGACGATCACGAGTTACACCACTAACGGCATCAATAATAGCTTCTCTTTTTTGAATTAAACGATTAAAAAGTGTCGATTTACCAACATTTGGTCTTCCTACAATTGCAACAATATTTCCCATAATTTCCTTTATTCTTTTTTTTCTACTCTAAAATTTTGAGTGGAATTTGCAAAAATACTAAATATACTTGAGGGGTTGAAGCTTTTTTTAGCTTATAAATTTTCATTTCCTATAATATTTGTATATTACCCTAAAAATCACTTTAGAATATGCCTTTAGCAGACAAAGAATTGAATGAATTAGTATTGCGTCCTCGCTTTAATTTCAAAATAAATCACCCTAATGAAGTAGCACTAAATGCCTTTGAGGCGCAAAAAAGCACTTCCTGTAGGTTTATTGTAAATAGAATTGATGACCATGTTTTTATAAAATGTCCTAAAGACAAGCAAACGCTAACCTCACCACAATTACATTTGGAAATTAATAAAATTGATGCAAATACAAGTCATATACATGGATTATTTGGACCTAGCCCCACTGCGTGGACCTTATTTATGTTTTTTCATTTTGTTTTAGCGGTGTTATTTATTGGCTTTGGCATTGGAGCATATACCAAATGGTCTTTGGATAAACCATTCGATTTATATGTAGTTTTTATGGTTCTACCTATTTTAGGGTGGATTATTCTATATTTTATTGGGCGGTATCGTAAAGAGCAAAGTATACCTCAAATGCTAGAGCAGCATCATTTTATGCGGGATGTGTTGAGAGGTTTAAAATAGTATTTTTTTATAAAATAATATTCTTAAAAACACAGTAATAACTACCGCATCTTATAAATCCATTGAACAGGGTTTAGCTTTATATTATCTTTATAAATCATAAATTTAAGTACATTTTTACCTTCTAAATTGCTACCCACTATACCAATATCTTGTTTGGTAGTAACGTGGTCCCCTTTTTTAACAAACACTTCTTTTAGTTGAAAGTACACACTGGTATAATTACCGTGTTTTATAAAAACACCTTGCAGACTCCCTCTAACTTTCATTACAGCGGTTACGGTACCGTTAAAAACAGCACGCACCCTACTATTTTTAGGTGTGGTAATTTCTACACCACTACTGTGTGTATAAATACCTGGCAATACTGGATGCCGTTGTTTTCCGAAATGTTTGGTTACACGCCCCTGCTTTACAGGCCATGGTAATTTTCTTTTATTGGCTACAAATTTAGCCGCTAACTTTTTAGCTTCTGCCGTTAATGCAAAGGTTTTGGTATTTTTTGATTTACCGTGTTTTTTATTTGATTTTGCAATGGCTTCTCTAATCAATTTATCTATTTTTTTATCTAAAGCATCACTTTCTTTTTGCTTTTTGGCAATTATTTTTTTGTATTTTCTGCTGTCTTTTTGAATGTTTTCAACTATTATTTTTTGATTTTTCTGCTCTTTTACCAATGCTTTTTTAGCGATAATATTTTCTGAAATCAGTTTCTTTTTATCTTCTTTTTGTGTTAAAAGAGAGGCATTTAAAAGATGTAATTTTTTTGTTTTTGAAGCAATAGAGTCTGCTAATTTTTTCTGAAACTCCTTGTATTGTTTCATGTAATTATATCGTTTATAAGCTTGCAAAAAATCTTTGGAAGACAATAAAAACAAGAGGTTACTTTGTTTAGACTTGTTTTTATAACTATTTACCACCACTTTAGCGTAGTCTTTTTTTCGAGCCGCTAAATCGGCTTCTAATTGCATTATCTGCTTTCTATTTTGTTTAATTTCTCTTGTAAGTAAATTTGCTTGTTGGTTGGTAACTCGTATTAAATTCTGACGTACTTTTATCTTTAAGTTAAGATCTTCAATTTGTGTTAATAACGATTTTTTTTCTTTGTTTGAAGCTGATAAAAGCGTGTTTATCTGGCTAATTTCTTTTAAAATTTCTTGTCGCTGTTTTTCTAATGCACGTTGTTTTTTAGATTGCCCAAAAGAAACCCCTGTTATTAAAATGAATAACAGTGTTAAAAAAAAATACTTATATGATGATAAATTAGTCAATAGTAATGGCTTTATATCCGCTTGGTATGGTAAACGGAAATCTTAATTCTGGATTCAAAGATACATTCTTATAAGTAATATCTATTTGCGTTTCTTGAGTTTTTTGCAAAGCAGTAACTCGCATTACTAACGGTAATAATTGCGTGGCTACTTTTTGATAGCTTTTATAGTCAATAATAAGTATGCGTTGCTTTTTAGGTTGCGCAATTTTTTGCACTTTTATCTTAAAATTAGTAGGGTAAAGTGTAACAAACTGTTCAAATAATGTTTCTTGTTCTTTTGGGTGTAATAAATAGCTGTCTTTTAAAATATCAAGATTATATTGCGCTGGCTCTAAAGTAAAAACAGAATTACCTAATAATATTGCTTGTAGCTGTTTAAAGCTTAAGGGAGTCCCTAAAAATTTACTAATAAAAGAAAAATTGCCTTCAAAAAAAGTTTTGTCTAGTTTATTATAATATTGAATTTTTGTTGGGGTAATAAGTGCTTTTGCTCCAGAAATACCTGCTTTTTTAAAACTCATCCAAATTTTTTCATCTTTTTGTATACGTAAGCTAATGGTAATATTTTCTTTTTCT
>JAJRPS010000052.1 GCA_024280635.1 Bacteroidota bacterium | reverse complement strand
CATTTTTGAAATGGGATATGTGTATGGTTCACAATTTTCTGAAATACCGTTAGTGTTATACATCACCAATCCGTTGCGTCAAATAGATAAAATACCGGTCACATTACATCTTTTTGATAAACATAAAAATGAATTAGGCGAATGCATGGGCGACTTTTGTGATATTACACAAATAATTGTTAAAAACTATGCATTTGATGAAGTGGGTAAATATAAAATACAACTATTAAATACCTTTAGTCATGAATATTTACCCAATGTAAATTTTATAGCAGTTAATATAAAAGTAGTTGAAAACAAATAGTTAAATGGTTATTATTTGTCGATTTCAGGGAGTTTTAATTTTACTTGCTTAATTCGTTTTTTGTTTAAGCTTTCTACGGTAAATATATAATTTTGAAAATTAATACTCTCATTTTTTTTAGGGAATCCACCAGATATTTCTAAAATAAAACCAGCAATAGTTTCTGCTTCTCCTTTGTGTTCTTCAAATAAATCTACATCAACATGGGTAACCTTATATAAATCTTTCAAAGAGGTTTTGCCTTCAAAAATAAAGGTATTGTCGTCTATTTTAGAATAAACTAAATCATCATCATCAAATTCATCACTAATATCTCCTACAATTTCTTCAATAATATCTTCCAAGGTAACCACTCCAGATGTGCCACCATACTCATCTACTACAATAGCCAAGTGCACTTTTTTTTCCTGAAAATCTTTCAGTAAATCATCTAATTTTTTATGTTCACTTACAAAAAATGGTTCTCTAAGAAGATTTTGCCAATTAAAAGTTTTTTTATCAAGATGAGGGAGTAAGTCTTTTACATATAAAACTCCTTCAATAGTGTCAATAGATTCTTTGTAAACCGGTATTCTGGAATACCCTGCTTTTACAATTTGTGAAACAATATTAGTGTAGTTTTCGGTGATGTCTAAAGCAAAAACATCAATACGAGGGCGCATTACCTGCTTGGTGTCGGTATTACCAAAGGCAACAATGCCTTGTAGCATTTTTTGTTCTTCTTGAGTGGTTTCTGCTTCATGGGTAAGTTCTAATGCTTGTGAAAGCTCATCAACACTTAAATTACTTTTTACTTTGCCTAATTTTGCTTCAATAAAGTCCGTAGCCAATTGCATTGGAGTACTTAATACGTGTAATGTTTTTAATAAAAAAGTTAGTGGTTTTGCCATAAAACCAGCAAACTTTGTGTTGTTTCGGGTGGCATATACTTTAGGTAAAATTTCACCAAATAATAAAATTAAAAAAGTAACCACAACAACTTCTATTAAAAAACGAATAGAAATTATTCCGAATAAAGTATAGTTTAAATCGGTAAACCAAATAGCACTTAAATGCGCAAATAAAAGTACAATGGCAATATTGATAAAATTGTTTGCAATCAATATGGTGGCTAGTAGTTTTTTATGTTGACCTACTAGTTTAGCAACAATTTTTTTATTGGAAAAGTCTTCTCCTTCATCACTAAGTTGCGTAGATGAAAGCGAAAAAAAGGCCACTTCTGACCCAGAAATTAGTGCAGATAATACAAGTAAAACCAATAATCCAATTACGCCCAAAATGGCGCCATTAGTAAACAATGAAAGTATTAAAAAACTAGGGGGTTCAGGATCCATGTTTTAGGAGTGTATTTTATTAATGTTGTTGTTAGAAAGGTAAATCGTCTTCTGGCTGCTCAGGTTTTGGTGTTGTTGCCGTTGGTTGTTGTGCTTGTGGAGTATTAGGGTTGTGCTGTTGAGTTGGGTTGGTTCCATTTTCACCTTTTGGTGTTAAAAAAGTAAAGTCAGTAGCGTGTATTTCTGTTGAATAGCGTGTGTTGCCACTATCATCTTGCCATTGACGGTTTTTTATACGTCCTTCAATGTACACTTTATCGCCTTTTTTTAAGTATTTTTCACAAATTTCAGCGGCTTTATTACGTACTACAATGTTATGCCAATCGGTATTGGTAACGCGCTCATTGGTTTGTTTGCTAATGTAACTTTCACTAGTAGCTATAGGAAAACGCCCAATACAACCACCGCCATCAAAATAATGCATTTTTATATCATCTCCTAAATTACCTATTAACATCACTTTGTTTAATGTACCGTTAGCCATAATATTTGTTTTATTTTTTTACAACATAAAAATGTTGCTTTTATTTACTCAAAAATACTAAATTTTATAGAAACAAAAAAACTTCCTGTTTTAATACAGATGCTTTTTTACTTATGAAACCGATTTATCATCCTTTAAAACAACAAATTCATCAATAAAATTGGCTAATAATTTAGGTACTGCATAGTGTTGAATTTCGCTAAAGTTGATCGTTTTTTTAAGAGTTTCGTCCGTTTCTAAAATCCAAAAAGTAGTATAAAGGTGTTGGTGTGATAGTTTATGAATAATTGGTTTATCATTATATTTTGAAAGTATATTTTTTTCCGAAAATAAGTTGAGGTTTTTAACTTCTTCCGAAACTTCTTTGGTAGCAATAACACTTGTACTTTCTATCAAAGGGAATTCGTGTAAATTTTTCCAAATTCCGTTTTGTGTGCGTTTTTGAAGCATTGTTTTATCGCCTTGAATAATGGGAACAATGTAATTAAAATAGCGTTTTTTAATTTTAATTTTATTCGTTTTCACGGGTAAATCAGATATTTTTTTTTGTTGCAATGCTATACAGCTACCGTTAAAGGTGCAAATATCACAGTCAGGGTTTTTGGGTTTGCATTGGTTTGCTCCAAACTCCATAATAGCTTGATTGTGTGTTGCAGGATCTTTTAAGTTGAGTATTTTTTGGGCAATTATGCCAAATTCTTTTTTTCCTTTTGGGCTATTTATAGGTGTGTCTACTCCAAAATAACGCGATAAAAATCGGAAAACATTACCGTCTAAAACAGCTTTTGGTTCTTGATAACAAAATGAAGCAATAGCGCTTGCGGTATAATCACCTACGCCTTTTAATTGTAATAAATCGTTATAAGTAGTAGGAAAAACTTGATTTAGGGTATAGGTTATGTGTTTTGCGGTAGCATGTAAATTTCGGGCACGAGAATAATACCCTAATCCTTGCCATAATTTTAAAACATCATCTTCAGTAGCGTCTGCTAAGTGTTTTACAGTAGGAAAAACAGTAGTAAATTTTTCATAATACGGCAATCCTTGTGTAACACGAGTTTGCTGTAAAATAATTTCAGACAACCAAATGTGATATGGGTTTTTAGTATTTCTCCATGGCAAATCACGTTTATGAATGTGATACCAATCCTGTAATTTTACTTGTAAATGCTTCATATAATAGATGGCTAAAATATTTCAAAAATTAGGTAAAAATGCGCTTTTCAGTTAAAATTTTATAAAAAAATAAAAAAGAAACGTATTTTTACAAATTCACGGATAGTAAAAGGGTTAAAAATCAGTTACCACATTACTAAAAACAACATTACAATTTTGAAAAAATACATACTTCAAATATTTACCATAAGCATTGTCTTGATAGCACTTTTTAGCTGCTCAAGAAAAAAGGATAAATTTTTAAACCGAAAATTCCACTCTGTAACCACAAAATATAATGTTTTGTATAATGGTAATATGGCTTTTGAAGAAGGGAAAGAAGCTTTAATACAATCTTTTCATGATGATTATTGGAAAATATTACCTGTGGAGCGCATGGAAGTTACGGATGAAATCTTTTTACCAGGAGCATCCAAAAATCAAAATTTTACACGTGCAGAAGAAAAAGCAGTAAAAGCCATCCAAAAACACGGGATGAATATAGGTGGGCGTGAAAAAAACCCAGAAACGGATGAGGCTTATCTATTATTGGGTAAAGCGCGTTATTTTGATCAACGTTTTATTCCCGCTTTAGAGGCATTCAACTATATTTTATATAAATATCCTACTAGTGATAAAATTAATCATGCTAAAATTTGGCGCGAAAAAGTAAATATTCGTTTGGAAAATGAAGAAATTGCTATTGAAAATTTAAAACGATTGATTGAACAAGAAAAATTAAGTAATCAAGATGTTTCTGATGCAAATGCGATGTTGGCACAAGCATACATCAATTTAAAACACTTGGATAGTGCAATTACGCATCTTAAAACAGCGGTTTTAAACACTAAAAATAAGGAAATTAGAGGGCGCTTGGGTATTGTAAAAGGGCAGGTTTATAATCGGTTAGGGTATAAAGACAGTGCTAATATAGCGTTTGATGAGGTTATTGCGATGAAGCGCAAAACATTATGGGTATATCATGTAAATGCGCAAGTGCAAAAAGCAAGAAATTTTGATTTTGAAAAAGGAGATAAATTAGTCTATTCTGAATATTTACAGAAATTAGCAGACAATAGAGAAAACCGTCCCTTTTTAGCTCAAATTTACAACCTGCAAGCAGTATATCATCAAAAGCGAAGCCATGATTCTGTAGCAGAAGTATTGTATAATAAATCAATTAAAAAGAACAATAATGACAACTATTTGCAGTCGTTAAATTATCGTGCTTTAGCAGCATACCGTTTTGATGCTACACAGTACAAGCAAGCGGGCGCATATTATGATAGCACATTAATAAACTTGAAAAAGAATGGTAAGGAATACCGTTTGTTTAAAAAGAAAAGAGAAAATTTAGAAGATGTTATTACCTATGAAGAAGTAGCTAAACGTAATGATAGCATTTTAAAAATACTAAATTATACTGCAGAGCAACGCGTTGCTTATTTTGAAAAACATATAGCTAAACTAAAAGCAGAAGAAGCTGCGGTATTAGCAGAAAAAACAGAAAATTTAATAGCCAATAACAATACCTTTTCTCCTTTTAAAACAGGAGGGAAACAAAACTTAGGAGCTACATTTTACTTTTATAACCCAACAACGGTTGCGTATGGAAAACAAGAATTTATGAAGTTGTGGGGAAAACGAAAGCTAGAAGACAATTGGCGTAGGCAAGATAAAAATACCATTTCACAGTTTGATAATGATAGTGAGGATGAAGCTGAAACCAATGAAATTCAAACAAAAATTGAAGATAAATACACCTCTGAATTTTACATCAATCAATTGCCTACAACTGTAAAGGCAAAAGATAGTATTGTTAAAAAACGAAACTTTGCATATTATCAATTGGGGTTAATTTATCAGCAAAAATTTAAAGAATACTCATTAGCAGCAAAGCGATTAGAAAAACTATTAAGTTTTAAACCCAATAAGCGTTTGGTGTTGCCAACACAGTATCAGTTGTATAAAATATATGGTAAAATGGGTGATGTTGCAAAGCAAAAGAGTATTAAACAGCAAATAATTACCCATTATCCAGACTCTCGATATGCCGAAATTTTACAAAACCCTGAAGCAGCACTAGCCTTTTCTGAGGGAAGTCCAGAAGTGGTTTATAATAAACTCTATAAGCAGTTTGAAGCAGGAAATTATGCAGAAGTATTGTCTAACTTAAATAAATATTTGATTCAATTTGATGGAGAAGAAATGATTCCTAAATTTGAACTGTTAAAAGCAGTAGTTTTAGGACGGATGCAAGGGTTTAAAGCGTATAAAAAAGCCATTAACTATGTAGCATTAAGTTATCCAAATACTTCAGAAGGTAAAAGTGCCCAAAAATTATTAGAAACAACAATGTTAGTAGTAGGTAAACAAAAATTTACAGACAAAAACAAAGGTGAAAATCATAAATTAGTCTATGTTTTTAACAATGATAAAAAAGGAGCTTCAGTATTGTTAAAAAACATTCAAAAAGCATTGAAAGATACGCATAAAGATTACTTAAAAGTATCGTCAGATTATTATACACCACAACAAAATTTTGTGGTAGTACATGGATTTATTACTCCAGAAACGGCAAAAATGTTTCAATTATTTTTGAAAGAAAATGAGTACAAATATCATCCAGCATCAAATTTTATAATTGCATCAAGTAATAATTATAAAATCATACAAATGCATAAAAACTTAACCGAATATCAAACCCTCTCAAAAAAATAAAAAAGCATGTTTTCAAGTACAAACAAAAATAAAACCACTACTTCAATGTCCAATCAACAAAACAGAATAGCAACAGGAACTCAAATTACAGGAGACATCGTTTCTGAAGGTGGATTTAGGATTGATGGAGCAATAACAGGAGATATTTTAACCAAAGGAAAAGTGGTTATTGGTAAAACAGGTGTTGTAGAAGGTAAACTAACCTGCTCAAATGCTGATATTGAAGGTAAATTTACAGGAAAACTAAATGTAAGTGGCACCCTTTCTTTAAAAGCTTCTTCGGTAATAGAAGGAGAAGTAGTTATTAGTAAACTTGCGGTAGAACCAGGAGCAACTTTTAATGCAACTTGTACAATGGGTAATGCAGTAAAACAGTTAAAACGTGAAGAAAAAACCGCTTAATAAATACGTGCGTTTTACAGGGATAGCCTTTCAAATGGGAGCTACTATTTATTTAGGAAGTTTAATAGGGAAGTGGCTAGACGGTAAATATCCAAATGATATAGAACTCTATACAAAAATATGTACACTCTTTGCTGTTTTTGGCGCCATGTATTCGGTAATCAAACAAGTAATAAAACTAACTAATCAAGATGATTAAACGAATTTTCAACTATTTACTTATTGTAGGAGCTGTTTTTTTAGCAGTATTTTTAACTCATCAATATGCTTTAAATAACAGCCAACTCATACTCTCTTTTTCACTATTAAAAATGTATCTTTTTCATGCAATTGCTTCAGTAGTAGTATATGTAATGATAGAAATAGTAGCGGATAAACTCCCTAGTCAAGCAGGTTACGCTTTTTTAGCTGCTGTGTTTTTAAAAATCGGCGTTTTTATCTTATTGTTTAGTGCAGTTATTTTTCCAGAGGTTACTTTGCCTAAGTTTCAGCGTATTTCTTTAATTATACCGTTGTTTCTGTTTTTAATTATAGAAGCAATAGCGGCATCTAAATTGTTGAATGCTAAGATATATTAATTCGTTTTTAGTGAAAAATTAAACTTTTTCTAGAAGAATACAAAAAACCAATAAAAAGGTTTGAGTTGTAGAATTATTATGTACCTTTGCACCGAAATTTTGAGAGCATAAATTTACATTTAGTATAAAATTATGATGATAGCAAAAAACTCTATCAAGTTAGTAACAACACTTTTAATAGCGTTGTTTTCCGTAGCAACATTCGCACAACATGGTGATAATCATGAAGAAGAGGCGCATGATACGCACAGTACAGTAGGTAATCCTATTGATACTAAAGAAGAAATCAAGGCATATAGTGAACATCACTTAAAAGATTCTCATGATTTTATCTTTTATACTGATGCCGCTACAGGTGAGCATAAAGGGTTTTCATTACCAGTAATTGTTTGGACCAGTAAAGGGTTAAAAACATTTATGTCTTCCGCATTTCATCATAATGATGATGGACATGTGATTGTAGATAAGGATGGTGTTAAATTGACTAAGATTCATAGTAAAATTTACGAATTAGATGCAAATGCAACCGAAGTAACTTTTGATGATAAACATCATGCGACTAATGCACATAAAGTATTAGATTTTTCAATCACGAAAACGGTAGTAGGGATGTTGTTAGCTTCTTTCTTGTTGTTATTAGGGTTTACATCTTTAGCTAGAGGGTATAAAAAAGGTGCAATTCCAACAGGTTTTGCAAGAGTTTTAGAACCATTGGTAATATATGTAAGAGATGATATTGCACGTCCGAATATTGGAGAAAAGAAATATAGAAAATATATGGGATTCCTATTAACAGTATTCTTTTTTATCTGGATATTGAATTTATTAGGATTAACACCATTAGGGTTTAATGTAACGGGTAACATTGCGGTAACGGTTTGTTTAGCGTTGTTTACCTTCTTTATTGTGCAATTTAGTGGGAATAAAGATTATTGGCAACACATTTTTTGGATGCCTGGAGTGCCTGTTTTAATGAAAATAGCACTAATACCAATTGAAGTATTGGGTATGTTGACTAAGCCTTTCTCCTTATTAATACGTTTATTTGCAAATATTACAGCGGGTCATGCAGTAGTAATGGGATTAATTGCAGTAGCTTATACCGCAAAACAATCATTAGGTATTGCTGGAGGATTTGGAGTATCATTTTTCTTAACCTTATTTATATCGTTAATAGAAATATTAGTAGCGTTTTTACAAGCGTTTATTTTTACCATGTTATCTTCATTATTTATAGGAATGGCGGTTGCAGAACATGATGAGCATTAAATCAACAAAGTTGATTTAATTCCCTTGAAAAAGGGAATCTCTCGTAAGAGAATCTCATTTTAATTGAAGATTAAATTCTTTAGTAAAAAATGAAATCACTTCGAAAGAAGTCAAAAATCCTTGAAAAAGGTACTTCTGGTAAAACAGAGGGTGTAAAAGAGTATAAATTTGTTTAATATATATAAAAATCAATTAGTATGTACAATTTAATTGGAGCTGGATTAATCGTAATCGGTGGTGGAATCGGACTTGGTCAAATAGGTGGAAAAGCAATGGAAGGTATTGCAAGACAACCTGAAGCGGCTGGAAAAATTCAAACTGCGATGATTATTATTGGAGCATTATTGGAAGGTTTAGCTTTCGGTGCTTTGATCTTAGGAAAATAATCCAGACAAAAACAGAAAAACACAATCCTGTAACGGTTGGTTACAGGTTGTGTTTTAAAATCATAGGATGATACTGAAAGTTGAGGTGCTATGGTAAGTAATTAGACAAAATTTAGAATAACCATTGTAAAGAGTTGTTCTTTTAGATATAAAAATTAAAAATTTATAATATGGAAATGTTATTAAATGATTTTTCGTTAGGGTTGTTCATCATGCAATCAATAATATTATTAGTATTAATATTATTAATGCGTAAATTTGCTTGGAAACCTATTTTAGATGCTTTACAAAGCAGAGAAGAAGGTATTCAAGATGCATTAGATGCTGCTGAAAACGCAAAGTTAGAAATGCAAAACTTAAATGCAGATAATGAAAAATTACTGAAAGAAGCAAGAGCAGAACGTGAAGCGATGCTTAAAGAAGCACGTGAAATGAAAGATCAAATTGTTGCAACAGCAAAAGAGGAAGCTCAAGAGCAAGCAAATAAAATGGTGGCTCAAGCGAAAGAAACAATTACTAGTGAAAAAAATGCTGCTATGGCAGAATTAAAAAGTACCGTTTCTGGTTTGGCTATAGAAATTGCTGAAAAAGTAGTAAAACAAGAACTTTCAGATAAATCTAAGCAATTAGAATTAGTTGAAAAATCATTAGCAGAAGTTACTTTAAACTAATAGTAAGATGGCAAATAGTAGAGCAGCAATACGTTACGCAACCGCAATTTTGGATCTTGCAAAAGACCAAAAAAATGCAGAAGTTATCAATGCAGATATGCAAATGATAACAAATACTGTAGCGGAAAATAAAAATTTAAAAATGCTATTGCAAAGTCCTATTGTTAAAACGGACACTAAAACGGCAACGTTAAAAGAAATTTTTGCATCGGTAAACCCACTAACGCTAAAATTAGTTGAGGTGTTAGCTGCTAATAAAAGATTAGATATTTTTGCAACTACTGCAAGGGAATATACGGCACTTTTTGAGGCTGCAAACGGATTTCAAAAAGCAGTAGTAACCACAGCAATACCTTTAACGGAAGCTATGACTGCAAAAGTATTAGCTAAAGTTAAAGAATTAACAGGCAAAGAAGCAATAATTGAAAACAAAGTAGATGAAAATATTTTAGGTGGTTTCATTTTACGCGTTGGAGATTTACAATATAATGCGAGTATCGCAAACAAGTTTAACAATTTAAAGAGAACTTTTTCTCAAAATTAAATCAATAAAAATGGCTGGAGTAAAACCTGCTGAAGTATCAGCAATTATCAAAAAGCAATTATCTGGTTTTGAAGCATCTGCTTCTTTAGACGAGGTAGGAACAGTATTAACAATAGGTGATGGTATTGCACGTGTATTCGGGTTAGCTAACGCACAATATGGTGAGTTGGTAGAATTTGATGGTGGACTAGAAGGTATCGTATTAAACTTAGAAGAAGACAACGTAGGTGTTGTACTTTTAGGAGCTTCTACATCTATTGCAGAAGGATCAACAGTAAAAAGAACGCAACGTATTGCTTCTATCCAAGTAGGAGAAGGGATTGTTGGTCGTGTTGTAAATACTTTAGGACAGCCAATTGATGGTAAAGGTCCTATTGAAGGGGAAACTTTTGAAATGCCTTTAGAGCGTAAAGCACCAGGGGTTATTTATAGAGAGCCAGTAACAGAGCCAATGCAAACGGGTATTAAAGCAATTGATGCTATGATACCAGTAGGTAGAGGGCAACGTGAGTTGGTTATTGGAGATAGACAGACAGGTAAAACTACCGTTTGTATTGATACCATCTTAAATCAAAAAGAATTTTATGATGCTGGAGAGCCAGTTTATTGTATCTATGTTGCCATAGGACAAAAAGCGTCTACAGTAGCAAATATTGCAAAAACATTAGAAGAAAAAGGAGCATTAGCTTACACTACAATTGTAGCAGCTAACGCATCTGATCCAGCAGCAATGCAAGTATATGCGCCATTTACAGGAGCTGCAATTGGAGAATATTTTAGAGATACAGGTCGTCCAGCATTAATTATTTATGACGATTTATCTAAACAAGCAGTAGCATACCGTGAGGTTTCTTTATTATTAAGAAGACCACCGGGACGTGAAGCATATCCTGGAGATGTATTTTTCTTACACTCTCGTTTATTAGAACGTGCTGCAAAAGTTATTAATGATGATGCAATTGCATCTGAAATGAATGATTTACCAGCTTCTTTGAAAGGAAAAGTAAAAGGTGGCGGTTCATTAACAGCATTGCCAATTATTGAAACACAAGCAGGAGATGTATCAGCATATATTCCAACCAATGTAATTTCTATAACAGACGGTCAAATATTTTTAGATGGTGATTTATTCAACTCAGGTGTACGTCCAGCAATTAACGTAGGTATTTCAGTATCTCGTGTTGGTGGTAATGCACAAATAAAATCAATGAAAAAAGTTGCAGGTACGTTAAAATTAGATCAAGCTCAATTTAGAGAGTTAGAAGCTTTTGCTAAGTTTGGTTCTGATTTAGATGCTGCTACTTTAAACGTAATTAATAAAGGTAAACGTAACGTTGAAATCTTGAAACAAGCCGAAAACGATCCGTTTACAGTAGAAGATCAAGTAGCAATTATTTATGCAGGGTCTAAAAATTTATTAAAAAATGTTCCTGTAGATAAAGTAAGAGAATTTCAAAGAGATTACTTAGAGTTCTTGAATGCAAAACATAGAGATACTTTAGATACGTTGAAAAAAGGAAAATTAACTGACGAAGTTGTTGATGTATTAACAACGGTAGCAGCAGATTTATCAGCGAAATACTAATTTTAGTTAAGAGTTGTTAGTGGTTAGTATTGTGTTTTTTTAAAATACTAACCACTACATTCTAATTTCTCAATACTAAATAAGCAATGGCAAATTTAAAAGAAATACGTAATAGAATTACATCGATTTCCTCAACGATGCAAATAACCAGTGCCATGAAAATGGTATCGGCGGCAAAGTTAAAGAAAGCACAAGATGCTATTACTGCAATGCGTCCATACGCAAATAAATTAACAGAGTTATTACAAAGCTTAAGTGCAACATTAGAGGCTGAAAGTGGTAGTGATTATTCAGAAGAACGCGAAGTAAATAAAGTGCTTTTGGTTTCAATTACCTCTAATAGAGGTTTGTGTGGTGGTTTTAATGCCAACATTATTAAGAAATCAAATCATTTAGTTGCGAATGATTATGCAAATAAGCAAGTTGATTTTGTTTGTATTGGTAAAAAAGGAAATGACATTTTAGAAAAAAACAATACTATTATTGCTAATAAAAGTGATTTATTTGATAACTTAACGTTTGATAATGTTGCTGCAATTGCAGAAGAGTTAATGGAGATGTTTGTAAATGGTTCTTATGATAAAATAGTATTGGTATACAATAAGTTTAAAAATGCAGCCACTCAAGAAATTATGAGTGAACAATTTTTACCAATTGTAGCGCAAAAAACAGCAATAGTATCGGCTGTAAATTTAGATTATGTATATGAGCCTTCAAAACAAGAAATAGTAGAAGCTTTAATACCAAAATCATTAAAAACACAATTGTATAAAGCAGTTAGAGATTCTTTTGCTTCTGAACATGGGGCACGTATGACAGCAATGCATAAGGCTACGGATAATGCAGGTGAATTAAAAGACGCATTAACATTACAATACAATAAAGCACGTCAAGCAGCCATCACCGCAGAAATATTAGAAATTGTTGGTGGAGCGGAAGCGTTGAACAATTAAACGAAGCGATAGCGAAGTTAAATTCACCAATAGCGGAAGCGTTGAACAATTAAACCGAGCGATAGTGAGGTTAAAATACAACATAAAAAAAACCAGCTCATTGAGCTGGTTTTTTTTATGTTGTAAATTTAGATTACTCATTTTTACCAATCAAGGTAAAGTCTAAGTGGCGCTTAATTAAGTCGGTACTTTTTACTTTTACAATAACTTCATCTCCTAATTGATATAAATTATCTGAAGTTTGCCCCACTAAAGCATATTGATCAATGTCAAAGGTGTAATAGTCATCTTTAATATCACGTATGCGTACCATACCTTCACATTTGTTTTCAATAATTTCCACATAGATTCCCCATTCGGTTACTCCGGAAATAACGCCTACAAAATCTTCATTTTTATGGTCTTCCATAAAACGAATTTGCATGTATTTAATTGAATCTCTTTCGGCTTTTGTTGCTAATATTTCCATACTAGTGGAGTGCTTACATTTATCTTCATATACATCGGCATCAGCACTTTTTCCACCCTCTAAATAGTGTTGTAATAAACGGTGCACCATAACATCTGGATATCGTCTAATAGGCGATGTAAAATGACTGTAATAATCAAATGCTAATCCGTAATGCCCAATATTTTCTGTAGAGTATTCTGCCTTACTCATCGTGCGTATGGTTAGCGTGTCTACCATATTTTGTTCGCCTTTTCCTACAACGTCCTTCAATAATTTATTTAGAGAGTCGGTAGTACTTTTAGGGTTTCGTAAATCTAATTTATATCCAAATTTAGAAATTACGGTTTGTAGGTTTTGTAATTTATCCGCTTTAGGTTCATCGTGAATACGATAAATAAATGTTTTTTTCTGTTTTCCAATAAAGGCAGCTACTTTTCGGTTTGCTAAAAGCATGAATTCTTCAATTAATTTATTGGCATCCTTTGATGTTTTAAAGAAAACACCAATAGGATTTGAGTTTTCATCCAATTCAAATTTCACCTCTACTTTATCAAATGATATTGCCCCTTCTTCCATACGGCGGTTGCGCATTATTTTGGCAAGGGAGTCCATTTTTAAAACGGCATCCGCAATTTCTTGGGGGGCGTCATATTGTTTACCTGTAATTGAAATGTCCTTGGGTATGGTAGTTTTACCAGTTTCTATAATTACTTGTGCTTCTTCATATGCAAAACGAGCATCACTATAGGTTACGGTACGTCCGAACCATTCGTTTTGTATGTTTGCATTTTTATCGATTTCAAAAATAGCAGAGAAGGTGTATTTTTCCTCATGTGGGCGTAAGGAACATGCTCCGTTGCTCAGTACTTCAGGTAACATGGGTACCACTCGGTCTACTAAATAAACGGATGTGGCTCTGTCATACGCTTCATCATCTAAAATGGTGCCTTCTTTTAGGTAGTGAGAAACATCAGCAATGTGTATTCCTATTTCAAAATTCCCATTTTCCAATATTTTAAAAGAAAGTGCATCGTCAAAATCTTTTGCATCTTTTGGATCAATGGTAAAGGTTAGCGTGTCGCGCATATCTCTACGTTTGGCAATTTCTTCTTTGGTAATAGCTAAATCAATATTATTGGCGTAATCTTCTACTTTATGCGGAAACTCATAGGGTAAGCCATATTCGGCTAAAATGGAATGTATTTCGGTATCGTGTTCTCCTGGAATTCCTAAAACTTGGAAAATTTCACCAAAAGGAGAATCTGCTTTTTCTGGCCAATCTTGTATTTCAACCATTACCTTTTCACCGTCTTTAGCACCGTTTAGTTTGTCTTTAGAAACAAAAATATCTACATACATTTTTGGACTTTGGCAAACTACAAATCCGAAGTTTTTTTGCATTTGTAAGACCCCAACAAATTCGGCTTTTGCGCGTACTAAAATATTGGTTATTTCGCCTTCTAGTTGCCCGTTTTTTCTTCTTCGGTACACATATACTTCCACTTCATCACCGTGTAAGGCTTTGTTGGTATTGTTTGAAGGAACAAAAATATCTTTTTCTAATTCTTCACAAACAACATAGGCATTTCCGCGAGCAGCCATATCTACCACACCACTGTAATAAGAGTGGTCTGATGCAATTAATTTAAAACGACCAGGTTTAGCCTCTTCAATTTTACCTTTTAATTGCATTTGACGCAATTTTTTAATAATCTGATTTCGGCTACTGGAATCTCGTAATTGGAGTTTATCTGCTAACTGTTTATAGTTGAGCATTTTTTTAGGATCTTTCTTAAATATTTTTAATAAGGTTTGTCCTAAATTAGGGATCTTATTAGTTGTTTTTGCTTTTTTTCTTGGCATTATATATTGGTATTATGGTGCTTTTTCGTTATTTAATTGAGCAAGTTTATATTGTAAAAGAGCGTTTTTGTTAAATTAATTATGAACTTTAATATTTCTATTATAGCAATGCTCTTTTTTAAAAAAGCATCTAAGATGCTAATTCTTTTACCAAAATACAAAAAAGAAGTAGAGTAGCACTTATTTTGTATGTTATTAATGTATTAACTTTTAAATTCAGGTAAAAAATGTACTTTTGTAGGTATATAATAATTAATTATCCATTTTTAGGAAATGATATGAAAATAGCAATAGGAAACGATCATGCTGGACCTGAATATAAGTTCGCCATTATAAAAATGTTAGAAGCAAGAGGTGTTGATATTATTAATTACGGTACTGATACTTTTGATAGTGTTGATTATCCTGATTTTGCACATCCGGTAGCGCAAGATGTAAATGATAAAAAGGTAACTTTTGGAATCTTAATTTGTGGTAGTGCTAATGGAGTAACAATGACCGCAAATAAATATGCTAATGTGCGTGCAGGTTTGTGTTGGACAAAGGAAATAGCTGAATTGGTGCGTTTGCATAATGATGCTAATATTATAGGTGTTCCAGCTCGTTATACCTCTATACCACAAGCGGTAGCAATGGTAGAAACTTTTTTAGACACTGCTTTTGAAGGCGGAAGGCATCAAAAAAGAGTAGATAAAATGTAATTAAAATGCTGACTTTTCAAATAAAACATTTTAATGAAATTAACACAGCAGAATTGTATGAGATATTACAATTGCGTAGTGAAGTTTTTGTTGTAGAGCAAGACTGTGTGTATCAAGATATAGATGGTAAAGATCAAAAAGCAATACATGTTTTAGGATATAAAGATAATGTTTTGGTTGCCTATACACGTTGTTTTAAACCGCATGATTACTTTGAATACGCTAGTATTGGAAGAGTTTTGGTTAAAGAAAGTGAGCGTAAATATAAATACGGTCACATCTTAATGAAGCAAAGTATTGCGGCTATTAAGCAAGAGTTTAAAGAAACTACTATAAAAATATCTGCCCAAACTTATTTAAAGAAATTTTACAACACCCATGGGTTTACTCAAGTTAGTGAAGAGTATATGGAAGATGGGTTGCCACATATTGCAATGATAAAACAATAGTTATTTTTTTTCTTTCGGTTTAAAAACAAAAGCACTTGGGTATTTTTCGGTAATTCTTTCTAATGCTCGGTCAGCATCCAAACGGTTTCTGTATTTTCCAATTTGTACTTTGTAATTGGGGGTCTCGTAAAATATTTGTGAACGATCAGTAAATTCAGCTTTACAAATAGCTAATACTTTTTGAGCATTTGTAATGTCTCCTGAAAATACTTGTATGGTATAATAATTTTTAATATAACCCTTGTTAAGTAGTTGTTTTCGCTCTTGTAATACTTTTTTTAGCTTAATATTGGTAGTAGATTCTTGAGCATTCATTTGTAATGAAAAAAATAAAAATAGCACCAATGTGAGGGTGATTTTATAGGTATGTGAGTAGTTCATAGCTTGTTATTTTGTACGAAAGTACATTTAAAGTTCGTTTTAATCTCTAAAAAATAATTATTTAGAATCTATATAAATTAATATTAACAGTTCTTAACATAGTTGTAAACAATTTTAAAATATTATTTTTGTGCGTAGATTTTTTAAAAACGATTAGTAGTTAGTGTTTTAACTATTTTAGTAAAGAAAGAATCATACCAAAAAAGAAAATATTCTAAAAAATACTTTAGAAAACACTAATAAATATAGAGAGATACAGATGAAAAAGGTTAATTACCACAATCCAGCATCAAAATTAATGAGTTTTTGCTTGTTAATCATGTTAGCATTTTCAGCTTCAGTTTCGGCGCAAGGAAATCCTGTTAACGGTAAAAAGTTATTTAACGCTAACTGTGCAGCTTGTCATAAATTAGATAAGCGATCGGTAGGTCCAGCATTAGGTAAGATAGGAGAGAAAAGAAAGAAAGAGTGGTTGCATAGTTGGATAAAAGACAGTCAAGCTTTAGTGAAAAGTGGTGATGCGGATGCAGTAGCTCTTTTTGAAGAGTATAAAATTCCAATGGCGGCTTATCCTCAGTTTTCAGATGCAGATTTAGACGATATTATTGCATACACAACACCTTCTTTAGCTGCGGAAGTAGCAACGACAGAAAGTGCAGTAGCATCTGCTTCATCAGGAGCTTCTGTTGATGGCGATCCTGCAAAAGGAAAAGCATTGTTTAATACCAATTGTGCTGCTTGTCATAAATTAGACAAAAAAGCAACAGGACCTGCGTTAAGAGGTGTTACAGAAAAAAGAGAAAAGGATTGGTTGTATAAATGGATAGCAAATAGCAAAAGTTTAATTGATAGTGGTGATGCAGATGCAAAAGCAATTTTTGCAGAGTATGCAAATATACCTATGACGGCCTTTCCTCAGTTGTCAAAAGAAGATGTTGATAATATATTAGCATATACTGCACAACCAAAAGAAGAAAAGAAAGCGTCAGTAGCTTCTGCAGGAGAAAGTAATAGTGCAAATGCTTCAGAAGGATTAAATAAAAATATTATTTTAGGGGTTTTGATTTTAGTATTAGCAATTTTAGCAGCAATGTTATTTTTGGTAAACAAAACCTTAAAAACAATAGCTGATAAAAACAAAATTGAACCAGAAAAAGGAACGCCTATTTGGAAAGCCTTTGTTAAAAATCAATTCTTAGTATTGATAACGGTAATTTTCTTAGCATTGTTTGCAGCGTATCATACATTTGGTTTTTTAATGCAGGTAGGTGTAGATCAAGGGTATCAGCCAGTGCAACCAATACATTTTTCACATAAAATTCACGCAGGTGATAATGGTATTGATTGTAAATACTGTCACTCTAATGCACGTGTGAGTAAAACATCAGGTATTCCTGCTTTAAATGTATGTATGAACTGTCATAAAGGAATTTCTGAAGTAGCAGAAACTACAGCAACATCAGAGTATTCGAAAGAATTTTATGATGGTGAAATCCAAAAATTATACGATGCAGTAGGTTGGAATGGTTTTAAATATGAAGGAGAGGCGAAACCAGTAAAGTGGGTTCGTGTTCATAATTTACCTGATTTTGCATACTATAATCACTCACAGCACGTAAGTGTAGCAGGATTGCAATGTCAAGAATGTCATGGAGAAGTAGAAAAAATGGAGATTTTAGAGCAACATGCGCCATTAACAATGGGTTGGTGTATTGATTGTCATAGATCAAAAGAAGTGGATATGGAAGGTAATGCATATTACGAAAAAATTCATGACCAATTAAAGAAAAAATATGGAGTTGATAAATT
>JAJRPS010000051.1 GCA_024280635.1 Bacteroidota bacterium | reverse complement strand
TGCACATCATCATCATTTTCTAATTTTTCTAGTAATTTTTCAACATCAGCTTGTTGTTCTTCATTCAGTTCTTTGGTTATTTGTGGTAAACGCTCAAAACCTGAAGATATAATTTCTATACCACGAGCTTCAATTTCTTTTTGGATGTCTCCAAAACACTCAAATGGGGCATACATTAAAATGGATTTTGTGGGTTCAGCATCATTTTCATCTGGTTCTTCAGTAAAAATTTCCTCTACACCACAATCAATAAAATCCATTTCTAATTCTTCTAAATCAAATCCAGTATCTTTAATTTTAAAGTTACATTGACGGTCAAACATAAAATCTACAGAACCTTGAGTACCCATGTGTCCATCACACTTGTTAAAACAAGCTCTTACGTTGGCTACAGCTCGGTTATTGTTATCTGTAGCAGCTTCTACTAAAACGGCAATACCATGTGGCGCATAGCCTTCAAATAACACTTCTTTATAATCTGCTGTATCCTTGTCACTTGCTTTTTTAATGGCACGTTCAATATTTACTTTAGGCATGTTTACTGCCTTTGCATTTTGGATTACTGCACGTAATCGTGAGTTGCTCTCAGGATCTGGTCCACCAGCTTTTATAGCCATTACAATATCTTTACCAATACGGGTAAAGGCTCTAGACATTGCTGACCAGCGTTTCATTTTTCGCCCTTTTCTTAATTCAAATGCTCTTCCCATTACTTTATTTTTTATTGTAGGGATAAAACCCCAACGATTTATGAGTGTTTAAATATGTAAAACAGCTAATTGTTTTACTAAAATATAATTACTTTTTGTAAAATGGTAATTTAACAACCGTTGCTGGTATTTGTTTTTTACGTACTTGTATGTATATTTTACTTCCCGTTTTTTTGAAGATGTTAGGTACATAACCTAAACCTATTCCTTTTCCTAAACTTGGACTCATTGTTCCAGAAGTTACGACACCTATCTTTTTCCCTTCGCTATCAACGATATCATAATCATGACGTGGTATACCTCTTTCATCCAATTCAAAAGCAACTAATCTACGTTCCGTACCGTGTTCTTTTTCTTTTTTAAATTGATCAGCGTTGATAAAATCTTTTGTAAATTTCGTAATCCAACCCAATCCAGCTTCAATAGGAGAGGTGGTATCGTTAATATCATTACCATATAAGCAATATCCCATTTCTAAACGTAAGGTATCACGAGCGGCTAAACCAATTGGTTTAATTCCAAAATCAGCTCCTGCTTTAAAGATATTTTCCCAAATGGTTTCTGCTACTTCATTTTTAAAGTAGATTTCAAATCCGCCAGAACCCGTATATCCTGTTGCTGACACAATTACATCATCAACACCTGCAAATTCACCAATTTGAAAAGTATAATACTTCATATTGGTTACATCAATTTTAGTAAGTGATTGCATTGCAGCTGCTGCTTTTGGTCCTTGAATAGCTAATAACGAATAGTTTTCGCTATTATTTTCCATGATTACTCCTAAATCATTATGTTTGGTAATCCAGTTCCAATCTTTTTCAATATTAGAAGCATTTACGACAAGCATGTATTCTTCTTCATTGATTTTATAGATGATTAAATCATCAACAATACCACCATCATAGTTAGGCATGCAGCTGTATTGTGCTTGACCTACTACCATTTTAGAAGCGTCATTTGTTGCTATTTTCTGAATCAAAGCTAAAGCATTTTTTCCTTTTAAGTGAAATTCCCCCATGTGAGAAACATCAAATACACCTACACCTTCACGTACTGTTGCGTGTTCGGCATTAACGCCTTCGTATTGTACAGGCATATTGTAACCTGCAAATGGAACCATTTTGGCACCTAAACTTTCATGTATATGTGATAATGCTGTATTTTTCATTGTAATATTTTTTTAAGATGTGCTAATTTATTCAAAATGTATTAAAAAACAAATGGTTTGATAAGATAATCTTATTTAGAGGCTTCAATTAATATTTCTAAAATTTGTATTGCAGCGGCACTAATTTTAGTTCCAGGTCCAAAAACAGCAGTGGCTCCAGCGTCAAACAAAAATTGATAATCCTGAGCAGGTATTACACCGCCAACAATAATCATAATATCTTCGCGTCCGTATTTTTTGAGTTCCTCAATTACAGAAGGTACTAAAGTTTTATGTCCAGCAGCTAATGAAGAAATCCCTAAAATATGTACATCATTTTCAACGGCTTGTTTTGCAGCTTCTGCAGGAGTTTGAAATAGGGGACCAATATCTACATCAAAACCAACATCAGCATAACCTGTAGCTACTACTTTTGCTCCACGATCATGACCATCTTGACCCATTTTTGCAATCATTATACGCGGTCTTCTACCGTCTAATATAGCAAACTCATCGGCTAATTGTTTAGCTTTTTTAAACTCCTTATCGTTTTTTATTTCTTTACTATACACTCCTGTAAATGATTTAATTTCGGCTTTATATCGTCCAAAAACTAGTTCTAGAGCATCTGATATTTCTCCTAACGTGGCTCTTACTTTTGCTGCTTCAATGGCTAAAGCTAATAAATTTCCTTCTCCTGTTTTAGCTGCTAGTGTTAAATTTGCTAATGCTTTTTTAACATCTTCATCAACTCTATCGTTTTTAATTTGAGCCAAACGTTCTAGTTGTGATTTTCTTACCATCGTATTATCGACTTCTAAGATATGTAAGGGATCTTCTTTTTCTAAACGGTATTGATTTACGCCAACAATAATATCTTGACCAGAATCTATGCGTGCTTGTTTGCGTGCAGCAGCTTCTTCAATTCGTATTTTAGGAATTCCTGCTTCAATAGCTTTGGTCATACCTCCAAGAGCTTCTACTTCTTGAATGCGCTCCCATGCTTTATCGGCAATATCTGCAGTTAATTTTTCAACATAATAGCTGCCTGCCCATGGATCTAC
>JAJRPS010000050.1 GCA_024280635.1 Bacteroidota bacterium | reverse complement strand
TGACCCTACAAAAAAAACAAAAAAAACATTTGCTGATTTTATATCCGATTTAAAATTTGCCATTGGTATTTCTGGTCTTCGTCAAGGGTTGGCCATTGCCAAACGCCAAAAATACATTCAAACACAACGCCCTCAAAATGAAAAATATATTTATTGGGAGTTTTCAGGGGTAAATCCACATTACAGAGGTATGGATAAAGCTTCTTTTTCTATGGCAGAATTACGTGATGATGTATACTCTTTTGCACATGAACAACAACTAAACATTTATACTGAAACGGCTATTAGAAAAAATATGGTGGTTTATAGACGTTATGGTTTTGATATTTACCATGAATGGATTATGCCTGATGGAAAAACCATGTATTTTCTAAAATACGACACTAAAAATAAAGGTGAGTTTATTAGAAAAACATAAGCTAGATTTTTACAAAACAAAAAGCTGAACTTTTAAAAGTTCAGCTTTTTGTTTCAATTTAAAATTTATTTTTACTTTTTGAGTTATACGCTTAGCGTCTGTTTTATTTGATTTTGAAATATTGGATTACTTTCCACCATTCTATTAATGGTTTTATGAAAGATACTGGTTTTAAATTGAGAACGATTAACTCTAAAACAAAACTCATCAAAGTATGCTTGAATATGCCATTTAGTTACATGAGTTGGTATTGCTCTCAACCATGATTTAACTTGCATAATCATAATATGTAGTTGTTTAAAATTCTTTCCATTGTTACTATATATTTGTTCAATATCATAAATGTCTTTCAAAGGTTCGTAACCTCTCCATTTGTCTGTAATTATTTTAGCAGATATGCTTATGTGCTCTTCAAATATTGGTGTCAATGATTTTGCAGAATAGTCTTTGATAGATCTGATATAAACTCTTTTAACTTTATTGTCATCTGTTAATTCTACTGCGATAACAGCCTTTTTCTTTTTCGTGTCATAACTTCTTCCTTGTTTTCCTTCTTCTTTTCCTCCAACAGTAAATTCATCGACATGGATTAATTTTTCTAAAGGATATTTTTGACTACTTTTCATAGCTTTTCGAACCTTCTGCATAAAATACCATGCTGTTCCTTGCCGAATACTAAATCGTTTTCCCATTTGAATACTTGAAATACTTTTGCTACTTGTACTCATTTCAAAAACAACACAAAATGCTTTTTGCAAACCAAATTTAACTTTATGAAATAAGGTGTTTGCAGTTGAGCTCTCTACGTGTTGACAGCCATAACAATGGTATCTATAATCAGCCTTTTCGCAACCTTTCGTGTGCCCACATTTACTACAAACAAATCCATCTTGCCATTTTATTTTAGCTAAATATGCCTTACAAGCATCATCATTTGGTAATTCTTTTATAAAGTTTAGTATATCTTGACCTTTAAATTGTTCCATAGTTCTTGTTTTAAAGGAAACAATACACGGAAATTAAATGACTAACTCAATTTACTTTTTTACACGCACACTTTTAGGTACTAAAATTTCAAAACTACCTCCGTTACGCAACACATCTCGCACAATACTGGAACTAATATAAGACGTATCGGCACTGGTTAATAAAAACACCGTATCAATACCTGATAACTTCCTGTTGGTTTGCGCTATTGCTTTTTCAAATTCAAAATCGGCAGGATTACGGAGCCCTCGTAACATAAATTTTGCATCTACTTTTTTGCAATAATCTATAGTTAACCCAGTATAGGTTTCTACTTTTATTTTAACTTCATCCTTAAAAGTATCACGTATAAACTGCATACGCTCTGCAAAAGTAAACATGTACTTTTTATCACTATTGACACCAATAGCAATAATAATTTCATCAAAAAGCGGTAAAGCTCTTGTTATAATATCTTCGTGTCCTAATGTTATGGGGTCAAATGACCCTGGAAATACGGCTCTCTTCATAGTAAAACCACAAAAGTGGTGTTTTTTTAATCACCTAAATAATCAGATGTTTTATTATTTTTTATCTTTTAGGGTTTGCTCAATAACATCCGTAAATAATTGCTTTAACGTAATACCTGCGCAATTGGCTTGTTGTGGCAAGATACTCATTTCTGACAAACCGGGGTTGGTATTGATTTCTATAAAATGTGCTTTACCGTTATGAAAAATAAAATCCGAACGACTAAAACCCGTCATATTCAATACTTGATATATTTTTTTCGCTAAGGCGCTTACCGCTATTTTCTGCTCTTTAGTAATGCGTGCTGGGGTGATTTCTTTTGATAAACCTTCATATTTGGCTTTGTAATCAAAAAAATCAGTTTCACTAACAATCTCTGTTATTGGCAATACTTTTATTTTACCTTGGTAGGTAATTACACCTAATGAAACTTCCACACCATCTAAAAAAGATTCCATTAGCACCTCGTCATCTTCTTTCAAAGCTATTTCAATAGCCTTTTTAACATCCTTTTTTTGATATACTTTAGTTATTCCAAAACTACTTCCTGCTCTGTTGGCTTTTATAAAACACGGTAGCCCTAGTTGATTTGCAATATAATCCTCGTTAATTACTTCACCTTTATTATAAAAAACTGATTTTGCCATCGGAATACCGTATGGTTTCAATACCGATAATGTATCGCGTTTATTAAAGGTTAAAGCCGCTTGATATAAATTACAACTGGTTTGTGGTATGTTTAAAAGAGAAAAATAAGCTTGCATATGACCATCCTCTCCCGGTGTACCGTGTACGGTATTAAACACACAATCAAACGTGATTTTTTCATTGTTTATAATTGCCGAAAACTCTGCTTTATCAATAGCTACTTCTTTTTTATCTTCTAAAACGACTACCCATTTATTTTTTAAAATATGTACGCAATACGCGTTATAATCATCTTTTATATGTTTATAAACCACATTACCAGATTGGATAGAAATTTCAAATTCGGTTGAATATCCTCCCATAATTATAGCCACATTTTTTTTCATAAATACCTTTTGTAAAATTAGTTGATAATAGTTTTGACCTTTAAGCGGTTTAACAAAAATACTATTATTATATTTGTAAATTAATAAAAAAGATATGAAGCTGTTAAAATTTTTATTTAGCAAAACCTTTTTAAAGCAATTAGGGCTTGCTATCATTGTATTTTTAGTATTATTATTTGCTTTTAGTAAATGGTTATCAAGCACTACAAACCATGATGATTTTAGAGACGTACCCAATTTAGTAGGTAAAAAAATGGATATTGTAAAGAAACTTTTAGCCGAACGCGATTTGGTTTTAGGTGAAATTGAATACAAAGACTATAACCCCAAATATCCCAAAGATGCAGTTGTTGAGCAAAACCCGAAAGCAGATGCTAAGGTAAAAGCAAGACGAAAAATATATCTAACGGTAAATAAATCGGAATATCGGTTGATTAAAGTTCCTAATTTAATAAACAAAACAAAACGTCAAGCGGTAAGCACCTTAAAAGCTATTGGTTTTAAAATAGGAAAAACAACTTTTAAACCCCATTTTGCTGAAAATTCGGTTTTAGGATTACAACATAACGAAAAAAAAATTAAAAAAAATGACAAACTACCCTACACTTCTACTATTGATTTAATTTTAGGAGATGGTAAATTAAGTTATTCACAGAACAATACAAACGAAAATTCAGTAACTACTGATACACCATAATAATATGCAAGAACATACTGTAGAAAATAGACCTGAAGACGACTTATACGAACATTTTTCGTTTGTAGCTAGTAAAGGACAAGAACCGTTACGAGTGGATAAATTTTTAATGAATTTCATTGAAAATGCTACCCGTAACAAAATACAACAAGCAGCAAAAGATGGCTGCATATTTGTAAATGATAAAATTGTAAAATCAAACTTTAAGGTAAAACCAGATGACGTGGTAAAAGTACGTTTGGCACATCCACCATACGAGCAATTATTGGTTGGTGAAGATTTGAATTTAGATATTGTTTATGAAGACGATACCTTATTAGTAGTCAATAAACCTGCAGGAATGGTGGTACATCCTGGTCACGGAAATTACAGTGGCACATTACTAAACGGTTTAATTTATCATATTGATAATTTACCAAAAAATTCCAATGACCGACCAGGTTTAGTACATCGTATTGATAAAGACACTAGTGGTTTATTAGTCGTTGCCAAAACAGATGAAGCAATGACTCATTTAGCAAAACAGTTTTATGACAAAACTTCAGAGCGTATTTATTATGCTTTAGTTTGGGGAGATGTTTTAGAAGGTGGTACTATAGAAGGTAATATTGGTCGCCATCCTAAAAATAGATTACAAAATACAGTGTTTTTTGGAGAAGATGCTACTTTAGGAAAACCAGCCGTAACACACTATAAAGTCATTGAGCGCTTTGGTTATGTTACTTTAGTACAATGTCAATTAGAAACTGGTCGTACACACCAAATACGAGTACACATGAAACATATTGGTCACACGCTGTTTAACGATTCTCGCTATGGCGGTGATCGTATTTTAAAAGGTACTACTTTTAGTAAATACAAGCATTTTGCCGAAAATTGCTTTAAAATATTACCCCGTCAAGCTCTACACGCCAAAACATTAGGATTCATACACCCCATGACTGGAGAAAAAATGAGTTTTAATTCTGATATTCCTCAAGATATGGAACAATGTTTTACAAAATGGAGAAACTACGCGCAACACCAAAAAATATAATATAGACATTCGTTTTTTAGTTATTAGAGATTAATATAAAACAGTGATTTTTTTTTCTTTGAAAAAATTCACTGTTTTAGTTTTAACAATAAACAACATAATCGTTTCTCCCTTTTGGGGAGATTAAGAAGGGCAGAAATCATGAAAATAGTACTATCACCAGCAAAATCATTAGATTTTGAAACACAATTACCAACAAAAAATCACACCGAATGTGCTTTTTTAAAAGAAGCAAAACAAATTAATGAGTTGTTGAAAAATCAAAGTCCTGCCGACTTATCGAAATTAATGAAAATTTCAGATAAATTAGCACAACTCAATTGGAAACGCAATCAAGAATGGAAACTTCCCTTTACTCCTGAAAATGCACGACCTGCAATTTTTACCTTTAACGGTACCGTTTATGATGGTTTAGATGCTTACAGTTTATCAGAAAAAAAATTAAATTTATTACAAGATAGTTTACGTATACTTTCTGGACAGTACGGGCTTTTAAAACCTTTAGATTTAATACAACCATATCGATTAGAGATGGGTACAAAGTTCCCTATAGGCAATGCTAAAAACTTACACAGTTTTTGGAAACCTAGAGTTACCGAGCATTTGAATAATCTATTACAAGAAAATGAGTTGTTTGTAAATTTAGCAAGTAATGAGTATTTTAATGCTGTAGACACTAAAAACTTAAAAACACCTGTAATTACACCTATTTTTAAAGATTGGAAAAATGGTAAACTCAAAGTAATCTCCTTTTTTGCTAAAAAAGCACGTGGACTAATGCTTCGCTACATTATTGATACAAATCCAGCTAGTATTGATGATTTGAAAGGATTCAATTATGCTAATTATGCTTTTTCAGAAACCGAATCAAATCTTGATAAAAATGAATTGGTTTTTACTCGATAACAGTGTGCTTTACTTATTTTTAGCAGCTATCCATTTGGATAAGTATTTTGTGCTTTGCAATGCATGATGTTGCAGCATACTTCCTATAAAATTTTGATCACGATGCCGCTCCAATTTTTCTTGAAGCATTGCTATTAAAGCGGTAAAATCATTGCTGTACATCTCTTTATCATACACACTATTTAATAGTTTAAATCCATTTTGCTGTGCTACTTTCCAACTGTTTTCTTGGATATATAATGCTACTGCTCTTTGAGTAAAAAGCTCGGGATTATCCTCTATATAACCTCCCCATTTAAAACCATTTTGCATTCCTTCTGCTCCAATAGTAGTGGTTACATTAGGCAATCCGTTTTGCATTGCATCTGTAAATTTACCTTTTATTCCTGCTCCAAACCGTATGGGTGCTAGACACACTCTTGCTTGTTGCATAACTTCGGTAACACTTTCTGCTCTTCCTTTTACTAAAAAACCTGCTTTACTATTATGTAATTGCTGTACTTTTTGTGAAGTATACGCTCCGTAAACATGCAATACTGCTTTTGGTAATTGTTTTCTTATTAGTGGCCAAATGATTTCTTTTAAGTACAAAGCCATATTATAATTAGGTTCATGTAAAAAATTACCAATAGTCATAAAATGCTGTCTTTCTTCAAACTTCGGGAGATTTTGAATTTCTTTATTCGATAATTTATTTAACAGAAAAGGCATATAATATAGTATCCTAGTGTCTATATTAAATTCCTCTTCTAATAATTTCATTTCATAAGTAGAGATAATTAAGGAAACATCACAACGGTAAATACTAGCTATTTCACGTTTGGTAATGTCTGCTGTTTTTAAATATGCTATATTGTATGTTATTTTTTTTTTGAAAGCCTCTTGACGTGTTTTACGCAAGCAATGTAAATCTTCCGTATCCAATATTTTTAAGGCATTCGGACAGTTTTTACTCACTCGCCACCCAAACTGTTCTTCAACCATAAATCTATCAAACAACACTATATCAGGATTTAATTCGGTTATATAACCATCAAAAGTATCCGAATTTAATTCTATTTTTTGAGTAATGATATTATGAAGTTCTAAATCATTAGAAAAAGACGTTTCAGTTGCTGTAGTTGCAAAATATACCTGATAATTATTTTGTTGGAATAATTTAATAAGTTGCATCATTCTGCTTCCTGCTGCAGAAGATTTTGGTTCTACCCAAACAAAACCAATAATTAGTATTTTTCTCATGATTTCTGACCGTGAAAACGGGTAACTTTTTTAAATCACCCTATAAGGAGTGGGTATCATAACTTTTAAATCAAATATCTTTTATTATTTTCATTTGCCACACCACTACATATAGGATTTGAAGCATTTACTTTTTTTTTCAAAATTAAACTAATTCATCGAGTTTTTTTATCAAAATTAAAATTATAAATTGGATATTTCACATATGTGCTTTTTAACGCCCTCCACCTGCTATCTTTTTCTGGTTTTATGTGGTTTTGTAACGGGAGAAAAGAGCTCATAAAATCGCTTTTTTAGCCCTACAAAACACACATTACTCCATAAAAAGGATATCCGTTTACAAGCTAACGCAAAAACATTATTTCC
>JAJRPS010000049.1 GCA_024280635.1 Bacteroidota bacterium | reverse complement strand
CCTTATGCATGGGCATATTGGTCAATGATGACGTGTAACGTATTTTCACCACAATTTATGTGGATTAAAAAATTAAGAAGAAGTATTTTATTCTCTTTCATTATTTCAATTGTTGTAAACATCGGAATGTGGTTTGAGCGTTTCGTAATTATCGTTACCTCATTGCATAGAGATTATTTACCATCTTCTTGGTCAATGTTTTCACCAACATTTGTTGATATTGGTATCTTTATAGGTACTATCGGTTTCTTCTTTGTATTGTTCTTATTATATGCAAGAACATTTCCTGTAATTGCACAGGCAGAGGTTAAATCAATATTAAAATCGTCAGGAGATAAATATAAAAAAACAGTAGTAGATCATGAGTAGTCATAAAGTAGTTTACGCAATGTATGATGATGACGATGTGTTATTAGATGCTGTAAAAGCAGTTAAAGATGCAAATTATCATATAGAAGAGGTATTTACACCTTTTCCAGTTCACGGATTAGATAAAGCAATGGGTCTTGCACCTACACGTTTAGCGATTACTTCATTTTTATATGGAATAGTAGGTTTGTGTGTAGCAACCGTTATGATGAATTTCATGATGATTAAAGATTGGGCGCAAAATATTGGTGGAAAACCAAGTTTTACTTACATTGAAAATTCACCAGCATTTATTCCAATTACTTTTGAGTTAACCGTATTTTTTGCGGCGCATTTAATGGTACTTACTTTTTATATGAGAAGTAGAATATGGCCTTTTAAGAAAGCTGAAAATCCGGATGTTAGAACAACAGATGATATGTTTTTAATGGAATTGCCAGTAACGGATGATGTAGAAGCATTACAAGCATTGTTGAAAGAAACAGGAGCAGTAGAAATTAACTTAACTGAAAAAAAATAATTATGAAGAGTTTCGTTAAAATAATAGCAATAGTAGCCGTTTTAATTACGGTAACATCTTGTCATAATAAAAGAGAAAGAAACTATCATTTTTTTCCAAACATGTATGAATCAGAAGGGTATGAAACGTATAGTGAGTCAGCTGTATTTAACGCATCTGAATTGCCAGTTGAAGGAACAATAAAAAGAGGATGGATGCCTTTTGAAATTGAAAACTCTCCAGCAGGTAAACAATTTGCAAAAGATAGTTTGATAAACCCTTTAAAAACCACGGAAGCTAATTTAGCAAAAGGAAAAGAATTGTACGGAGTATATTGTGCAATTTGCCATGGAAAAAAAGGTAAAGGAGACGGTGAACTAGTAAAAAGAGAAAAGTTTTTAGGAGTACCTGATTACAAAACTCGTGATATTAATGACGGTAGTATTTACCACGTAATTTATTACGGATTGAATTCAATGGGTTCACATGCAGCGCAATTAAATGAAAATGAACGTTGGCAAGTGTCAATGTACGTGAGTAAATTAAAAGCCGATTTAAAATAATAAGAAACCGATTTAAGAAAAAGATATGTACAATTTTTCAAAAAAATTAAAACTTACAGCAGTAGTATTAATGGTTCTTGGGGCTATTGGTATTGGTGCGGGATTTATGTCTGCCCCTAAAACAGTTGAAGATGTAGAAGCTATTTTAGCACATGATAACGCACATGGTGGCGGTCATGAAGATGCACATGCAGTAACTACTCATGATACACATAAAGCAGAAGCTTCTCATGATGCACATGCAAATGAGCATACTGCACATTTAGAGCACGTATTAACACAATTACAAAATAAACCGTGGGCAGCATTATATGTAGCGTGTTTCTTTTTTATGATGATTGCGTTAGGAGTATTAGCATTTTATGCCGTAAACAGAGCAGCACAAGCTGGTTGGTCGCCTCTGTTGTTTAGAGTAATGGAAGGTATTACTGCATATTTGCCATTTGGTTTATTAGCAATATTAATTATTTTAGGTATCTCTACAGTAGGACATGGAAATCACTTATTTGCATGGATGCACGCCGATTTAGACCCAACAAGTCCAACGTATGATTCGATAATTGACGGTAAAAAAGGATGGTTAAATCCAGGATGGTTCATGATAAGAGCAGTAATTTTTGCTGTACTTTGGTCAGGATATCAGTTCCTTTCAACACGATTGTCTCGTAAGCAAGATACAGCATCAGATAACAGTAACTTTAAAAAGAATTTCCAATTATCAGCAATGTTCTTAGTAGTGTTTTTGTATTCTGAGTCTATCATGTCATGGGATTGGATCATGTCTTTTGATCCACACTGGTTCTCTACATTATTTGGATGGTATGTTTTCTCAAGCATGTTTGTAAGTGCCGTAACGGTAATTGCATTGGTTACTATTTACTTAAAATCTAAAGGATATTTAGAAAAAGTAAACAACAGTCACATTCATGATTTAGCAAAATTCATGTTCGGTTTAAGTATCTTTTGGACCTACTTATGGTTCTCACAATTCATGTTAATATGGTTTGCTGACATTCCAGAAGAAGTAACATATTTTGTAACGAGAATTGAAGATTATAACTTACCATTTTTTGGTATGGTTGTTTTAAACTTTGTATTTCCATTATTAGTATTGATGAACAGTGATTTCAAACGTGTTAACTGGTTTGTTGTTATTGCTGGAATATTAATATTAGCAGGTCATTATATGGATATTTATGTAATGGTAATGCCAGCAACGGTTGGAGATCAATGGTCAATAGGATTATCAGAAATAGCATCGGTATTGTTTTTCTTAGGATTATTTATATACATTGTATTTACCGCCTTAACAAAAGCACCGTTAGAGCCTAAACGTAACCCGTTTATTCATGAAAGTGAGCATTTTCACTATTAATAGTTATTTATAAAACAGAAATTAAAAAGTAATGACAGTTTTTCTAAACATAGTAGTAGTACTCTTAATTGCAATTTCATTATGGCAATTATCAAAAGTATTAAAAATTTACAAAGCTTCTAAAGAAGATGATTTTGTAGCCAATGATGATGATAATAAAACACAAGGAGCTTTAATGTTAGCTTTTGTGATTTTCTTATTCTTATTTGTATTTTATGGTTTTTATGCATGGGGAGATGTATTATTAGGCACACCCGCATCAGAACATGGTAGTACAATAGATGCGCTTATGTTCACTTCATGGGTAATCATCTTTGCAGTATTCTTTTTAACACATACCTTATTGTTTTATTTTGCATATAAGTACCAAGGTAAAAAAGGAGGTAAGGCATTATATTACTCTGATAACATGAAGCTGGAAATGATATGGACAGGTGTTCCTGTAGTTGTATTGACAGGATTAATTTTATTTGGATTATATGCTTGGAATGATATTACAGACTATGATTTTGATGATGAAGATCAGCCATTAGTGGTAGAGTTATATGCACAGCAATTTAACTGGACTGCTCGTTATGCAGGAGACGATAATACGTTAGGCGATGCTAATGTTCGTTTAATTGATATGGATAACGTAAATGTATTGGGGTTAGATACTTCAGATCCTAACTATAAAGATGACGTAATCACTAAAGAGTTGCATTTGCCAGTAGGTAGAAGAGTGCATTTCAAAATACGCTCACAAGATGTATTACACTCTGCTTATATGCCTCATTTTAGAGCGCAAATGAACTGTGTTCCGGGTATGATAACGGAGTTTTCATTTATACCAACCATTACTACTGCAGATATGCGTAATGATGAGGGTATTGTTGCAAAAGTAAAACACATTAATGAATTACGTGCAGCAAGAAAAGCAGCTGGTGATGAAGAAAATGTAGATCCGTATGAATTTGATTACTTATTATTATGTAATAAAATTTGTGGAAAATCACACTACAACATGCAAATGAAAATTATTGTAGAAACACCAGAAGAATATGCTGCTTGGATTAAAACACAAAAGCAAGCAAAAGATGTAATCAAACTAGCATCAAAATAAATTTTAATAAACGATATTTAAAAAGTAATATATAGTTATGTCAGACGATCACGGACACCATAAAGAAACGTTCATTACTAAATACATATTTAGTATTGATCATAAAATGATTTCAAAGCAGTATTTAATTACGGGTTTAATTATGGGATTCATTGGTATTGTAATGTCAATGTTATTCAGATTACAATTGGCGTGGCCAGAAGAACCATTTAAAATAATGGAAATTCTTTTAGGTAGTAAAATGGCTCCAGGTGGAGTATTAGACGCGAATGCATATTTAGCCTTAGTAACCATACATGGTACCATTATGGTATTCTTTGTATTAACTGCAGGGTTAAGTGGTACGTTTAGTAACTTATTAATCCCCTTACAAATTGGAGCACGTGATATGGCATCTGGTTTTATGAATATGATTTCGTATTGGTTATTCTTCTTATCAAGTGTAATCATGGTAATCTCTTTATTTGTTGAAGCAGGACCAGCATCTGCAGGATGGACTATTTATCCTCCTTTATCTGCATTGCCACAAGCAATGCCAGGATCTGGAATGGGAATGACCTTGTGGTTAGTATCCATGGCAATATTTATTGCCTCTTCATTATTGGGTTCATTAAACTATATTGTAACCGTAATTAATTTACGTACAAAAGGAATGACTATGACCCGTTTACCATTAACCATTTGGGCATTTATGGTAACAGCAATTATTGGTGTGGTTTCTTTTCCAGTATTATTATCAGCTGCATTGTTGTTAATAATGGATAGAAGTTTTGGTACGTCTTTTTACTTATCGGATATTTTTATTGGAGGGGAAGTATTACACTATCAAGGTGGATCGCCAGTATTATTTGAACACTTATTTTGGTTTTTAGGCCATCCAGAGGTATATATTGTATTATTGCCAGCATTAGGGATTACATCAGAAATTATTGCAACTAACTCTCGTAAGCCAATTTTTGGATATAGAGCCATGATTGCTTCAATTATAGCTATTGCATTCTTATCTTGTATTGTATGGGGACACCACATGTTCGTATCGGGTATGAATCCTTTCTTAGGGTCAGTATTTACCTTTACAACTTTACTAATAGCAATACCATCTGCAGTAAAAGCATTCAATTATATTACCACACTTTGGAAAGGTAACTTACAGTTTAATCCTGCAATGTTATTTTCAATCGGTTTAGTTTCTACTTTCGTTTCAGGGGGGTTAACGGGTATTATTTTAGGAGATAGTGCATTGGATATTAATGTACATGATACTATGTTTGTTGTAGCACACTTTCACTTAGTAATGGGTGTAACAGCAGTTTATGGTTTCTTAGCGGGTGTATACCACTGGTTCCCAAAAATGTTTGGTAGAATGATGAATAAAAAATTAGGATATTTACACTTCTGGATAACCATGGTAGGTGCTTATGGAGTATTTTATCCAATGCATTTTACAGGTTTAGCAGGTTTACCACGTAGATATTATAACAACACTGCTTTTCCTATTTTTGATGATTTAGCAGATATTAATGTAATCATCACTATTTTTGCTTTAATTGCAGGATTTGGACAAATAATATTTGTGTATAACTTTATTAGCAGTATTTTTTATGGCGATAAAGCTCCGCAAAACCCATGGCGTTCAAATACATTAGAATGGACTACACCAGTAGAACATATTCATGGTAACTGGCCTGGAGATATCCCAGAAGTACACCGTTGGTCTTATGATTATAGTAAACCCGGTCATGATGAAGATTTTGTTCCACAAAATGTACCCATGAAAGAAGGTGAAGTAGAATTGCATCACTAAAATTCTTTAAGAAAAAGAAAACATTACTAAAACATAAAAGTCCCTTACTAATTTAGTAAGGGACTTTTATGTTTTAGTAATGTTTAACTATTTAAGCTGGTATTAAACACTTCTAATTTTGGAAAAATTACATTGTGAACAAGAAAGATGTCGTCCTAAAAAGTGTATTTTTGAAATCTTAATTTTCAGATAAAATGAGCACTACAAAACTTACCAAATACGCCACCTTAATTATCTCCATATTATCGGCTTCGTTATTGAATGAATACATTGTAAATTACATTAATTCCTATTACAAAGAGCGTACGTTATTATCCGTATTAATAGGGATGTTGGTTACTATTGCTATTTTTGTTCCAATGTTTGGAATGGTGCGAAAATGGATGAATACGGCTACAAAAACGTATTTAAAATCGACTAAAAAAATAGCGAAGCGTAATTTATCAGGGCTGTTTTGGGGCTTTGCAATTGCTTTTGCTATTTTGTTTGTGCTGTTTGCAAAAATCAGGCACCATTTAGATGTATTTGCTATTTTAAAAAGTTATTTTTAGGTTTTCTTCAAAAATTGTTTGATAAAAATAACAGCTATTGCTCCTAGTAATATGCCGCTAACCAATACTAAATATATATTAAAATTTCCTAGATATTTTAACGGTAAAAACACCAATGCTCCTCTGTAAAATAATAAAAATTCTGTTGTAAAAAAACCAAATAAATAGGTTAGAAATACTTTTCTAGACATTTTAAGCAGCTTAAAATGTTGTAAGAAAAAGAATATACTAATACTTACTACGCCTAAAAACACCCAATGCAAATACCCAATTACTAAATCAATGTTAGAGGTTGCTAGTTTGGAGAATATAGGAAAAGCCCCTACCAACTGCATTGCTAATTTTACAAAAAACAAAATACCTATTGTTTTAAGTGTAAAATACGCAAGTTTTGAGCTTCCTTTTTTAATTTCGTTTGTATTATAAATAACATGTTTCAATAATAGTACAAAGGCAACTAACTGTAAAATTGATCCTAAAATTGCAATACTATTTAAAGTAATAGAGGCATCTTTCATCCATAATAACGAATGAAAAAAGGTGAGAACGACTCCAATGTTGAATAAATAGTGAAATTTTTTAAATATTGTTGATGGTAATGCTAAGCTAAAGGTTTCTAAAAAATAGAAAAATAGTCCTATTAATGCAACAATAAACCATCCGTTATATTGAAAATGCAAGTAAAAATAAATGGAGTTTCGGTATAAAGCACTTCCTTTACCTGCGGTATTCATAATTATTCCTAATGATAACGGACCCAAGCTAGAGAATACCATATAAATCAATGCATTTCTGATGAGCAGATAGGATTGCATTACTTTTTGCTGAGCACTTGTATACTTAAAAAAGAAATAAACAAAAGTATATGAGGTAAGTAAAAATAATGTGGAAAACAGTATGGAAAACAACTTGTAGCCTATAAAAGGGAAAGTAAATAACATGCCCACTAATGTGCATTGCATTGCCCAAAATAAAATTTTATACTTTTTAAGCGGAATATTGTCTTTTAAAAACAGCTGATAAATTAAAGTTGTAAGAGCAGTATATACCCATCCCATTAACGCAATATGCGAATGTGTATGTACTAAAAACTTATAATTTACAGGGATTTCAAAAACTGCGAACATACGCAAAAACACACCTAATAAGGCTATTAGTAAAAAATAACCGAGAGCTATTTTGGTATGTTTTTGAGCGAGTTTCATTTCGTTGATTTTTACAACAATCCTGCTCTTTTTAATAAAGCATCTGGAGTAGGTTCTTGACCTCTAAAGCGTTTGTATAATGTCATAGGATGCTCTGTACCACCTTTACTTAAAATAGCATCAGCAAAACGCTGTCCAGTTTTCCTATTTAATAATCCTTCGTTTTTAAATACTTCAAAAGCATCAGCATCTAAAACTTCTGCCCATTTGTAACTGTAATATCCTGATGAATATCCGCCTTGAAAAATATGTGAAAAAGCAACACTCATACAATTTTCAGCAACATCGGGATATAATTTTGTAAAGGTAAATGCAAAATCTTCATGTTCTTTTACCGATTGTATATAGTCTAAATTACCCACTCCGTGCCAACTCATGTCTAACAAACCAAAACTCAATTGGCGTAAAGTTGCCATTCCTTCTTGAAAAGAAGCTGATTCTTTTATTTTTTGAACATATTCCATTGGTATCAATTCACCAGTTTGGTAATGTGTTGCAAAAAGTGATAAACATTCTTTTTCAAAACACCAGTTTTCCATAATCTGACTGGGTAATTCTACAAAATCCCAATATACGTTTGTTCCTGATAAACTCGGATAGTTGGTGTTTGCTAGCATCCCGTGTAACCCATGTCCAAATTCATGAAACAAGGTGGTAACTTCGTTAAAAGTTAATAATGAGGGTTTGGTGTCGGTTGGTTTAGTAAAGTTACACACATTGGCAATATGTGGGCGCTCATTTACGCCATTTTTAATTTGTTGCCCTTTAAAAGAGGTCATCCAAGCACCATTTCGTTTTCCTTTACGTGGATGAAAGTCGGCATAAAATAAGGCTACCAATTCGTTGTTTTCAGTATATACCTCGTATGTTTTTACATCTCCATGGTAAACATCAATATTAGTTACTTGCTTAAAGGTTAATCCAAATAATTTTTTAGCAACTGCAAAAGCACCGTTAATTACGTTTTCTAGTTTAAAATAAGGTTTTAGTTTTTCATCTTCTAAATTAAAAAGTTTAGTTTTTAATTTTTCTGAATAATAGGAGCCATCCCATTTTTCTAAACGGTCAATACCGTCTAAGTCTTTTGCAAAATTTTCTAAACGCTTAAATTCTTGTTGTGCTACGGGTTTTGCTTTTTGAAGCATTTCTCTTAAAAAAGTGGTTACTTTTTCTGGAGTTCCTGCCATACGTTCTTCCAACACAAAATGCGCATGTGTTTTATATCCTAGTAATTTGGCGCGTTGCAAGCGTAATTTTGCTATTTTTAAAACGATTTTTTCATTGTTGTTTTCATTGTTTTGAAACCCTCTTTTGCCAAAAGCAATTGCCATTTTTTTACGTAACTCACGGCTATCGGCATAAGTCATAAATGGTACATAACTTGGGTAGTCTAATGTAAATATCCAACCCTCTTGGTTTTTTTGCTTTGCAGTTTGTACTGCCGCTTCCATAACACCTTCAGGCAATCCTTTTAAGTCATCTTTATTTGTTAAGTGCATTTCAAAAGCATTGGTTTCCGCTAAAATATGCTCTCCAAATTTCAATTTTAAAGTAGCTAATTCTTTGTCTATTGCTCTTAATTTTTCTTTTTCTTCTTCGGATAAATTTGCGCCATTGCGAGCAAAACCTTTATACTTTTTATCCAACAATGTGGTTTGCTCAGGAGTAAGTGATAATTTTTCTTTTTGTTGATGTACTTTTTTTACACGAAGAAATAATTTTTGATTTAAGGTAATATCATTTCCAAATTCTGCCAATATAGGCGAAACTTCTTGTGCTATTTTCTGAATTTCATCATTGGTTTCAGCGGAATTTAAATTAAAAAATACGCTAGTAACCCTATCCAATTGCACACCACTATAATCTAACGCTTCAATAGTGTTTTTAAAAGTTGGTGTGGCTGTATTGTTTGTAATAGCATCAATTTCAGCACGTGCTTGTGTAATAGCTGCTATTATTGCGGGTAAAAAATGTTCATTTTTTAATTTTGAAAATGGTACTTGATCAAATTTTTGAAGTAACGGGTTGTTATTCATTTTGTTTTTATGTTTTTTATGATGCTGTGTGTTTAACCACAAATACACGAATGTTTGTTTTTGTTATTTCGACTGTTCGCTAATAAAGAGTAGGTTTTTCTCAAATGATTCAATACAAGTATTATCAATAACACAATCACAGTTATGAGATTTCTCTTATCGTCAAAATGACAAAAAATAGTTTTCTAAAACGGTAACCTAACTTACTGCTTTACTTGTTTAGCGCCTTCAATTACTTTTTGCTTTAAATTTTCTTTGTAAGCAATAATGTTGTTTAAAACTGTTTCATTAGATGCTCCAATAATTTGAGCGGCTAAAATACCAGCGTTTTTAGCACCGTCTAAAGCTACGGTAGCTACGGGTACACCTCCAGGCATTTGTAAAATAGATAAAACGGAATCCCAACCGTCAATAGAGTTGCTTGATTTTACAGGCACCCCAATAATTGGTAATGGCGATAATGATGCCACCATACCGGGTAAATGTGCTGCTCCACCTGCTCCTGCAATGATTACTTTTAAACCGCGTTTGTGTGCATTTTGTGCGTAATCAAATAATTTTTCTGGGGTACGATGTGCCGAAACAATATCCACTTCTACCTCAATTTGTAATTCTTTCAATACATCAATTGCTTGTTGCATGATTGGTAAATCACTTGTGCTACCCATTATAATTCCTACTTGTACCATAATCTATTTACTTATTACTTTTATTGTGTTCTTTACTTTTTCGGCAGTTTTACGTGCTGCATTAATGTCTTTATCAACAATGGTTACATGTCCCATTTTTCGGAAAGGGCGTGTTTGTTTTTTACCATAAATGTGTGGTGTTACACCGTTTAAGGATAAAATATCATTCATCCCTTCATAAAACACATTACCCGTAAATCCTTCAGTACCTACCAAGTTTACCATCACACCTGCAACTTTGCTATCGGTATTCCCTAAGGGTAAATCTAAAACCGTACGCATGTGTTGTTCAAATTGTGAAGTATAAGAGGTTTCAATAGTATGATGCCCTGAGTTATGTGTACGTGGAGCGACTTCATTTACTAAAATTTCATCGTTTTGAGTTTGAAACAACTCTACCGCTAATATACCCACATGGTTTATTTTTTCAGAAACTTGTAAAGCAACAGCAATTGCTTTTTTAGCAACAGCATCATCAATACGAGCAGGACAAATCACATATTCTACCTGGTTGGCTTCTGGGTGAAATTCCATTTCTACCACTTCATAATGTTTCATTTCTCCTGAAGGATTACGTGCCACAATAACGGACAATTCGTTTTTAAAATTAATCATTTGTTCTGCAATGCACTCTATGTTTGGTAAGCTATCTAAATCCGAAATATTTCGTACAACTTTTACACCATTACCATCATAACCTCCTTGTGCAGCTTTCCAGATAAAAGGCAAATTCAATCCGCCATTATTCACAGCATCTTTAATTTCCGAGGTATAAGCAAACCGAACAAATTCAGCAGTTGGAATATTGTTATCTACATAAAATAATTTTTGAGTAGCTTTGTTTTGTATGATATTTAAAGTGGCAGCACTAGGGTATACCTTTATGCCTTCATCTTCTAGTTTTTGTAAGGCTTGCGCATTAACCAATTCAATTTCAAAAGTAAGTACATCTACTTTTTTTCCGAAGTCATACACTGTGTCAAAATCCATCAAATCTCCTTGAAAAAACTGATTTACATACGGTTTACAAGGTGCTTCTGGTGAAGCATCTAACACCCAAGTTTGGATATCAAATTTATTAGTTTCTCTAAGCAACATTCTGCCCAATTGACCACCACCTAAAATTCCGAATTTAAAATCTGAAGAAAAATATGTTTTCATGTACGGCATTATTTTGCACAAAAATACACATAAACTTATTGGCAACAAACTCACAATCTATTAATTTGAATATTGAGGTTTATTAAATTCAAATTGTGCAATCAATTGATTATCTTTGCAGTTGTAAAAAAAGAAAAACAGTGATTAAAATACACGACAAATATTTCAAACCTTTTATTTCGGCATCCGAAATTGATTTGGCTCTAACACAAATGGCAACTGCTATTTCAGAAGATTTAGCAGGAGAAATCCCTGTTTTTATAGGTGTTTTAAATGGGTCATTCATGGTGGTTAGTGATTTTGTAAAAAAATACAAAACGCCTTGTGAAGTTGCTTTTGTAAAATTAGCATCCTATGAAGGGATGAGTTCTACAGCAGAAGTACAGCGTTTGATAGGTTTAAATATTGATTTAAAAAACAGACACGTTGTTATTTTAGAAGATATTATTGATACTGGTAACACGTTGCAAGAAATTTATACTATTTTTCAGAATGAAGGGGTGCAGTCATTGCGCATTGCAACTCTTTTTTACAAGCCAGAAGCATTTAATAAAGATTTAAAAATACATTATATTGGTATTGAAATTCCTGATAAATTTATAGTAGGCTACGGTTTAGACTATGATGGACTAGGAAGAAATTTACCAGAAGTATATCAACTTAAAAATACAGAACCCATGATTAATATTGTTTTATTCGGAAAACCTGGTGCAGGAAAAGGTACACAAGCCGATTTTTTAAAGGAAAAATATAAATTAATACACATATCTACAGGAGATGTTTTTCGTTTCAATATGAAAAATAATACCGATTTAGGTGTTTTGGCGAAATCATATATTGAAAAGGGTGAATTAGTGCCGGATGAAGTAACCATAAACATGTTACAAGCAGAGGTAGAGAAAAACCGTGATGCAAACGGTTTTATTTTTGATGGATTCCCTCGTACGGTAGCACAAGCACAAGCTTTAGATGCCTTTTTAGAAGAAAAAAACATGGAGATATCAGGTACTTTAGCATTAGAAGCTAATGATGATATTTTAATTTCTCGTTTATTAGAAAGAGGAAAAACTTCTGGTAGAGCAGATGATCAAGATGAAAATAAAATTAGAATTCGTTTTGAGGAATACAATGAAAAAACAGCACCATTAATTGATTTTTATAAAGCACAAAATAAATTTCATTCTATAAACGGAATTGGAACTATTGAAGAAATTTCAGCACGTTTAAACGCTGTGGTTGATCAATTATAGGAGCTTAAAATAACCAAAAGGGTTTTTCTACAGTGTAGACTCTCTTTTAGAAGAAGGATGATTGATGCAAGTCAATAATCAATACAATTTAATAATACAAAGGGAACTTTTTTAAGAAGATATCCCTTTTTCAAGGGAATACAATGACGGAAGGAAATTTTGTAGATTACGTAAAATTACACATCAAATCTGGTGACGGAGGGAAAGGGTCTATGCACTTGCATAGAGAAAAATACATAGATAAAGGAGGTCCGGATGGTGGAGACGGTGGTCGTGGGGGACACATCATTTTACGCGGTAATGAAAATCTTTGGACACTAGTACACTTTAAGTTTAAGCGACACTATAGGGCAATACAAGGCGCTCATGGTAGTGGCGGAAGAAGTACTGGTAAAGACGGTGAGGATATTATTTTAGATGTTCCATTAGGTACCGTTATACGAGATAGTGATACACAAGACGTTTTATACGAAATCACCAAACACGGTGAAGAAATTATAGCCTGTAGAGGAGGTAAAGGAGGTAAAGGAAATTGGCATTTTAAATCGTCAACCAATCAAACCCCTCGTTATGCACAACCGGGTTTAGAAGGACAAGAAAAAGATTTAACTTTAGAGCTTAAACTTTTAGCCGATGTTGGATTGGTAGGTTTTCCAAATGCTGGTAAATCTACATTACTATCCGTAATTACCTCAGCAAAACCAAAAATTGCCGATTACGAGTTTACCACTTTAAAACCCAATTTAGGAATTGTAATCAATCGTGATTTTCAAAGTTTTGTAATGGCGGATATTCCTGGTATTATTGAAGGTGCAGCAGAAGGTAAAGGCTTAGGGCATTATTTTTTACGTCATATTGAACGAAATTCTACGTTGTTATTTTTAATTCCAGCCGACAGTAATGACATTGCTAAAGAATATGAAATATTGTTAAATGAATTGCGTAAATACAATCCGGAAATGTTAGATAAGGATCGTTTAATAGCCATATCCAAAAGTGATATGTTAGACGATGAATTGGAAGCGGAATTAAAAGCAGAATTGAACAAAACTTTAGAAGAACCCTATCTATTTATTTCATCTGTTGCCCAAAAAGGAATACAAGAATTGAAAGATAAATTATGGGCAATGTTAAATGTGTAGTTTTTTTACCAAAACTTTAATTTAAGTTACAATACTTATAATCAACAAAAAAGACTTGATTTTTTTTACTAAAAAGTATTAACTTTGTCTTGATAACATAATCACCTGTAGTGAGTTGGTTTGGCGAACCTACGGTGAAGGTAAAAAGTTATTTAGAAGAGAAAGACTTATTTACGGATTGCCAAAAAACAGACATGGAATGTGATTATGATGAAATTTTACTTAGCGGTTTAAAAGCTCAAATATTAGCCAGTACAAAGGATAAAATATTCGTTGTTTTGCATACCAGTACCAGTCACGGCCCTACCTATTATAAAAAATATCCACCCAAATTTAATCAATTTATGCCCGTATGTAAAAGTGTCGAGTTGGCAAAATGCACACAAAAAGAACTGATTAACGCTTATGATAACACCATTTTATATACCGACTATATTTTAGCAACCTTAATTGATGAGCTAAAAGAGCTAGATGGATATAGTTCTACAATGTTTTATGTTTCTGATCATGGAGAATCTTTAGGAGAAAAAAACCTATACATGCACGGAATACCGATGAGTATTGCGCCAAAAGAGCAGATTGAAATCCCTTTTATTGTTTGGGCATCTGATGATTCGGTAGTATTTAAAGAGAATAAAATGTTATCACAATATTATGTTTTTCATAGTGTTTTAGATTTTTTAGATATAGAAAGTCCTGTTTACGACAAGGATAAAAGTATTTTTAAATAACAATAAAACAGAACGTTTTACACTAGTAATTTAACAACTCCTCAATTTTTGATCGTACTTTTTTAGTAGAAGGAATCATGGTTTGTTCTAACACTGAATTTAATGGTATAGCAGGCATGTTTTCACTACCAATTACCATAACAGGGGCATCCAAATAACGGAAACATTTTTCTTGTATCATTCCGCTTAACGCTCTTGCAAAACTATTATTTGTAGGTTCTTCCGTTACTACTAAACATTTCTTCGTCTTTTTTACCGAATCTAAAATAGTAGCTTCATCCAACGGATACAAGGTACGTAAATCAACAATTTCTACATTATCCTTTAAATCTTTAGTTGCATTTAACGCCCAATGTACACCCATTCCGTAGGTAATAATGGTCATGGTTTCTTCATCATCTTGCGCCCAAATTTCTTGCACTACATTAGCTTTCCCTAACGGCAACATATAATCTTCTGAAGGTTCAATCGTTTTTGCAAAATCGGTTCCTTTAACCTTAGACCAATACAGTCCTTTATGTTCTAAAAACACGACAGGATTAGGGTCATAATAGGCTGCTTTTAACAAGCCTTTTAAATCGGCACCATTACTTGGATAACAAATTTTAATACCTCTAATATTGGTTAAAATGGATTCAATAGATGACGAATGATAAGGTCCACCACTACCATACGCTCCAATAGGAATACGTAAAATCATGCTCACTGGCCATTTACCGTTAGACAAATAATACGAACGAGAAACCTCGGTAAACAATTGGTTTAATCCAGGGAAAATATAATCAGCAAACTGTACCTCAACAATAGGTTTTAATCCTGTAGCACTCATTCCTACTGTAGAACCTACAATAAAAGCCTCTTGAATAGGGGTGTTAAATACGCGCTCATCACCAAATTTTTGAGCTAAAGTTGCGGCTTCTCTAAAAACACCTCCTAAACGCCCACCAACATCTTGACCGTATAGCAAACATTCTTTATGCTTGCGCATTAGCTCTTCTACAGCAAACAACGCACAATCTACCATCACTACTTCTTCTTTTCCTTTAGGTGCTCTTTCACCAACCTCTTCCGTTACGGGTGTTGGTGCAAAATCATGAGTAAATAAATCTTCTGGCGTAGGATCTTCTGCTTGTAATGCTTTTGATAAATCTGCTTTTACGGTTGCAATAGCGTCATCTTCAATTACTTTAATTGCTTCGGAAGAAACACCGGCGTCTACTAATTGTTGTTTTAAAACTGGGTACGGATCACGGGAACGTGCTTCTTCCAAATCGTCACGATACCATTCCATTCGTACTCCTGATGTATGGTGATTTAATAACGGTACTTTAGCGTGTAATAAAACGGGACGGCGTTCTTCTCTAATAATTTTTATTGCTTTTTCAACCGTTAAATAACTTTCGGTAAAGTTGGCACCATCAATAGTAAATGCTTCTAATCCATTAAAACCACGTGCATATTCAAAAGCGTCTTGAGCACGAGTTTCTGCAGCATTTGCAGAAATATCCCAACCGTTATCTTGCACTAAATACAAAATGGGTAACTGCTTTAATGCTGCCATTTGAAAGGCTTCTGCTATTTCCCCTTCGGTAACCGATGCATCACCTAAACTACAAATTGAAATTGGTTTTTCAGCAAGTGTTTTGTCGTTAATATTAATGTTTTCTTGATACCAAAACCCCATTGCGACTCCAGTTGCAGGTATGGCTTGCATTCCTGTTGCTGAAGATTGGTGTGGTATTTTAGGTTTATCAGTATCTTTTAAACTGGGATGACAATAATAGGTTCGCCCCCCTGAAAATGGATCGTCTTTTTTAGCTAACAATTGCAACATTAAATCGTAGGGTTTCATCCCTATACTTAGCAACATGGCATCATCACGATAGTACGGAAAAGCATAATCTTGTGGCAACAATTGCATTCCTAGCGCTATTTGTATAGCTTCGTGCCCTCGTGAAGTAGCGTGCACATATTTTGAAACGAGCTTAAAGTTTTCTTCATACAATTCCGCCATTGCTTTGGCAGTGCATAAATTTTTAAAAGCTGATTTTAAGACTTCTTTATTTAGTGTTGCTTTCATTTGATACTAATATTATATTCTGTTAACAGTCCTGAAACTTCAGGTAATGAAAATTTTTACTTTTTTTAACTAATAGCTCCGTAATTAGTATTTTCTATTTACATCAAACTGCTCTAACTCATCACCAATTTTACGTAAAAATGAACCTCCTAAAAAGCCATCAACCGCTCTATGATCAAAAGATAAAGATAAATACATCATGCTTCTAATGGCAATTTCATCTCCTTTATCTGTAGTGATAACTTCGGTTCGTTTTTTAATAATTCCAATGGCTAAAATAGCCACTTCTGGCTGGTTGATAATGGGTGTACCCATTAAACTCCCAAACGTACCTACGTTAGAAATAGTAAACGTACTGCCTTGAACCTCTTCAGGTTTTAAGTTGTTGTTACGCGATTTATTTGCTAAATCATTTACATCTGTAGCTATTGCTAATAAATCTTTTTGGTCGGCATTTTTAACTACAGGTACAATTAAATTACCACTTGGTAATGCGGTTGCCATTCCTACATTGATATCTTTGTACTGTATAATTTTATCACCATCAATAGAAGCGTTAATTCCAGGGAACGCTTTAATAGCATTGGCAACAGCTTCTACAAAAAGAGGGGTAAAGGTTAAGCGCTGACCGTGTTTTTCTTGAAACGGTACTTTATTTGCATTTCGCCAATTTACCATATTGGTTACATCTACCTCAATATATGCCGTAACGTGTGGAGAGGTGTGCTTGGAATACACCATATGATCGGCAATCATTTTGCGCATCCTGTCCATTTTTATCACTGTATCATGCCCTTCTACAAATTTAATTGGAGGTGCAGTATAGGTAGATTTTATAGGTTGAGTGGTTTGTTGTTGTGGACGACTTGGCAGCGCATATTTTCTGTTTTTGATGTAGTTAAATACATCGCTTTTTCTGATACGACCGTCTGCTCCTGTACCTACAATGCTTTGTACTTCTTGAAGTGATAAATTTTCTTGTTGTGCTATTTTTAAAACTAAAGGCGATAAGAAAGCATCACTGTCTGGAGTGTTTTTAATTTTAGTACGTTGCTCTTTAGTAGTTTTTTTATGAGTAGAAAGATCTTTTTTAAGCGCCTTATCTGTGTTTGAAACTGGTGTTGCTGTATTTGAAATTTCTCCAGTAGCCTCTATAATTGCAATTACACTTCCAATAGTTACAACATCATTTGCTTGGCACTTAAGCTCTTTTATGATACCAGTACAAGGAGATGGTACTTCGGAATCTACTTTATCAGTAGCTACCTCCAATAATACTTCATCTATTTCTACCGTATCACCAACACTTTTAAACCATGTAATGATAGCTGCTTCGGTAATACTTTCACCCATTTTAGGTAATTTGAATTCTATAACTGACATTTTAATTTTTTATAAATTGCTAATAAACTAACAAGCGTTAGTTTTAGTTAACTAAATATAGATAAAAAATGTAAAATAAAAAGAAATATTACTGTCGAATTTTAAAAATTGTTTTAAGAATTCAAAATTTCATATAAAATAGGTTTGCTAGGGGTGGCATCATTTTTAAAAGGTGCAATCATTAAGTTTAACAAGTAACTACCGTCTGTAACTGTATTGTTAACATAAATAAATTCGGTAATCGTAGTATTTAATCTAACGTTACCACTTGTATTCCAAAAAGCATTGTGAGCTAACAGTTTACCGTCATCCTTTTCTTTATCTACACTGGGTAAATCAATTAATAAATGTTGTACGCCTATTTCTCGTAAATAAATAGCTGCTTCTTTTAAAAGATAAGGCGGATTGCTGTTGGAATATTGTTGTACTAACTTATTAGAGGTGTTGGGAAGTGTTCTAATTACAATGGCTTCAGGAGTTTTTCCTATTAATTGTTGTTGCAATTGTTGTTGAGTAATTACGAAGTCTCCCATTAATTTTATAGGAGCAATAGTAACTACTTCTGCTGTAAAAAAGAAGGTTTTTAAATGTTCGTTAATATTGTAAAAATCTTTTGTAATGTGCCCTACGCATTCGGTATGTGTGCCATGGCTATGCGGATTAAAATAAATGTTATTAAAGTTTGTAGTACCACCTTCTTTTACACTTCCAATCCACCCCTCCATTTTTACAGGTATAATTTTTGGAGGATCTAAATACCACGCATTGGGATTGTTTTTTCCTGTTTTTAACTCAATAGAAATATCAATAGGTTTTGAAAAATCAATTTTAAAAGTTTGGTTTTTATGGTTTACGGTTGCTTGCATAGTTTAAAAATACAAATTAATTAACGATAAACAAATCGGCGGCGATACCATCACATAAAAACTTACCTTTTGGAGTGGTTTTTAGGATGTCATTTTCTAAAACAAGCAATTTTTGAGTGATGAATTTTT
>JAJRPS010000048.1 GCA_024280635.1 Bacteroidota bacterium | reverse complement strand
GAACCCTATCGGTAAGACATTCAAAAAGCTATCTTCATAGCAAGCATCAATACAATCAATATAGACCGGGCTTGTCCAACAAACGGTTCAGATCGTGGCTCCGCGCTGCGCGCGAATCACGATCTAACCTTATTCGTTAGGCTTTTTTTAACCACCAGTTTCATTATTACCACCTGTGATTTGTGTTTTTGATTTTGATTTTGATTTTAATAATTTTTTTGTCGCAATAAAGGCTTCGATAATATACATGGCGTGATAATACTTGTCTTTTATAAAGCGCGTATAAAATATTAGTGATGATGCTATCAACGCGAGTACCCACCAAAATGCGATGGAATCAAAATTAATTGTTAATTCTGATAAGGGGTAAAATATAATAGACATTAAACTATAGATTAATGTGTTACATATGAATATTAAAGATAGGCTTCTTGACAGAATAATTGTGGCGTTTTGCTTTTTTTCATAAAGGGCTACAGCAGGGAACCGTTCTCTTAGATAAAACTGGATTATATTGAAGTAGTCATCTTTTTTTGTTTCTTTACACTCTTTTATCAGTTCTTCACCATCTTGATTTTTTAGCCATTCCTTTATTTTATTTACTGCATTGGTTTTAAATGATTCAGTATATTTTTTTTCTTTATCATCAAATAATAATGACCATTTTGGATTAACGCCAAATTTAAATTTATTTTGTAAAAGGATGGGGGCTGAGTAATGAATGCTTAAAAGCCCTATTTGCTCAAATAAGCGCCCCAAAACATATGAGGCAACAATAACAGAGAGATAAATATTAAGACCTATTGTGCTGAAGTCACTAATTGTAATTAGGTTTAAGATTAAGGCGTTAATTACAAGAAGAAGAATAAACACCCATCCTGGTATGATGAATGCAATTATGTCGTGAAAGAAATCAGGGATAAGCCCAATTTGTTTATTTGCAGATTCGTTAATGTCGCTCATCCTTTTTCTTTTATTAGCCTAACGCCTAAAATCAGCGGCAGTTTATAGCGCATTTCTTTTGCGTAAAATTGAGCGGAGCGAATACGCAAAAGAAATGCGCTATAAATTGTCCGCTGGATTTTTCTTGTTAGAGGCGCGGGCATATCTGGTAGACCGCTGAATTCACAGCCCATGCTTTTAAAAGATATTACCGCACTTCGTAAATTTAATGTTGTTTTGTTGAACCATAGGGGGGGGAGAAAATTTAGGATTCAAATTTTTACCCCCTACCCAATAATGCTGATATTACCATGGTTTAACGCGCCCAAATTTCAGATGAATTACTGAGCTTGACCCCATTATAACGTCAAAGAATTCGTGCGAATTACAAGGTTTAAGGTTTTTTTGTAGAGTTTTCGGAGCGGATAACATTTTGCATTACAAAACTTAACCCCCCATCAGAAAACCGTCTTTAATCATTGTTTGAGATTTGACGCGCCTACAATTCAGGTAAACTTCTGGACTTAAAAACCTTGCGAGCCAAAAAATATTACCACACTTTCTGAGCCTGGTTTGGAACGCCTAAATGCCAAACTAAACGCCCTAAAACCATTTGATATTAAATGCCTTTCAAACCCTAAACACTCTCAATTTTTACAACGGATTCACGTAATTCTAACGCCTAAAATCAGCGGCAGTTTAAAGGGGCACGTTTTTGCGCAAGCAAAACAAGTGACGCTTTAAACTGTCCGCTGGATTTTTTTGTTAGGTTTTTATACCATGATTATAAATATAAAATCTATTCCTTCCATAATCCCTTAAGGCAAGGCCACAACCTCTAAAAATTCCAATATATATAAAACCTACATAGAGTATTATTGTTAGAAAAATTATTAGTAAGTCTATAGAAAATTCATTCAGATTACTTTTATCTAAAAACGAAAAACTTAAGATTGTGTTATCTGATAACGTAAATGATACATAAGCGTTCAAAATACTTGCCATTAAAAATGCTAATGAATATTGCTCTAAAAGACTTTCTGATTTTTTCTCTTCTTGCCAGTTAAGGTACATAGAATAAGCAACATTGTTATTATTTTTTATCGCAAATCTCTTTAATTCATTAATTGTTAGGTAATGTATCTCTTCATTTTTTTCATAAAAATCATTTTTAGAAAAAAATCGAATTATGTTATACGGCACGAATTGAAAAATTCCAATTAATACCGACCTAAAAGTACCAACAACAAAGGAAATAAATAATGAAAACATAGCAAAAAAAATTAAAACAGACCCAACACTTACATCATTTTTTACAAAACCAAAAGATAAGTCTATTAAAGCCACGCCATAATACATAACAAGCGTGAAATCTAAAATCAAAACAAAACTTCCCAACAAAGCAAAATACTTAAAATCATTTGCTTTTTGCAAGATGCTATTTGTTGTTTTAATTGATTCTTTAATTATCACAATTATTTCCTTGATGAAAACCTAACTATTATTAGAAGGAAAAAACTCCTTCTATACGCTATTAGACCCACTTTATGGTAAAAACTCAACCTATTTTGCATTGCTTTTAATTCAATTTATTTTTATACTGGATATACGATATATCAAGATAAACAGGAATAATAAAATCAATTTTTTATGTTCATT
>JAJRPS010000047.1 GCA_024280635.1 Bacteroidota bacterium | reverse complement strand
TTTTCCAAACCGTTTCGTTTTCTAAAGTCCATGGAGTTTTAATGCCTATAAAATAATTGGGTTTTACCGTTTGAAAATAATTACCCAAACCGATAAAAAGTAGCCCGATTATTAATTCAATTTTAAAGTTTTCAATATTTTGATTTTTGGTAATATACAAGATACTTAGTGCTAAAATAGACATGAATGCAACTAACATAAATTTAAGTTGTGTGTATTTACTACCCATTTGTACCAATTTATTTTTAGGGTCTATTTTAGGGATAATTACCATTATTAAATATGTGAAAATAGGGAAAGCACTTAAAAAGAAAGTTGAGTTTTTACCTCCCCAACCATCTACTTCACCCGCCATATTCCAGTGGGTTGGTATTTTGTTGGGTAAGTTGTCCCAAATATACCCTAAATAGAGTAGCGGTAGTATGCATAAAATGAGTACGGGTATTTCTTTTTTAATATTCATAACTAATTTTTTTTATTTTGTAGTTTTTAAAGATATCATCCATTGCATCACATCTTCCATAACAGTAGTGTTTAGCGAATAGAATACATATTGTCCTTTTTTTTCAGAACTCACTAAATTGGCACGTTTTAAAATATCTAAATGATGTGATATACTGGGTTTGGAAATGTTAAACGCAGCTGCAATTTCTCCTGCGGATAAGTCTTGATCTTTTAATAAAGACAAGATTGCTCTGCGGGTTTCATCATTTAAAGCTTTAAAAACGGAATTCATTAGTTTACATATTTAGATAAATATCTAAATGTTTTTTAAATTGTGCAAGTTTTTAAAGGTGTTTTGTTTTAAAATCACACTTGATACTTCAAAAACCTTCTGTGTTCTCGTTTTAAATACGTGTTAAATTTATTAGGGATGTTAATTTCAACCTCCATCTTTTTGTTCGTAATAGGATGTACAAACTCAATTTTAGTAGCACATAAAAATAAGCCTTTGTGCATCATTACATTTTTGGGAGCATAGATTTTGTCACCAACAATTGGGAAACCTAAATTTGATAAGTGAATACGCAATTGATGTGTGCGTCCTGTTTTGGGGTGTAGTTTTACGACGGATAAATATCCGTTTTGTATTGCAGGGGTTGTTTTTACGGTTTGAAATGAAGTCAATGCTTTTTGATCTTTTATATTTGAATCAATAATTCCACTTTCTAGAGGTTTGCCAACAACTACTGCATGATATGTTTTTTGAATAGTCTTTTGTTCAAATTGTTGATGTAAATTAATTTGTGCGCTTTTTGTTTTCGCTATTAATAAAATCCCACTGGTGGGGTTGTCTAATCGATGTACGGGTTTTGGGAAATTGAGTGCATCTTTTTTGGTAGTTGTTTTTAAGTTAAAGGGTAGCGCATTTTCAATGGTTTTATAGTAATTTCCATTGGTAGGGAAACCTGCGGGTTTGTTTATAATTGCCATATCCTCATCTTCAAAAATAACGTCTATTTGCAGTTGAAATATTGTTTTAGGAGATGATTCTAAGGTAATTAATTCAATAAGTTGTCCTGCTTGTATCCAATTTCCAGTTGTTGCAATTTCTCCATTAATAAGAATAGTGTTTTTTGCAATGGCTTTTTTTACCGCACTACGGGTTTGTAGTTTTTCAAAAATAGCGCCTGCATATTCTTGAAGTCGAATATGGTAATCACCGGGTGGGACAATATGTTTTTCTAATAGAATCATTTGTGGGGTAAAAACTAAAAATAGATGCTTGTTTTTCTTTTGCAAGATATAACTTCTGCTATAAACCAAAAATGCCTCTCAAAGAGAAGCATTTTTTATAAATCTAAAATATTTTATCTGTGTATTGTTTGTGTTCTATCTGGTCCTACGGAAACAATTTTAATTGGAATTTCCAATTCTGCTTCTAAAAAAGCAATGTATTCGTTCAATTCTTTTGGAAATTGGCTTTCGTTAGTCATTTTTGTTAAATCGTCTTTCCAACAAGGAAATTTTGTATAAATAGGGGTTACATTTTCTGGTTCAATATTATATGGTAAATGTTTAATTTCTTTGCCATTGTAGTTGTAAGCGGTACATACTTCTAAACTGTCAAATCCAGATAATACATCACCTTTCATCATCATTAATTGTGTTACACCGTTTATTTCGCAAGCATAACGTAGGGCAACTAAATCTAACCATCCACATCTACGTGGTCTTCCAGTTACGGCACCAAATTCACGACCAATTTTTGCCATTTCAGCACCAACGTTGTCAAACAATTCGGTAGGGAATGGCCCTGATCCTACACGTGTAGTATATGCTTTAAATATTCCGTATACTTCTTTAATTTTGTTAGGAGCAACTCCTAAACCTGTACACGCACCTGATGCGGTAGTATTTGAAGAGGTTACAAACGGATAGGTTCCGAAATCAATATCTAATAATGATCCTTGAGCACCTTCCGCTAAAATAGATTTACCGTCTTTTAGGGCTTGATTTAAATACTCCTCACTATCAATAAATTGTAATTCTTTTAAACGCTCTACTGCTTCAAAAAACTCAGCTTCCATTTCGTCTAAATCATATTGAATGTCCACTTTGTAGAATTCAATCATAGATTCATGCTTAGTAGCTAATGCTCTGTATTTTTCTTTCCAGTTAGGTAATTCTAAATCACCAATACGAATACCATTACGTCCGGTTTTATCCATGTATGTTGGTCCAATACCTTTTAAAGTAGAGCCAATTTTAGCTTTTCCTTTTGAAGCTTCAGATGCAGCATCTAAAAGTCTGTGGGTTGGTAAAATCACATGTGCTTTACGCGAAACAATTAATTTTGCTTTATAATCAATATCAAATTGATCTAAGCCTTCTAATTCTTTTACAAAAACAACAGGATCAATAACTACACCGTTACCAATTACATTCATTGATTTTTTATGAAAAATACCAGAGGGAATGGTTCTTAAAACGTGCTTTATGCCGTCAAACTCTAAAGTGTGACCTGCGTTTGGACCGCCTTGAAAGCGTGCAATAATATCGTAATTTGCGGTTAATACATCGACAATTTTTCCTTTACCTTCATCTCCCCATTGTAAACCGAGTAGTAAATCTACAGCCATTTTGTGTGTTGTTTAGTTGTTATTAGTTTTTCTTTTTTGTTGCGTAAAAGTAAAGTGAATGATTATGGATTTCAATGTCAAAAATTTCTTCAATCGTTTTTTTGATGTTTTGAATACGTGGGTCACAAAATTCTAATACCTCACCAGTATCTGTTAAAATAATATGATCGTGATTCTTGTCAAAATAAGATTTTTCATAATGTGCTTGACTGTCTCCAAATTGGTGTTTGCGTACCAATCCGCAATTTAATAGTAACTCAATGGTGTTGTACAATGTTGCCCTACTTACACGATATTTTTTTTCCTTCATCATAAAATATAATGAGTCGATATCAAAATGATCATCACTGTTGTAAATTTCATTTAAAATAGCGTATCGTTCAGGCGTTTTACGGTGCTTGTGTTCTTCTAAGTACTTCGTAAATACGTTTTTAACAATATCTTGATTGCTTTCTTTTTTTTCCATAAACCTTTAAAATAGGAACAGTTGCAAATTTACAAAGAAATTATAGTTTTGTGCTTAATTTTATAAAAGGATGTGCGTATTTATTAACATTTTATAAACGATGTACTTTGTGAACACCATCTGTTTTTTTTATGCTGTGTATTAATTTGTCAATCATCTTTTTGTTTTTTACGGCAACAGTGATGTTTCCTGTAAACACACCGTCATTGGTTTCAAAACTTAGCTTTTTCATGTTTACATTATGAAGGCTTGATATTACTTGCGTAAGGTTGTTAATTAGTCCTACTTGGTCAATACCTGTAATTACTAAATTTGCAGCATATTCCTGTTGAGTGGAGTCTATCCATTTGGCTTTTATGATTCGATAGGCGTAGTTGGCTTGTAAACTTACAGCATTTGGGCAATTATTTTTATGTACTTTAATACCTTCGCTAACGGTAACAAAACCAAAAACAGCATCACCAGGTACAGGTTTGCAACAGGGAGAGAATTTATATTCTAATTTCTCTTCTTCTTTGCCAAATACTAATAAATCATATTTGTGTGTAATTTCGCCTTTTGGAGCCTCTTCAATATTTGATTGACGTCTAATTTTCTTTTTAAAGAAATTTAAAAAGGCATTACTACGAGCGGTAGCAAAATCTTTTAACTTTTGATTACTAATGTTTCCTAATCCTGCACGGTAAAATAAATCTTGACTGGTTTTAAAACCAAAAAACACAACCAAATCATTCAGGACACTTTCATTGAAGGTTATCTTAAGCTGTTTCAATTTTCGTTTTAATATTTCTTTCCCTTCAAGCGCAATTTCTTTTTTATCGTCATTTAGAGCTGCTTTAATTTTACTTTTCGCTCTGGCTGTAGTAACATAATCTAACCAATTGGCATTGGGTTTGCTGTTTTCTGAAGTAATAATATCTACTTGATCTCCGCTTTTTAGCGTTCTACTTAGTGGTACCAATTTACCATTTACTTTTGCACCTCTTGTTTTGAGTCCAATTTGAGTGTGTATACTAAAAGCAAAATCTAGGGGAGTTGCTCCTTTTGGGAGTGACTTTAAATCTCCTTTTGGGGTAAATATATATATTTCTTTTGCGTAAAGGTTAAGTTTAAATTGCTCAACAAAATCTACCGCATTTACGTCAGGATTTTCTAAAGCTTCTTGTAGTTTTGCTAACCACATGTCCAAACCACTGTCTCTTTCTTCCCCTTGTTTATACTTGTAGTGAGCGGCATAACCTTTTTCGGCAACTTCATTCATGCGGTGAGAGCGAATCTGTACTTCTACCCAGCGTCCTTCAGCCCCCATTACAGTAATGTGTAATGCTTCATAACCTGTGCTTTTCGGAGAGGAAATCCAATCGCGTAAACGCGTAGGATTTGGACGATAATTATCGGTTACTATAGAATATATTTTCCAAGCGATAAATTTTTCATCTTTCGGAGGGCAATTGTATACAATCCGTACCGCAAATTTATCATAGACTTCTTCAAAGGTAACTCCTTGTTTTAGCATTTTTTTACGAATAGAAAATATTGATTTGGGGCGGCCTTTTATCTCATAATCAATGTGTTCACTGGTTAACGCATCTCGTAAGGAATCGTTAAACTGCTTGATGTACTCTTTTTGTTCTTCTTTGGAATCTATTATTTTATCTAAAATAGAATTGTAAACTTCTGGTTCTGTATATTTTAAACTAAGATCTTCTAATTCGGTTTTAATATTATAGAGTCCCATTCTGTGGGCAAGAGGGGCATAAATATACAGTGTCTCCGAAGCTATTTTTACTTGCTTATCTGGTCGCATGGAATCCATCGTTTGCATGTTGTGCAACCTGTCGGCAATTTTAATAATGATTACGCGTACATCTTCATGCAAGGTAAGTAACATTTTTCTGAAATTTTCTGCTTGTAAGGAAACATCAGTGTCTTTTTTAAGTCGAGATATTTTAGTTAATCCTGCAACAATGCGAGCAACGGTTTCGCCAAAAAGTTGTTCCATGTCGCTTAATGTATAGTCTGTATCTTCAACGACATCATGAAGTAAGGCAGCGGCAATAGAGGTGGCGTCTAATCCAATTTCGGCAGCTACTATTTTTGCGACAGCAATGGGGTGAAATATATAGGCTTCTCCGCTTTTTCGGCGTTGCTCTTTATGGGCGTCAACAGCAGTATCAAATGCCAAACGGATGAGTTTTTTATCATCTTCCGTTAAAGTTTGATAACTGATGCGTAGTAGGTTTCGGTATTCAGCAGCAATAGCTTTGTTTTCTTGTTCTATCTCTAATTCAGTCATAATATAGCATCTAAGTGGTAAGTAAAAACTAAGATACTACAAGTGTTTTAGCTGTGCAATTTTTTAGGCAGTTTTTGGTCAAAAATTGAAGAACGATACTTTTGAAAAAAGACAACTTGAATTATCCATCAAAATAGCTACCAGTTTTAATTGATGATATTAATTCTGTAACGTTATTTTAATAGGTCACATCTTAAATAAAAAAAAACAGTTATGAACGGGTCATTTTTCTTTTTTTTTAGGAACAGGATCATAACCGTGTCCGCCCCAAGGGTGGCAACTAAAAATGCGTTTTATGGCGAGCCATCCGCCTTTAAAAAAACCGTGTGTTTGTAAGGCTTCTATGGAGTAACTGGAGCAAGTAGGGGTGTATCTACAACTTGCAGGGGTGTAAGGAGAAATGGCAACTTGGTAAAAGCGTATCAGTACAATAAAAGGGTAAATTAGGATACGTTTCATTTTTCTTTATTTTTTTTAACTTAATGAAAAACTAGTGCCTGCTCTGCCGTCTTTTAATTGTACGCCTAATGCTAAAAGTTCTGCTCTAATTTTATCAGATAAATCGTAATTTTTATTGGCTTTTGCTTCTGCTCGTAGTTGAATTAATAATTCAATAGTTCCAGTTAAGGTGTCCGAATTACTATTGGTTTTAGCATCATCTTTTAATCCTAAAATATCAAAAGTAAATTGATTTAGTGTTTTTGTTAGTATTGCTAAGTCTTCCGCTGTAATACTCGCATTATTGTCTTTTACTTGATTGATATATTTTACAGCATCAAATAAATTGGCGATTAAAATTGGCGTATTAAAATCGTCATTCATGGCATCATAACATTTTTGTTTCCATGAGTTTATATCAAAAGAAGAAGAGGTGTTAGTTTTTAATTGCGCTACTGTTTTTAAGGCATCCATTAAGCGGTTGTATCCTTTTTCGGAGGCTAATAAAGCATCATCGGTAAGGTCTAATACGCTTGAATAATGCGCTTGCATCATCGAAAAACGGGTTACACTTGGTGTAAATGCTTTGCTTAAAATGGTATTGTTTCCGGTGTAAATGTCACTAGGATTTAAAAAATTACCTGTTGATTTAGACATTTTTTTACCGTTTAAATTCAGCATGTTGGTGTGCATCCAATAATTTACAGGTGCTTTGTGGTTACATGCTTCCGCTTGTGCTATTTCACATTCATGATGAGGGAATTTTAAATCCATTCCGCCACCGTGAATATCAAACTGATCACCTAGATATTTAGTACTCATTACGGTACATTCTAAGTGCCAACCAGGGAAACCTTCTGACCAAGGAGAGTTCCATCGCTGTATGTGTTCGGGTTCGGCTTTTTTCCAAAGGGCAAAATCTTGTGGGTTTTTTTTGTCGGATTGACCGTCTAATGCTCTGGTATTTTCAATGGCATCTTCAATAACGCGTTTGGAAAGGATTCCGTAATGTTTGGTTTCATTATATTTGAATACATCAAAATAAACGGATCCGTTTACTACGTAAGCTAAACCAGCGTCAATAATTTTTTGAGTAGCTTCTATTTGTTCTACAATATGCCCTGTTGCGGTAGGTTCAATGCTGGGTGGTAATAGGTTATATTGTTTGAGTACATTGTGAAAATCGACAGTATATTTTTGTACAATTTCCATAGGTTCTACCTTTTCCAAACGTGCTTTGGTAGAAATTTTATCTTCGGCATCATCATCCGTTAAGTGACCTGCGTCGGTAATATTACGAACATAACGTACTTTATATCCTAAATGTAAGAGATAGCGATAGATTATATCAAAACTCATAAAGGTACGGATATTGCCCAAATGTACATTGCTATAAACAGTTGGTCCACAAACATACATACCTACAAAACCTGAGGTTATGGGTTTAAAAATTTCTTTTTCACCGCTTAGTGAATTTTGTATTTTTAGGGTTTGTTGTTCGTAAATGCTCATAACGGATGGGTGTAAAACAAGTTTTTAGGTCATAAAAGCTATAATATTATGACAAGGTATAGTGTGTTTTTATTGATATTTGGTATCTAGTTTAATGTAATCTAAAAATTCTCTACGTACAGATAATTCTTTAAATTCCCCTCCAAATTCAGAGGTTACGGTACTGCTGGCAACGTCTTTAATTCCTCTTGAATTTACGCAAAGGTGTTTGGCGTCTATAATGCAAGCAACATCATCGGTGCCTAATGCTTTTTGTAATTCACGTACAATTTGTATGGTTAAACGCTCTTGTACTTGTGGACGTTTTGCATAATATTCTACAATACGGTTCATTTTAGATAAACCAATTACATTTCCTTTAGAAATGTAGGCAACATGTGCTTTACCTACAATAGGTAAAAAGTGGTGTTCACAAGTAGAGTATAATGTAATGTTTTTTTCCACCAACATTTCACCATATTTGTACTTGTTGTCAAAGGTAGATGCTTTGGGTTTTTTATCAGGATTTAAGCCTCCAAATATTTCTTTCACAAACATTTTTGCTACTCGGTTTGGAGTTCCTTTTAGGCTGTCATCAGTTAAATCTAGCCCTAATGTTTCCATGATATGGAGTACATCTTTTTGAATGGTTTCTATTTTAGTGGCATCATCCATATCAAAAGCATCTGCTCTTAATGGGGTGTCATAAGAGGTTGCTATGTGGTTGTCTCCAATTTCGTCAATTTCTTTCACAGTAATTCTTGTTGTTAGATTGTGTATGTATAAAAACACAATGTGTATGTCAAATTAATAATCTGTTAAATTCAGTCAGCAAAGGTAATTAAAACTTATGTAAATATGGTGCTTTCTGTATTTTTAGAAACGAATTATTGCATCTGTTTTTATATTTGAAACCATTGTTGTACCAAATCTTTCTCAAATGTAGGTAAACTTTTATGTGTGTAATCGTTTTTATCGACTAGGTAAATATAATCTTTTGACCAATTTTCGATGTTTTTTGCTAATGTTTTTAAACTCTCGCAAATAAATTGTACTTCATTGTTGGTAATGGTTGGGTGCAAGGATAAACGTACCCATCCTGGTTTATTGATGTCACACCCTGCAACTACTTCTTTGGCAATGGCATGTGATTGATCTTTGTCAACATGTAATAAAAAGTGCCCGTAGGTTCCTGCACAAGAGCATCCACCACGCGTTTGAATTCCGAATTTATCATTTAAAAGTTTTACTACTAAATTGAAGTGGTATTTTTCAAAATAGAAAGAAAAGATACTCAATCGGTTTTGAACTTTATCGGCTAATACTTTTACACCTTCTAAATTTAATAGGGTTTTAAAAATAATAGGATTGATTTCATTTTCGCGATTTTCCATGTTTTCAACGCCCATTTTGTCTTTTAACTGAATAGCAAGAGCCACTTTTATGGTTTGCATAAACGCAGGTGTACCACCGTCTTCACGAGATTCAATATCGTTTAAATAGTCATGTTCTCCCCACGGATTGGTGTAGGTTACTGTGCCGCCACCAGGGTTGTCAGGAACTTCATTTTTATATAGCTTTTTATTAAATACCAATACGCCAGAAGTAGCAGGACCACCTAAAAATTTATGTGGCGAAAGAAAAATAGCATCTAAATGTGCGTTTTTGTCTGCTGGGTGCATATCAATATCAACATACGGTGCGGAGCAAGCAAAATCAACAAAGCACAATCCGTTGTGTTTATGAATAATTTTTGCAATTTCATGATAAGGCGTTTTAATGCCAGTTACGTTTGAAGCTGCTGTAATGGAAACGATTTTAATATTTTTGTGTTCGTATTTTTTGATGATTTCTTCAAACTTTTCTAGGCAGATTAATCCTTCGTCATTTGGAGGAACAACAACTACATCTGCAATGGTTTCTAACCAAGAAGTTTGATTGGAATGGTGTTCCATGTGTGAAACAAAAACAACAGGATTCATGTTATCAGGTACGTTGGTGTAGGGTTTTAAATGATCAGTAATACGCAGCCCTAAAATACGCTGTAGTTTGCATATTACACCTGTCATTCCAGAACCTTCTGTGATAAGTACGTCATTTTTAGAAGCGTTTACGTGTTCTTTAATAAGGTGTTTGGCTTCATGATATGCCAATGTCATAGCGGCACCAGTACTTGATGTTTCGGTATGGGTGTTGGCTACAAATGGACCAATGGTATGGGTGAGTTTGTTTTCAATGGTTTTATAGAGCCGTCCACTAGCTGTCCAATCGGTATAGATGATTTTTTTTTCTCCGTAGGGAGTGGTAAAGGTTTGATTGATGCCAATAATATTTTCTCTAAAAGGACTAAAGTGTTTTTCTAAATTGCTCATAGATGATAATTTTATTAGATAAATATTAGGGTTATATGCCTGCTATCGCTTTAATTTCTGAGATGGTTTTTTGTGCCAAATCATCTGCTAATTGTTGTGTTTTTGCTTCGGTGTAAATACGAATAATAGGCTCGGTATTACTTTTGCGTAAGTGTACCCAGTTTTCAGCAAAATCTATTTTTACACCGTCAATAGTAGTAGTTTGTTCATGAGCATATTTAGCCTCCATATCTTTCAAAATTTTATCGACATCAAGCGTTGGTGTCAATTGAATTTTGTTTTTACTCATAAAATAGCTTGGGTAAGAATCTCTCAATTCTCTAACAGTCATTTGTTTTTTAGCTAAATGAGTTAAAAATAAAGCAACACCTACAAGCGAATCTCTTCCGTAATGTGAATCAGGGTAAATGATACCACCATTACCTTCGCCACCAATTACGGCGTTGTTTTTTTTCATTAAATCAACAACATTTACTTCTCCAACCGCAGAAGCTTCATACGTTCCCTCGTGTTTTCCTGTGATATCGCGTAACGCTCTTGATGAAGACATGTTGGAAACGGTGTTTCCAGGTGTTTTACTTAACACATAATCTGCACAGGCAACTAAAGTGTATTCTTCCCCAAACATTTCACCATCATTACAAATAAATGCTAAACGGTCAACATCAGGATCTACTACGATCCCTAAATCGGCATTTTCTTTAACTACTAGTTCTGATATGTCTGTTAAATGTTCTTTTAATGGTTCTGGATTGTGTGGAAATTCGCCATTTGGAGTACAATATAATTTAATACAATCTACGCCTAAACGTTCTAAAAGTAACGGGATAGCAATACCTCCTGTAGAGTTTACACCATCAACCACTACTTTTAAGTTTGCTTTTTCTATTGCATCGGCATCAACTAAATCCAAGTCCAATACTTCATCAATATGAATGTCAATATAAGCATCGTTAATGGTTGTTTTTCCTAAATCATCCACTTCAGCAAAGTTGAAATCTTCAGCGTCAGCAATATTTAATATTTTTTTTCCTTCAATACCGTTTAAAAATTCGCCTTTACTGTTTAGTAATTTTAGGGCATTCCATTGTTTAGGGTTGTGTGATGCGGTTAAAATAATACCACCATCAGCATGTTCCATGGGTACAGCAATTTCTACCGTTGGTGTGGTAGATAAACCTAAATCGACCACATGAATACCCAAACCTATTAAAGTGTTCATGACTAACTCCTGAATCATTTGCCCAGAAATACGAGCATCTCTACCCACAACAACTTTATACGTTTCTTTGTTGCGGTCGTTTTTTAACCACGTGCCATAAGCAGCAGCAAATTTAACGGCATCCAATGGTGTTAAATTTTCGCCTACTTTTCCGCCAATAGTTCCTCTAATTCCTGAAATTGATTTTATAAGTGTCATTGTTCTTGTGTTTTGTAAAATTTCAACAAATATAACATACTCATTGTTATTTTACTATGGATTGAATTTGTATTTTCGTGAAATGAATTTTTTAGCCCACATTTATTTATCAGGAGATGATGATTTATTGACCATCGGAAACTTTGCTGCCGATAGTATTCAAGGTAATAAATACAAACATTTACCCAAACGGATGCAAGAAGGCATCATGCTACACCGTCAAATAGATACGTTTACCGACAAGCACCCTATTGTAAAGGAAAGTAAAAAACGATTGCATGAAAATTACGGACATTACTCAGGAGTAATTGTAGATATTTTATACGATCATTTTTTAGCGAAAAATTGGAAACAATATTCTGACGTGCCATTACCTAAATATGTAGCTGATTTTTATGATATGTTAGAAGATCATTTTGATATACTGCCCATTGGTACGCAAAAACTATTACCTTTTATGGTTGCAGATAATTGGTTGCTTAGTTACGCGAGTATTAGTGGTATTACAAAAGTATTGGAAGGTGTGAATAGACGCACTAAAAATAGAAGTAAAATGAATTTGGCAGTAGCTGAGTTGCAAGAATTTTATGCCGAATTTGAACAGGAGTTTACGTTGTTTTTTGAAGATTTAATAGCATTTGTAAAAAGTTATACTACAAATAATGAGTAGTAACTGATGATTATCATTTTTCGGAAAGAAGGATTTGTATATTTTTGCTATCATGAATCAATCACTAGTACAAAAATATAATATACCCGGTCCACGATATACCAGTTATCCAACAGTTCCGTACTGGAATAAAGAAGGCATATCAATAGCAGATTGGAAAGAAACTTTTCAGAAATCATTTTCCGAGAGCAATCAAAAAGAAGGAATAAGCATATACATACACCTTCCGTTTTGCGAGAGTTTATGTACTTTTTGCGCATGCCACAAGCACATTACTAAACGCCATGAGGTAGAAGAAGATTATATAGATACCCTTTTAAAAGAGTGGAAATTGTATAATGACTTGTTGCTAGAACAACCCATTATTAAGGAAATTCATTTAGGAGGCGGAACACCTACATTTTTTTCGTCAGCAAATTTAGAACGCTTAATTAATGGGATTTTTAAATATGCAGATAAGGCTGAAAAATATGAGTTTAGCTTTGAGGGGCATCCTAATAATACCACTAAAGAACAATTACAAAATTTGTATAACTTAGGGTTTACAAGAGTAAGTTATGGTGTGCAAGATTATGATGAAACAGTGCAAAAAGCCATACATAGGGTACAACCTTTTGAAAATGTAGAAAAAGTAACCCGTTGGGCTCGTGAAATAGGCTATACCTCAATAAGTCACGATTTAATTTTTGGCTTGCCACATCAAAATTTAGAAAAAGTAATCGCTACTATTGATAAAACCAAGCAATTAAAACCCGATCGTATTGCCTTTTATAGTTATGCGCATGTGCCATGGATAAAAGGAGTGGGGCAACGTGGGTTTGATGAAAACGATTTGCCTAAAGATGATGAAAAACGGGTTTTGTATGAAAAAGGGAAACAACATTTGTTAGATGCAGGTTATGTAGAAATTGGAATGGATCACTTTGCTTTACCAACAGATACGCTATATAAAGCGATAGCAAATAAAACCATACACCGTAATTTTATGGGGTATACGGCAAATAAAACACAAGTGATGATAGGTTTGGGTATGAGTGCTATTAGTGATAGTTGGTATGCCTTTGCTCAAAATGCTAAAACGGTAAAAGAATATACGAAATTGGTAAATGAAGGCATTATTCCTATTTTTAGAGGACATTTATTAACGGATGAAGATTTGGTGATTAGAAAACATATTTTAAACATCATGTGTCATTTTGAAACTTCTTGGGAAGATGAAAAAATGCAGTTTGAAAATATGAAAAAACACCTTGATTTGTTGCAAGAAATGCAAGCAGATGGTTTGGTGAAAATTGAAAATAAAACCTTAACAGTACCAGATGAAGCACGTGCTTATGTACGAAACGTGTGTATGGCATTTGATGTTTTACTACAACGCAATAAGCCAAAAACCAAACTGTTTTCAATGACAATATAAATCATGGGACGATAGCCAAATGAAGTAAAAAAAACACCCCTACTTAAATTAAGTAGGGGTGTTTTTTTGGGATGAAATCGTAATATATTAAAATCCTCGTTGCCTTTTAGCTTCAAAAATTAAAATTCCTGCTGCAACCGAAACATTCATAGAATCTATTTGCCCTTGCATGGGTATGTTGATGTTTTGTTTTGCGGCATCACGCCATTGTTGCGTTAACCCAGTAGCTTCTGTGCCAACCACAATGGCAGTAGCTTGGGTGTAATTTTCTAGATGATATGCATTACTGTTTTGAAGAGTAGCCGCATAAATGTTTACGTTTTGTTCTTTTAAAAAAGTAATAATTTCTTCAGTAGTTCCTGTAGCTACGGTATTGGTAAAAACGCAGCCCACACTGGAGCGGATAACATTAGGATTGTATAAATCGGTTTTAGGATTGGCAATAATTACGGCATCTATATTAGCAGCATCTGCGGTACGTAAAATAGCGCCAATATTACCTGGTTTTTCAGGAGCTTCTGCAATTAATATTAAGGGTTTTTTATTAGTGAAATGTAAATTTTTTAAATCGTGTTTTTTCGTTTTCACTAAAGCAATAACACCTTCGGTGCTACTGCGATAACTTATTTTTTGATATACTTCTTTTGACACACTAATTAGATTGATTTGTCTATCGGTGTATTCGTTTATTTGTGTTTCCGAAACGAATTTTTCTAAAAATAAAAGGGTGTCAATGGTGTAGTTTCCTTTTTCAATTAAAGAAATTTCACGTTGTCCTTCTACTACAAATACCCCTTTCTTTTTACGGGTTCTTGATTTTTCTTGCAGTTGTAAAACCTTTTTTACAATTCCGTTTTGTAAGCTACTAATATATTGCATTTGGCAAAGATAGTGTTTTAAGTTATTTAGTTGAATGGTTAATCAAATAACAATGTTGACTCCTTCAATCCTTCAATTTTTGAATAAATTGCATTTCCTCATTCACAATAAGCGCTACCACATAGCTATAACTTTTAATGCCTTTGTCTTGATTTTTACTTTTTAAAAATAAATCGAATCCAAATTTAAAAATAGGCTCTATTGGGTTTTGGTAGCTGTTCCAAAAAGTTCTGCTCTCCTTAAAGTTTTTATGAATACCAAGATGTAAGGTGTTTGATAGTTGCTTGCAATTTTTGGCATCACGCCTATACAATTCATTTAAGCAATTACGTACAGCAAAAGTAGCGGCAGCATATTTAAAGTAAATATCGTCATTGTATTTTGCTGCTAAATAGCCAATAAAATTGGTTTCATTTTCAGCAGCATACCCTATTTGGTGTCCTATTTCATGGCAACTCACAAAAGGAAAATGATAGGATGAAATCATATTATTAACCTGAGCTTCATTAGTAAACGGATTCAAATAGCCGCTAAAACCCATATAGGTTAGTGGTAGTGATAATAACGATTTTTTAATGCTTCGGTTCTGATACGTTAACTGCGGATGTGTTTTTGATACGTGTTGATATCCGTTACTGATTTTTTTAAAAACTTCCGTTTGTGTGTTCGGAACGCTCACTTTTAAGCTATCGTTTTTTGTAATTTGTGAATGAATGCTATTTGCATTTTCAATAAGTTGTTGTGTAACGATAATGAGTTGCTCCGTATTGTATTCTGTATTAATGTTTAGCGTTTTGTGTAATGGAACTCGATAGTAGTTCATGCCCCAAAATAAATGAAAAGCAAATGATAATAAGGATAAAAAAGCGAGTACAGAAACGCCTAATTGTAATGGAATCAATCTAAAATTGTTTCTGTTTTTAAAAATCCACCTAGCGCTATAAATAATTAATGCTCCATATAAAACATCACCTACTGAAAACGGAATCCATCCTAATAAAAAGCGACTCATTTTAGATAAAAAAGGGTAGAGTCCATTACTGTAATAGCGTTCAATAAATTCAGGAAAATTCCCTAAAAGTTTGATTACTATAATTTGTACAGGTAATAAAATGGCAAGTATTTTTTTTGTTTTCAGCCTCATTACGGGTATATGAATAGAATAAATACAAAGTACAAAAAAATAATTATGTTTTATACCATTTTTAATAATAAAGATTCTACTAAAACTTACTATCTTTGAGTATCTTTAAAATAGAACAAAATGAGTCAAGAAATAAGAAATTTAGAACCGAAACAATTATGGAATAAGTTCGCCGATTTAAATGCGGTACCACGTCCATCAAAAAAAGAAGAACGTGTAATAGCGTTTATGAAAAAATTTGGAGAAGATTTAGGTTTACCAACAATTGTAGATGAGGTAGGTAATGTTATCATTACCAAACCAGCATCTAAAGGAATGGAAAATAGAAAAACCGTAGTATTACAATCGCATTTAGATATGGTACACCAAAAAAATGCCGATACTAATTTTGATTTTGATACACAAGGTATTGAAATGTATGTTGATGGCGATTGGGTAAAAGCAAAAGGAACCACTTTAGGTGCTGATAATGGTATTGGAGTAGCAACTATAATGGCGGTTTTAGAATCGGATACTATTGAACACCCAGTAATTGAAGCCTTATTTACCATAGATGAAGAAACAGGTATGACAGGGGCAATGGGCTTAAAAGGTGGCGTTTTAAAAGGCGATATTCTACTAAATTTAGATACTGAAGATGATGATGAAATTGGAGTAGGTTGTGCAGGTGGTATTGATATTACGGCAATAAAAAAATATCAAGAAGAGAATACGCCATCAAATATGGTAGGATACACTATTGAAATAAAAGGATTAAACGGAGGGCATTCTGGTATGGACATTATAAAAGGATTGGGGAATGCCAATATTTTTATGAATCGCCTGTTGTTTCAAGGATATGAAAAATACGGTTTGCGTATATCAACAATTAAAGGAGGGAGTTTACGTAATGCAATACCAAGAGAAAGTTTTGCAATTGTAGTCGTATCAAAAACAAATCAGGCTGCTTTTGAAATAGCAATGGCAACAGCTATTACTGCAATTAAAAAAGAATATGCAACCTTAGAGGCTAATTTAGAAATCAATATAGTAACTACATCATTACCAGAAAAAGTAATGGAGATTGACGCACAAGAAGTGACAATAAAGGCTATTTATGCGACTTTTAATGGAGTATATCGTATGAGTCCAGACATTGAAGGATTGGTAGAAACCTCTAATAATATTGCAAGAGTAACCATTGCAAACGGAACTGCTGAGGTGTTGTGTTTAACACGTTCATCCGTAGAAAGTGGAAAAATGGACTTGGCTCATAAAATTAGTTGTGCGTTGGACTTGGGTGGTTTTGAGGTAGAACTATCAGGTTCTTATCCTGGGTGGACACCAAATATGGAGTCTTCTATTTTAAAAGTAATGGAAAATTTATATGTAAAAATGAATAATGAGCAAGCCAAAGTTGCCGCTTGCCATGCAGGTTTAGAATGTGGAATTTTAGGCACTAATTATCCTGATATGGAAATGATTTCTTTTGGTCCAAACATTAGAGGCGCGCATTCTCCTGATGAAAGAGCGCAAATATCATCGATACAGAAATATTGGAAATACTTTTTAGAAGTATTAAAAGCAACTCCAGTAAAGTAATCAGTTGTCAGGTTGAGCGCAGTTGAAGCGTTGTAAACACAAAATGCCCCGATTTTTCATCGGGGCATTTTTTATGGGTAATAATGCTGTTCTTACTTCTTAGCAGTAGGCGATACAATTTCCAATTCAAAAACTAAATCACTATTTGGAGGGATTGGTCCAGCACCTTTTTCACCATACCCTAAATGAGAAGGGATAAATACTAATATTTTATCACCAGTATTCATTTGTAATAAACCTTCTCTAAAACCTTGAATCAAACGAGCTTTTGGACTATAATCCATAGGGATAGGGTTGTATCCGCCAGCATCGTCTCTTCTGTAGTCAAAAGCACCGTACTTTTTAGCAATGACTTTCATGTTAGAGTCAAATAATCCGCCATCAGCAAAATAACCTGCGTAGTTTACTAGTACTTTGCCTCCTGTTTTTGGTTTTGTGCCATTACCTTTATTTATGTAAGCAATTTCAATACCTGAGTCTAATTTTTTAGCGGTTGATTTGTATTTGTTAAAATACGCTAAAGTTTCTTTTTTAACACCTACTAATTTTGCTTCTTTTTCTGCTTTAGCTTTCTTTTGAGCTTCTAAGTGGTTGTTAAAGATTTTAGCAGCATCAAACTTTTTAGCAGCGCTACCTTTTCTGATAATTTTTACCGAAATAATTTGGTCATCTTTCTCAATATTATTCACTATTTTTTGACCATCACCAATTACATGACCAAAAATGGTGTGTTTGTTATCTAACCAAGACGTTTCTTTGTGAGTAATAAAAAATTGAGAACCATTGGTGTTTGGTCCTGAATTTGCCATGGATAAAATTCCAGGTCCCGTATGTTTTAAGGAGGTATCAAACTCATCCATAAATTTATAACCAGGATCCCCTGCTCCAGTACCTAGTGGGTCACCGCCTTGAACCATGAAATCTTTAATCACACGGTGAAATTTTAATCCGTCATAAAACTTTTTTCCTTTATAAAAAGAGTCAACTAACGTGTTTGTTCCTTCTGCTAAACTTACAAAGTTAGCCACGGTAATGGGTGTTTTTTCAAATTCCAATTGTAGCATAATAACACCTTTGTTGGTGGTCATTTCAGCATACATTCCGTCTTGTAAGTCAGGATATTGGTCGTTACATGCGCTTACGGCAAAAAATAAGGATAATAATAGTAATTTCATAATTTTCATTTTAATTTAATCTGTTTTTGTTTCTATTTTGTTCGTGGTAATATTAAAAATAACGGGTGTGTTTGGGTTTATTTTTTTCAAGTCACCTCTATATCCAAATGCTAATTGTGAAGGGAATATGAATTTTACGGTTTCATTTTCTTTAATCAATAATAAGCCTTTTCGTAAACCTTCTAAAATATTTTTTTGTTTAATATAATGTGTTTTTATGCCAATTTCTTGTGCAGTATATAGCGTGTCATTTTTTAAATTTTGCACACTATAAGTATAGGTAATTTTATCACCGTATTTAGGGGTAATGCTATTTAATGTATCTTTTTTTAAATAGGTAAACCAAAATCCGTTGTTTGTATTTTTATATTGATGTGTGCTATCTTGGCTAATGTAGTACTTGATAATTTTAGTTTCAGTAGCTAACCTTTTTTTAGTGCGTTCTGCAGAAGTTTTTAAGGAAACTCCAGAGGTTACCGATATAGGTTTTCTTGCTTGTGGTTGTTTGCAAGCAAAAACACTAAATAGGAATATGATAAGATAGAAGTTACGCATTATTTTAATTCATTTTTATAGGTTGGCAAGATACTAATAAATTTAGTAATGGTGTCTTGAAAAGATAAATCACTCACCGCTCCTGCAGCATTGGTATGTCCGCCACCATTAAAGTGTGTTCTTGCAAATTCGTTTACGGAGAAGTTTCCTTTGGATCGAAATGACATTTTAATTAAATTTTCGTTAGCATCTTCTTTAAAAATAACGGCTAATTTAATTCCTTTTAAAGATAGCGCGTAATTAACCACCCCTTCAGTATCTCCTTTTTGAGCATTGAATTTTTGTAGTTCTTTTGCAGATAAGGTAATGTATGCGGTATTGAGTTCTGGTATCACTTTTAAATTGGTTAGGGATAAACCTAGTAACTGTAAGCGATTGTATGAATTGCTATCATATACGTTTTGATGAATTTTCGCATTGTCAATACCAGTGTCTATTAAATTTGCTATCACACGATGAGTAGTACTGGTGGTGGAACGAAAACGAAAAGATCCTGTGTCGGTCATAATTCCTGTATAAATACATTGAGCAATGTCGGTATCTATTAAATTGATATCCTCTAAATAATCGATAAAATGATATACCATTTGACAAGTAGAACAAATAGAGGTGTCGGAATACGTTACAATAGCATAATCATCAGGTTGTTGATGATGATCTATCATAATAAAATTTGCTGTGGCATTTTTTAAAGCATCTTGCATCATTCCGGTACGGTGCAGTGCATTATAATCTAATGAAAAAATTAGGTCAGCACTTTCAATGTGAGTATTTGCTTCCTCAATATTTTCATCATAAATTAATATGGTATCTGTTTTGGGTATCCATTTTAAAAAATCAGGAAAATTATTAGGAACAATCACTTGTATATTTTTGTCTTTCTTTTTTAAGTATAAATACAATGCCATTGTTGAGCCTACTGCATCTCCGTCAGGACCTTTGTGACAGGTAATTACTATGTTGTCAGCATTTTGTATTGCTGATTTTGTTTTTTGAATATCCTTTTCTTTCATAATTATTGCGAATATAAGCATTCAAAATAAATTATTGGCACAGTTTGTGAATATACCTT
>JAJRPS010000046.1 GCA_024280635.1 Bacteroidota bacterium | reverse complement strand
GATTTCAATGCGATTTTATTTTTTAGTCCTACAGGAATACAAAGCTATGTACAAGAAAATTCATTACAAAATACAGTAGCTTTATGTATTGGTAAAACCACAGCAAAAGAGGCTCAAAAACACACGCAAAATATTCAAGTTCCTAAAGAAACTTCAGTAGAAAGTTTAATTGTTGTTGCAATTATTCATTTCCGTAGCTAAATCATTTACATATTAACATAAATTCCTTATTTTCGCATACTTATACAAAATGACAAAAAATGAGTACGAAATTTACGGAATATAAAGGGCTTAACTTGCCAAATGTTACTGAGGAAATCCTGAAAGAATGGGAAGAAAATAACATTTTTGAAAAAAGTATAACTACCCGTAGTGAAGAAAAACCATTTATCTTTTTTGAAGGACCACCTTCTGCAAATGGATTACCAGGAATTCATCATGTAATGGGACGTACTATTAAAGATATTTTTTGTCGTTATAAAACTCAAAAAGGATTTCAAGTAAAACGTAAAGCAGGTTGGGATACCCATGGTTTACCTGTTGAGCTTGGTGTAGAAAAAGAATTAGGAATTACCAAAGAAGATATTGGAACTAAAATTACGGTAGAAGAATACAATGCTGCTTGTAAAAAAGCGGTTATGAAATATACTGATATTTGGAATGACCTTACCGAAAAAATGGGGTATTGGGTAGATATGGAAGATCCGTATGTAACCTACAAATCCAAATATATGGAAACCGTTTGGTGGTTGTTAAAGCAAATCTATAATAAAGATTTGATGTATAAAGGTTATACCATTCAGCCATACTCACCAAAAGCAGGTACAGGTTTGAGTTCGCATGAAGTAAATCAACCAGGAGCATACCAAGATGTTACTGATACTACCGTTGTAGCGCAGTTTAAAGTGGGAGAGGAGTCTAAAACTTATTTTTTGAAAGCGTTTAAAAACCCTCCCCTTTTGGAAGAGTTGGAGGGGGCTTTTCATTTTTTAGCGTGGACAACCACACCGTGGACATTGCCGTCAAATACAGCATTAACCGTAGGTAAGAAGATTGATTATGTGTTGGTTTCAACCTATAATCAGTACACATTTGAACCTATGAATGTGGTTTTAGGAAAACCGTTGGTTGGTAAACAATTTGCAGGTAAAAAATTCAATCAAGTAGAAAATGCGTCTGAACTATCAAATTATACAAAAGGTGATAAGCAAATTCCATATTTCATCGTTTCCGAATGTAAAGGAGCTGATTTGGTAGATATTCGTTATGAACAATTATTGCCATATGCACTTCCGTTTGAAAATCCAGAAAATGCATTTAGAGTTATTTCAGGAGATTTTGTAACTACTGAAGACGGTACGGGTATTGTACATACCGCACCAACTTTTGGGGCAGATGATGCTATGGTTGCTAAAAAAGCAACACCAGAAGTGCCACCAATGTTAGTAAAAGATGCAGACGGTAATTTAGTACCTTTAGTAGATTTACAAGGTAAATTTACCAAAGAAATGGGTGAATTTGCAGCCATGTACGTTAAAAATGAATACTATGCTGATGGTGAAGCGCCAGAGCGTAGTGCAGATGTGCAAATAGCTATTAAATTAAAAGAAGAAAACAAAGCTTTTAAGGTTGAAAAATACGTGCACAGTTACCCACACTGTTGGCGTACGGATAAACCTATTTTATATTACCCATTAGATTCTTGGTTCATCAAAATATCAGATGTAAAAGGACGTATGGATAACCTAAACGATACCATTAACTGGAAACCAGAAGCAACAGGTTCTGGACGTTTTGGTAACTGGTTAAAAAATGCAAACGATTGGAATTTATCTCGTTCTCGTTTTTGGGGAACCCCATTACCAATTTGGCGCACTGAAGATGGTAAAGAGAGCATTATTGTAGGTTCTATTGCCGAATTGAAAACAGAAATGAAACGTGCTGTTGATGCAGGTTTGATGACCGAAGATATTTTCGCCGATTTTGAAGTAGGCAACATGAGTGATGATAACTATGATTTGGTTGATTTACACAAAAATGTAGTCGATAAAATTACCTTAGTTTCTGCTTCAGGAAAACCAATGCAGCGAGAAAGCGATTTGATTGATGTTTGGTTTGATTCTGGGAGTATGCCGTATGCACAATGGCACTATCCGTTTGAAAATAAGGAAATGGTAGAAAATACATGGAAAACTGCCGATTTTATTGCAGAAGGTGTCGATCAAACACGTGGATGGTTTTATACCCTTCACGCCATTGCAACCATGATTTTTGATGATGTTGCGTATAAAAACGTAGTGTCTAACGGATTAGTATTAGATAAAAAAGGACAAAAAATGTCCAAACGACTGGGTAACGGAGTAGATCCTTTTACAACTCTTGAAAAATATGGTCCAGATGCTACGCGTTGGTACATGATTTCTAATGCAAACCCTTGGGATAACTTAAAATTTGACGTAGATGGAATTGCTGAGGTGAGTCGTAAATTTTTCGGAACACTTTATAATACCTATTCTTTCTTTAGTTTATATGCAAATATTGATAATTTCACCTACGCAGAAGAAGATATTGCTATTGAAAATAGACCAGAAATTGATCGTTGGGTATTATCAGAATTAAATACCTTAATTGTTAAAGTAGATGCGTTTTATAACGAATATGAACCTACAAAAGCAACTCGTGCCATATCAGATTTTGTGCAAGAACATTTAAGCAATTGGTTTGTGCGTTTAAGTAGAAGGAGGTTTTGGAAAGGTGAATATGCTACAGATAAAATATCAGCATACCAAACTTTATATACGTGTTTAGAAACGGTTGCGAAATTAGCAGCTCCAGTAGCACCCTTTTTTACCGATCGTTTATTTACCGATTTAAATAAAGCAACGGGTAAAAATACAGCAGAAAGTATTCATTTAAGTACTTTTCCTGTTTCAGATGCGTCTTTAATAGTTACCGCATTAGAGCGCCGTATGGAAAAAGCGCAAACCATATCTTCCTTAGTGTTGTCATTACGTGCAAAAGAAAAAATTAATGTACGTAAGCCTTTGCAACGTATTATGATACCGGTTTTAAACAACCAAGAAAAGGAAGAAATTGAAGCCGTTGCAAGTTTAATTAAGTCAGAAGTTAATGTAAAAGAAATAGAACTTTTAGATGATGCTTCGGGTATTTTGGTAAAAAAGATAAACCCTAATTTTAAAACATTAGGACCTCGTTTTGGTAAAGATATGAAAGCGGTTGCAGCTGCAATTATGCAATTTGATGCCAAAAAGATATCAACAATTGAGCAAAATGGTGAAATTATATTGAATATCAATGAAAAAAATATTACATTGAGCATTGAAGATGTAGAAATTTCTTCCGAAGATATTGAAGGCTGGTTAGTGGCTAATGCAAACGGATTAACCGTAGCATTAGATGT
>JAJRPS010000045.1 GCA_024280635.1 Bacteroidota bacterium | reverse complement strand
GCACAACGCTCGTCTACAATACTATACGTTTTAATTTTGGAGTGCGACATAAACCCTTGTGTTAAGGGAGCATTTCTACTTCCTGGAGAAATCACTACGTGCTGTATTTTTTTAGCGGCACACAATTGTACTAATTGTTGTACTAATGGTATTTTAGGATATTTCATACAGAAAGTAAAAGTACAAAAAACAAATTTTAATTGACATTTTAAAATTGATAAAATTCAAAAAAACATAAAGTCATCGTCTTGTAAAAACTACTTTTGCTACACGATATTGGTAATTTATTTTTAGTTGTATCTCCGCAATAAAATTATTTACCACATTACGATATTTTAGCACTAAATATGTGACTAGTATCATAAAAATAATGGCTCCTATTAGCGACTGAGTAAGTGTTAATGAATTGTAATATATACGGATGATACCTGTATTAAACCAACTACCATACAAAATAATATGGTGTACAATATAAACAGACAAGGTTACCTTACCTATTTCGATAAAAATTGGATGTTTTATAAAATTCCGGGCATATACAAAGAGTGTAAATAACACTAAGACGTCTCCTAATCTTGCAAATAAATAATTATATTCTGCTGAAATGATAAAAATATCAATACCCGTTATTTGGTGTAAATAAAATAATACTGGAGATGAAAAATACATTAAAAATAGCCCCGACACTCCCAAATACATTGGCATTACAAAATAAAAATTTTCATCATCTTGATGTTTTACAAATAATATAGCTAAAAAAGCACCCATGCTCACGTATCCAAACCAAGGAAATAAACTAAATACGGCACCATTAACATTGGTGAAATAATGAGATAATACTACGGGAACATAAGATATTTGCATTCCGTTATACATCCGTTCAAATAAAAATGATAGTATTGTGATTATAAATAAAGTTATCCCTAATATTTTATATTTATGTAACGCTAAATAAAGCATACACAATACTAATATAGAAACTCCAATAATTTGTAAAACATCTGTGTAAAAATACGATTCATGGTAGTACCCAAATAACAAACTACCAATACCAAAGCGTAACAAATACCCCCAACCTATGAGTTTTAACCCACGAGTAAGCCCTTTCTGTATTCTTTTATTTTTATTCCCTATGCTTTTGTCTTTCAATACTAAAAAAAAGAACACAAAACCTGTTATCGTAAAAAATACTGGGGCAGTAATACCTCTAAAATAGTCCCAAATTTGATATGCTGTATTATTAGTGTCTTTAAATTTGTTAGCTAAAAGAGAACTGATAAAATGCCCTTGCAACATCATTAAAATGGCGAAAGAACGTAGCGCATCTACATAAATTAACCGAGATTTTTTTGTATTTTTGTGTAGTTATGTTGAGTAGTATTTAGTGTTTTCATAAATACAGGAATTTTATTTTTGGGCATAAAAAAAGGCAAGCGACCTACATCACACCGCTCAACCATTTACCTTTGCTGCGTTCCCGCCCTGGAGGATTCAACAGGAGCTAGTTGTGTAGGACTTGCCGAGTGCAAATATACAACCTTTTTTGTATTGTACAATCATTTTTTTATGTGATTTTATTTTTTATCTTGCTTAAAATTTAAAAAACAAGATGAAATACTTTAATATACTAACAATCATCCTATTAAGCACCCTATTAACCTCTTGCAAAGAAGAAAAAAAAGACCCCACTACTTTATTTTCGTTAGAAACATCTGCAAAAAATAACAAAATTAAAGACGGACAAACACTTCAATTGAACTTAATTAATACTAATCATTTAGATATTGGTGCGGTTACCTATTATGCAAACGATAAAAAAGTGGCAAACAATTTAATAGATTTTACTAATGCTAAATTAGGAGTAAAAAATATTAAGGCAACATTCTCATATCAAAATAAACTGGTTGTCATTCAAAAAAAATTAGAGCTTGTTGCAAAAAATAAACCTAAAGTACTCCATTTTAAAATTATAAACACCTACCCTCATGACATCAAGGCGTTTACTCAAGGACTCGAGTTTCATAACGGAGAATTATATGAAAGTACAGGACAACGCCGTTTTTCTTCTCTTAGAAAAGTAAATTATAAAACAGGTGAAATTATTAAAAACATTACATTAGATGAAAAATATTTTGCGGAAGGTATTACCATTTTAAATGACAAAATATACCAGCTTACTTGGCAGGCTAAAGTTGGTTTTATTTATAATCTTACCGATTTCGCTAAAATAAAAACATTTGAATATCATAAAAGCAACGAGGGTTGGGGAATTTGTAATGATGGAAAAACACTTTACAAATCGGATGGAACTGAAAAAATATGGAACTTAAACCCTGAGACTTTAGAAGAAAGTGATTACATACAAGCGTACACCAACACTAGTAAAATAAAACGTTTAAATGAACTTGAATGGATTAACGGAAAAATATATGCCAATATTTGGGGCAAAAATGGGATTGCTATTATTAATCCTAAAAACGGAGCTGTAGAAGCTGTTATTGACTGCTCCTCACTGCACAAAAAAGTGACACAACATGAAAAATTAAACGTACTAAACGGTATTGCTTACAATCCTAAAACCAATACCATTTTTGTAACGGGTAAAAACTGGGACAAACTATTTGAAATTAAAATTACAGAATAATACTTTTATGGCAAAAATTATCAACCTTAGAATACAAAACTCAATATTTAATCAGTTTTTATCTGAAATTAGGAATGTTGACACACAACAGGATCGCATGCGTTTTAGAAGAAATTGCGAACGCATGGGGGAAATTTTTGCATATGAAATTAGTAAAACACTTGACTATCAAAATACAGATATAACCACACCTTTAGGTACTGCTCAAATACCTTTAGTAAAAAGCAATATTGTATTAACCACTATTTTACGAGCAGGGTTGCCTTTTCATATTGGATTTTTAAATTATTTTGATCAAGCAGAAAACGGTTTCATATCCGCATATAGAAAAACAATTAACGATACTAAATTCACTATTGAATCGGAATATCTAGCATGTCCCTCTATTGAAAACAAAACAGTAATTCTTTCTGATCCCATGCTTGCTTCTGGCGCTTCTATCATTACCGCATTAGAAGTTTTAAAAAAGCGTGGTATTGCTAAACACATACATATTGTCGTTTTAATTGCTAGCCAAAAAGGAGTAGATTATGTGCTCCAAAATCTTCCTGAAAACACAACCCTTTGGGTAGGTGCTATTGATCCTGAATTAAACTCAAAATCATATATTATTCCAGGTTTAGGGGATGCGGGGGATTTAGCTTATGGAGTGAAAACGTAAATATCTATAAAAATTAATTTTAGACAATAATACATCGCTATTATTTGTATCCAGTAATCACTTTATACAATTAATTACCATCCCTAATATTAGGGGTTTTTTATTTTACCTCAACTTAACATATATTAATTATATATTTTTCTTAACTTTGCAATACACAATATATCAACGACTTATAAAATATAAATTTACCCTAAATCTATTTGAGTCTTTCCTATACGATGTTGTATTAAATTATTAACAAATAACATGAGTATTATGAATCTTACAATTTCCATATTTTTTCTGTCTTTTTTAGCGTTACTTTTTTAATCTTATTAAATCTTTTTTTTAATAAAAAAGAAAAGGCATGTTTAGTCCGGTACTATAAATGAATATCAAAAGTTATTTTCCCAAAAAATCACTTACTTAATTAGATTAGTTAATCTTAGATGCACACACATCTATTTGACATTAAAGAACTAACTATATTATATAGTTAGCACTAACAAAGTGATTATGAAAAAAATAATAAACAAACCCTACCTATTCGCTATACTATTGCTTTTTATTAGCAATAGCTTTGCTCAACTAAAAAAAAGTTTTACTCCACGCTTTTCACAAAGCGTTAAGGGAGACATTACTATGATAGCTAATAACATGCTATCAAGAAGTGCCACGGGAGATTATAATGGAACAGATGGTAATCATGATTTTACCGATAATGTTTTTGTAGATATTGATAGTGACAACACAACCTTTAACTCCAGCAATGCAACTTTTAATAATCCTAAACCGCTTGAAACTTGTTTAAATATTAAAAAAGCGTTCTTATATTGGGCAGCAGCAGACAAAGAAGAAGATGATGCTAATGATGAACCCAACTGGAATTACAACCAAGTAAAATTAATACTTCCAGGTGGCACTAGCTACACTACAATTACCGCAGATGATGTAATTTATAGAGGTCGTGATGATAATGGTGATGGGAATCCTGATGACCACTTTGTAAACGATCCTTATATTTGTTTCAAAGACATTACAAATGATGTTATTGCATTAGCTAGTCCATACGGCGTGTATCAAATTGCAAATATTAGAGCTAAAGAAATGGAACTAACTGGTCATGGAGGTGGAAATGTTGGTACTTCTGGTGGATGGCAAATCGTTTTTATCTATGAAAATGATACTTTAGTTGCAAAAAATATTACTATTTTTGATGGGTATGCTAGTGTATCTGCTGCTGTAAATGGTTTTGACATTAATATCAATGGATTTCAAACTGTGCCTAATGGACCCGTAAATTCCAATATATTGATTGGAGCACTCGAAGGTGATAGAGACCTAGAACAAGATAAACTTCAAATATTAGATACCAATTCTAATTGGATAGATATTTCAACGAACTTACGACCTTCTGATAATTTTTTTAATAGTAAAATTACACTCAATGGAAGTGATTTTATAGATCGATCCCCCGCTAGTACAAACACATTAGGATTTGATGCAGGAATTTTTACACTTAATAATTCTAATAATGACATTATAGGAAACAATCAAACTGCTACTACTGTGCGTTTAACTTCTGACCAAGAAACTTATGGATTATTCTTATTGGGTTTTGCTGTAGAAGTATATGAACCAAACTTGGCACCATTAAGCTTATTCTCAAACATATCAGGTGGTGGAACCGTAAATGCAAGCGATATTGTTGACTTTTCTGTATCTATGGAAAATACCGGTAATGATAATATTGTGAATTTACAACTTTCAACTACAATACCTAGTCAAGTTAGTTTAGTGCAGCCTATTGTTGGATTGCCTGCTGGAGTTACATATACTTATAACACAACTACAGCTCAACTTATTTTCAGTGTACCAGATGGACAAACTGACGCTGGCTCTCCTGCCTATACAATAGATTATCAATTACAAGTAAGTGATAACTGCTTTTTTTTAGAAACGGAATGCGCTTCATCCTTTTCTATCCAAATGACAGCAACTTATAATGGTGTTATCAATGGAAATACTGTTACTACTTTAAGCTCTAGTGATGTTGACAGATGTGGTATCGGAAATCAGAAACCAAATAAAACAATCATTAACCAACCACCTTTAGTCAATTGGTTAACAGCTTCTGGTAATTTAAACAGAACTATTGAATGTGATGATGCACAAGCGCTAACCGATGCACAAAATTTAGCACCGGTTTTAGAAGACTGTAATTTAATATTGATTAAAACAACTGGTGCCTTTATACCCACTAATGCAAGTTGTTCTACAGTAGGAACCTATACAAATACATGGAATTATTCCGATATTTGCGGGAGAAATGGAGCAACTTATACCCAAATCATTACTATTCAAGATACCACTGCTCCTACTTTTACAGGAACACTACCTAGTGATACAACTGTAACTTGTGATAATATACCTCCTCAAACACTAACAGCTAGTGACACCTGTGATAATAATGTACAAGTCTCTTTTACCGAAGCAATTACTAACCAAGATAATACATGTGATAACAACTATACCCTTACTCGTACGTGGACGGCTACCGATTGCGCTGGAAACTCTACAACTCATACTCAAGTAATAACAATTATTGACACTACAGCCCCTACTTTTGACCCAGCGTCTTTACCGACAGCAACCGTGGATGTAGAATGTGATTCGGATATTCCTAGTCCAACTACCATAACTCTTGTGGCTCAAGATAATTGCTCTAGTCCTGCTGATATTGTAATCACATCTAACGATGTTATTACAGGGCAAAGTGGTGTTTGTGACGGTTC
>JAJRPS010000044.1 GCA_024280635.1 Bacteroidota bacterium | reverse complement strand
CGATATTTTGATTTTTCATAAGATGAAAACCCTCTATGTATCACGCCTATATTTTTTACATTTGCTGTATAAATACGTTCTACCGCCCCTAACCACAATGCTAAATCAGGGTTTACAGGGTTTTTTATGAGTACTATTTTATCGGTATCTCGTAATGCTTCTGCAATTTCTTGTACAATAAACGGACTTACGGTACTTCGGGCACCAATCCACAGTAGATCTACATCATATTTTAAGGCTAATGCTACGTGTTTAGGGTTTGCTACTTCAGTAGCAGTAAGCATTCCTGTTTCTTGTTTCGCTTTCTGTAGCCATTGCAATCCTACTTCACCAACCCCTTCAAAATTACCCGGTCGGGTACGGGGTTTCCAAATGCCTGCACGTAAAATGGTAGCGTCGGTATTTTTTAATTGGTGTGCTACCTGTAACACTTGCGCTTCCGTTTCGGCACTACAAGGTCCCGCAATTACCAACGGATGGTTCAGTTGCATTTTTGTTAACCAATTGCTATATTCTTTTTTATTTGTCATCTTTCCGTAATCAAAAAAACCTAAAAAGTATTATTTTCTATTTTAGAGTTATATATTAGCAAAAGTAATTTATTTATTTCAGAACGATGTCTATTCAGGTTACAAACATATCCAAATTTTACGGTGCGCAAAAAGCGTTAGATCAAATTTCATTTTCAATTAAAAAAGGTGAGATTGTTGGTTTTTTAGGTCCAAACGGAGCGGGAAAATCTACTTTAATGAAAATTTTAACCACTTACATCAGCGCTTCTGAAGGGAAAGCAAGCGTAAACGAGTACGATGTAAAAACACAACAAAAGCAGGTACAACAATGTGTAGGATACTTACCAGAGCATAATCCGTTGTATTTAGACATGTATGTTAAAGAATATTTAGCCTTTAATGCTGATGTTTATCAAATTGATAAAAACCGCATACAAGAGATTATTGAATTGACTGGTTTAACGCAAGAAGCACATAAAAAAATTGAGCAACTCTCTAAGGGGTATCGTCAACGTGTGGGTTTAGCCAATGCACTATTGCACGACCCAGAAGTATTGATTTTAGATGAGCCAACTACAGGATTAGACCCTAACCAATTGTTGGAAATACGCGAATTGATAAAAAATGTGGGGAAGAAAAAAACCGTTTTTTTATCTACTCATATTATGCAAGAAGTAGAAGCTATTTGCGATAGAGTAATTATTATAAACAAAGGAAAATTGGTTATTGATAAGCCGATGAGCGAATTGAAAACCAACACACAACAAATTATTGAAGTAGAATTTGATTACCGTATTGAAGATGCTTTTTTAACTCGTTTACCTAATGCTATTTCCGCTAAAAACACCTACGGTATGACTTGGAAAATTACTTTTGACACCCAAGAAGATAGACGTAGTACTTTGTTTGATTTTGCGAAAACACATGAGCTTAAAATATTAAAGCTCAACACGGTAAACAAAAACTTAGAAAGCTTGTTTATTGAAATGACAGGCAAGTAACACTTGACTTTCTGCTTAAAAAAAACTATCTTTCACTTAACTCCGAATTTAAATCATTAAAACGGGTTCATATTCTTAACAAGTTGGCAAACATTAACGAAATACATATGAACAGAATAATTACAACTATAATTTTCGCTTTCATTTTTTCGAATATCTATTCTCAAGATAGATATGTAAAATTACCTAAGACCAAAAGTAATTGCCCTACATTCATTATTGAAAAAGACATTATTGCAAATAAAAATATAATCGGGACAACAAAAGAATTTATTGCTCAAGTAAGTGTTCTGAAAGACAAACCAAATCGGAAAGAACATAAATTCTTCAATCTGACTGAAAACGGAATTATTTTTGTCAGTTTAAAGAAAGAAACTGCTTTTAAAACACAATCTGAATTGAATGAGTTTTTCGGAATTGAAAAAAATAACGGAGTTTATGTAAATGGATATTTAATAGAAAATTCTGATTACAAAATTGCAACTGAATGTATTCTGGAAATTGAATTAGTAGAACCTGATTCTGAAAACAAACTTGAAAGGAAAGTAATTAACGTTTGGACCCTAACTAAAGAACAAAGAATTAATGGTTGCGGAAGACAGAGCGTAAATTAAAATAACAATTTACCAACACCGTATAAAATTAATTGCCTGGTTCGAGCCTGTTCACGAAAATCCTCTCGGATTTTCTATTTGGTTTGTATTTGCTAAATTTGTAACTAAAATAACGCAACTATTCTTATATAAACCGTTAAGCGAATTCAGTGAAAAAATTCCTCCATTCAGTAACTTATTGTTTTTCAAACGCCTCAAAAACTGCATCTATAATTTTATTGAATTTTTTATCTTGATTAGGATTGGTGCAATTGGTTAAAATAGTAATGACTAGTTTTTTATTCGGGTACACGTAAAAAATAGCGTAACCACCTAAACCATTGCCTATGTGTCCAAAATAGGGTCGATTTTTATGATCATAACTGGCTTGAAACCCAATACCGTAATATGTTAGTTTCTCATTTACTTTTTGCGATATGGTAAATTCCTTTAAAACATCTTCTTTTATAAAGTTATAGTTTAAAAGTGCATTACCTAATTTTACAATATCCATTGATGTTGATAAATAACCACCACCCGCAAGTTTAAAATAATTATGTACGGGAGATACTACTTCAAATTTACGCCAGCTCCGTTTTTGATAAAAGGTAGCTTTATTGGGTGATTTTTGTTGGGTATCTGCAAAAGTATGTTCCATTTTAAGCGGACTTAAAACAGCGTCTTGCACCAACTGCTCAAATGGTTTTTTCACAGCCACCTGCATTGCTAAAGACAGTAAGTTAAAACTATAAGTAGTGTAACTGTAATTGGTATTAGGTGCAAAAAGTAATGCATCCTTCTTAAATAAATCAACCCCTTCCTCAATAGTTAACGCTTTATTATTCATAAACTCGTTACCCTTATAATTTCTGAGACCCACCAAATGTCCTCCCAATTGTTTTAATGTAAAGTCAGTAATTTGTTTGGGGTAATTCGGCAAATAATAAAATAACGATTGATGAATGTCTATTTCTTTTTTTTGATGCAATCGCGCTAAAGTTGTTGCTGTAATGGGTTTGGAAACACTCCCAACTCTAAAAATAGTTTCGGTAGGGTTTATTGGTGTTTTATTTTCTAAATCAGCAAAACCAAAACCTTTAGTATATATTGTTTTTCCGTTTTGAGCAACAGAAATTGCTAAACCCGGTACTTTTTTACGACGTACAAGTTTATCTGCAATTTTAGTGACTTTTTTAAATCCAGTTTTTTGAGCAAATATATTGGTTATAAATGAAATCATCTCTATTTATTCAAATACCAAACTACCCGTATAAAACTGATTTACCGTTACTGTTGGCGGATGATTTTTAGCAATTAAATTTCCCGTACTTCTTAACTCCCCCGTTAATTTAACTTGTGGATTTACAATTATATCATTGGTTCCTCTATGAAAAACAGATACATTATTAGTTATTAGGTTTGCACCATCAAAAACACCATCACCCGACGCAAAATTAACACTCAAATTATTAGCATTTCCTGACAATATAAAATGCGTTAAGTTATTGGCGGATATCCATATATTTTGCGAATTTAAAGTCAAGATAACCGTTCCAGTTGCTAATACAGTTGTATCTGTAAAATCTTCTGAGAATATTTTTAAATCGGAGTAATTGAGCATTCCTTCTGACTGTATTTTAAATTGTGTAGCGCTAATAATTTCAGTAATATTAGGTGATGTAACGTATACTTTTGTAATGTTATAATCTCTCACTAAATTACAAGTATTATTATCGGTAAGCATTAAACGTCCATTTTGCACTTCTACCGCCACATCATTCATTAAATTTTCTCCCGTTTCTACAATCACTTTTTGGACTGTACCTTCTTTCAAAATCAATTCCACATCTCTATTGACTCTAATTTTAGTAAAAGGAGCTACTGTGATTTCTTGTGTAATGATTGTCCCTGTTGTTTGGAAACAATCGTTTGCATTTTCTGTATCACAACTTATCACCACTAAAAACAGCAGCAAAACGCTTATGTATTTTTTCATTTTTTATTGCTTTTTAAACGAATACCTATACCAAACTCAATAGCTTCAGCAGCTGCACCGTGTACTTTTAAATTAATCATTCCAAAATATCTTTTTCCAAAATATCTTTTAAAACCTAAGCGTCCATAAATTCTTTTTTCAAAAGAGTATGGGTAATATACATAGTACCCGACTTGTGTAATAAAGGTCATCTTGTTTACCCATAATTCATGGCCTACAAAAACACCTACTCGCTTATAATCAGTGTCTGGGTCAATGTTTCTATTTGGATAAGCAACAGCATTGTATTTTATTTCTTCTTTTAAAAACTTTGATAAAAATATTTCTGCACCCAATTGAAAACCACTAAACCTACCGATGCGTTTATCGGCATATGCTGCTACCACATAAAAAGGAAATTGTTTAATACCAATAACATCGCCTTGATTTATACCACCGCTTAAAGCCACATTATATGCAAAAGACTCTTTGAATGATTTGCTATCCAACTCCGTATGCAAATAGGTGTGTATTTTTTGATAATTCAAATTATAGCTTAGTCCAATATTTGCTGAAATGACATTTACACTGGTATTTGGTGATTTGTAATTTCCGTTGGAATAATGCGTAATTCCGAAACCTGCTTGAATACCAAAAGGAGTATTAAACAAACTTTCCTTCTTGTAATTTAACATTAAATACGTACTATTTAAAAGTCTGGATCCAAAAGCAACATTTCTATTGTTGGTTTCATGATCATACGGATTACTCGCTAGTGAAACCCCTATGCCCGTACGCAGCATTAAGTTTCGTTTCAAGAAATAAAAATTATAATGTGTATATAAGGAGTAGGTATCTCCTAAATTTTTGTTTTTTAAGTTATGATAATTAAACGATACGCCAATATCGGGATAATTAAAGCGTTGCTCCCATTCTTTTTTTCCAAATGTTTTTCGGTTCCAGCTTAACAAAACACCTTCTGGATGACCTGTTATTAAATGTAATATATTGGGATTGTGATTCCAAATTACACCATAGGTATAATTGACATCAAAAGTATTTGCTTTAGATGATGTTTCCTCTTGTCCAGAAACAATAGTACTAAAAACGAGTAATAAAAGGGTAAGTATGTTTTTCATAAATCGACACAAAGATAACAAAAAATCATTGTGAAGGTTTTTCTTTATCACTTGTTTAAAAAATTAAGTACTTTTGATGTCATCCTAAATTAAAACAGATAATATGCTTATTACGGTATTAAAATTTCATAAAAAACCACTTTTAGCCATTTTGCTATCGTTTTTTTTATATTATTTTTTTGCTTTTGAGGTAATACGTGCTGATTTTAATACTTTAATTTTAACCTTTACGGCTTTATTTTTATTGTTTATATACCTTACTAAGCAAAATTTGAATTGGAAAATTTTAATAGGTATTAGCATTTTATTTCGATTGGTTTTTATTGCTACTACCCCAAATTTATCTCAAGATTTTTACCGTTTTATTTGGGATGGTCACCTGCTTTTAAATGGCTATAATCCGTATTTATATTTGCCTGAAAATTACGCAAGCAGTTTACATACTCTCCCTCAACAAGCAGAAACATTATTAAAAGGCATGGGAACTCTTAATGCAAGCCACTACAGTAATTACCCTCCGCTAAACCAGTTTTGCTTTTTAATTGCAGCGTTGTTTGCTAAAAATAGTATTTTGGGCAGTATTATTGTTTTTAGAATATTACTTTTAACTGCCGATTTAGGAATTATTTACTTCGGAAAAAAACTGCTTACAAACCTCAACCTTCAACCAAAGCTCATCTTTTTATATGCCTTAAATCCGTTTGTAATTATTGAACTGTTTGGCAACCTTCATTTTGAAAGTGTTATGATTTTCTTTTTAGTCTGGAGCATTTATTTATTACATCAACAGAAATGGAAATGGGCTGCGGTTATTTTTGCGTGTGGCATCAGCTTAAAACTACTACCTCTTTTATTTTTACCTTTATTTTTTCGGTATTTTAAATTTCAGAAACTTATTGCTTTTTATACCATTATTGGGACAAGTGTAATCCTCTCTTTTCTTCCTTTTTTATCTGAAGAAGCCATTGATCATTTTTTAAAATCGGTAGGTTTATGGTTTGGTGTTTTTGAATTTAACGGTAGCTTTTATTTACTAGCACGAGAAATTGGAATTCAAATTTTAGGATGGTCACCAACCAAGTTAATAGGTAAAATTACTTCCATTTTAGTCATCATTTTTATATTATATCAAGCATTTAATATAAAAAACAAAAAGGTTACAACATTAATTACCGCTATGCTATTTACCCTGAGTTTTTATTTATTTACTGCTTCAACCGTACATCCGTGGTATGTAGCAATGTTACTAATACTATCTGTTTTTACACCGTATCGTTTTGCGTTGCTATGGAGTTTTACCATTATGTTTAGTTACTCCTTTTATCAAAATGATAATTTTACCAATAATTATTGGTACATTGGATTAGAATATTGCTTGGTATTTACTATGCTTATTTGGGAAGTTTTTAAATATCGAAAACAGAGCAACAACAATGCTCCGTAGGTAAAAACAAATACGATTTGAATATTAATTTATGTGTTGTATTGAATATTCATTTGAAAGCGATGCATTAATATTTACTTTCAAGTGCTCCTATTTATTTTAAGCAAAAGTATTTATTGGCTATAAATTAGTTTACGTTTACAATTAGAAGATAATTTACAGTCGCTTAATATTCTTAAAATAGCCCTATATTTGCCCACATATAGTTAACTTAATGTCCGTCAAAACACTTTTAATTACACCACCCTTTACGCAGTTAAACACTACGTATCCTGCAACTTGCTATTTAAAAGGATTTTTAGATCAACAAGGGTATACTGTTACACAAGCCGATTTAAGTATTGAACTATTTACTACCGTATTTACCCCTCATTTTATTACACAAATATTTGAAGAAGCGCAACAAAACAACCCCATTCAATTCCCTTTGGTTTGGCAACAACGTCAAGAATACATTCATAAAGTAGCTTTTGTAATTCGGTATTTACAACAGCAAGAAGTTACGGCAGCTTATCAAATATTACAACATGGTTTTTTACCTGTCGGACATCGATTATCAAAAATTAAAGACAATTTAAGTTGGGCATTTGGCAAACTTGGAGTTTTAGATAAAGCCAAACATTTTGCCACCCTTTTTATAGAAGAATTAGGCGATTTTATTCACGCTAATGTAGACGAATTTTTCTCCTTTACACGTTATGCCGCTCAAATAGCCACATCTGCCAGTAGTTTTGATGAAATAGAGGAATATTTACAATATGAACCTTCCAGTATTGAAATAGAATTATTGCATTTATTGGTCGATAAAATAGACGAATTTAACCCTCAATTAATCTGTTTTTCCATTCCATTTCCTGGCAACTTATTTGCAGCATTGCGTTGTGCTCAGTTAATTAAACATCAGTTTCCTGAAATAAAAATCGCTTTTGGTGGCGGTTATTGCAATACGGAATTGCGTCAATTACAAGACACCCGAATTTTTGAATATGTGAATTTTATCTCTTTAGATGATGGCGAAGCTCCTTTGTTACGCATTATCGAATTTTTAGCAGGAAAAATTGATATCAATACATTAGAACGTACCTATATTTTAGAAAATGATTGTGTCGTTTATAAGAATAACTTACCTAACACTATTTTTCATCATAAAAATTTACCAGCACCTACCTATTCAGGGTTACCATTAGAAAAATATTTATCTTTTTTAGATGTTATGAATCCCATGCATCGATTATGGAGTGATGGACGATGGAACAAATTAACCGTTAGCCATGGGTGCTATTGGAAACAATGTACTTTTTGCGATGTGAGTTTACCCTACATTGGCAACTATGAAAACACCACCGCTGATGATTTAATAGCTAAGATTGAAAAAATTATTATCGAAACGGGTACTACAGGATTTCATTTTGTAGATGAAGCTGCACCCCCAAAAATGTTACGAGCATTAGCTCAAAAACTCATTGAAAAACGCATTTATATTACCTGGTGGACCAATATTCGCTTTGAAAAAACTTTTAATGAAGAGTTATGCGAGTTACTAGCAAAATCAGGATGTATTGCCGTAACAGGAGGCTTAGAAGTAGCATCAGATAGATTGCTAAAAAAAATAAAAAAAGGAGTGGATATTGCGCAAGTTGCTCGTGTAACCGCTGCTTTTTCTAAATATAACATTATGGTTCATGCCTATTTAATGTATGGTTTCCCTACACAAACGGAACAGGAAACCATAGATTCCTTAGAAGTGGTTAAGCAATTGTTTCAAAACAACTGTATTCAATCCGCTTTTTGGCATCAATTTACCACAACTGTTCATAGCCCTATTGGTCAAAATCCATCCGAATTTGATATTGAAATTACAGGACCCAAGTTTGAAGGGTTTGCAAAAAATGATTTGTACCACAATGACTCCACTGGCACAGCGCATCACTTATATAAAGACGGACTCAATAAAGCTTTACACAGTTACTTAAACGGCGTAGGTTTTGATATTCACTTACAAGATTGGTTTGATTTTAAAGTTAAACCAACTGTTATTCCTTCAAATTTAATTGAAGGTTTTTTAAAATAACTAAAAAAATATTATCTTTATACAACTCACTTACATTTAATTTATGAAAAACATCCTTACTCTTATAGCAACTGCGCTTTTATTCTTTTCTTGTAATATGGCAAAAGAGGCAAATCCGAACTTAACTGAGGAAGAAACTCATGATTTACCTAAAAAAGAAATTGTAAAAAAAGAAAATACTGATAGTATAAATAATCTACTAACTGCCGAAATTAAAAAAATAGTTACTCAGCTAGACTCCGTTAATAAAAAAATAGACCAAGACATTATTTTTTCTAAATACTTACTAAAAGATAGTTATAATGATGCTAATTTTCATCCTTTGTGGAGTTCTAAAAAAAATAGAGACGTTGTTATTGCCGAAATAAAACGTGCGGAAGAAAATGGCTTAATTTCTAGTGACTATCATTTAGAAACCATAGAAAAATACACTAAAAAGTATGACTCCTTAAGCTTAAAATCACATGCTAAATTAGATGTACTGCTTACTGATGGAATCATTTTATTGGCTTATCATTTAATTAAGGGAAAAGTAAATCCAGACGATTTAATGTATTCATGGAATTTTATGGAAAATAAAATCCCGAAATATGCGATAACACTTTTACAAAACGCCATAAAAGAAGAACAAGTAAACAAAGTACTACATAGCTTAGAACCTCAAGACAAAGAATATCAGCTATTAAAAGAGCAACTCATTACCGCTAAATCATTAAAAGAAAAAGGAGGATGGAATACTCTTGACCTAAAAGAAACACTACACCCTGGTGATCAAAACATTGACTTACAATCCTTGAAAACACGATTGATTGCTGAAAATTTCTTAAACGAAGATGAAAAAGTAGCAGACTCTATTTATGGAGAAAATTTACAAAAGGCAGTCAAAAAATTTCAGCTTGCCCATGGAGTAAATGACGATGCTGTTATTGGCAAAGCAACATTAAAAATGCTAAATGAGCCTATTGAAGATAAAATTAAAAAAATTATTGTTAATTTAGAAAGACGCAGATGGATTAAATATCCTAAAGACACTGCCTATATAAAAGTGAATATTGCATCTTTTAAAATGAAATTTATTGACCATGGTAAAGTTACCTATTCTAGTAATGTTGTAGTAGGACAAACTAAAAAGCAAACTCCATCCTTTATGGATACATTGGAGTTAATTGTTTTAAACCCTACATGGACACTTCCTTATTCCATTTCTTCTACAGAAACCTTATCTAAATTAAAGAAAAATCCGAATTATTTAGAAACTCACAATATGGTTTTAATGAATAAAAAAGGAAATATTATTAGTAGTACAGGTATTGATTGGAGTAAGCTTTCTAGTCGTCATTTTCCGTATCGAGTACGTCAAAAAGCGGGAGCTCGTAATGCTCTGGGCAGGGTTAAATTCTTATTCCCAAACAAGTATGCTATTTATTTACACGACACCCCTTCAAAACGATTATTTTCTAAAGATAGGCGTGCTTTCAGTCATGGTTGTGTACGTTTACAAAACCCACTAGACTTTGCTGAATTTTTATTACAAAAAGAAGATGCTTCTTGGGATAGACAAAAAATAGACAAAATAGTTGCTTCAAACAAAACCAAAACCATTAGATTACAACACCAACACCCTATATTAATTATCTATCAAACGGCAGAAATTGACGAAAAGAGAAACTTTATTTACTTAAATGACATCTATAAGCGTGATGACAAATTATATAAATTATTAACAAAACCAATGTAATAATAGTATTGTACAAAAAAACGGATAATGAATTTCAACTATCCGTTTTTTTTCATGCTATTTTGTTTGATGCTATTCTTTAACCTTTACAGTTATTCCTTTACTATGACTGGCAAATTCAGGCGCATACATGCTTTGAATACTGGATATTCCGTTAGAAAAACTCCCGGAACTGTTTACCCTAACATCATATTCTAAAACATACGTACCTTTGCGTAAATAATCAAAAAAGAAATGTGTTGCTACATCTTTAGTGCTTTGATAATATCCCAAACCATCTTGCCACTTATAACTAGAAATTACATTTACAGGTTCAAAAGCACTGGCACGCATATCTTTTAAATGCACATATTCAAAATTATCTTTTACTTGCAATCCAATACGAACTGTAACCAAATCACCTACTTTTAAGGCTGTATTTTCAATTTTAGTTAGCATAGGTCCATTATCGGTATTTTGCTTTAAAAACAATGCTTTATGCAATTGAACATCACTTTTGTGTTCTTCATTAGTAATTTTATCCAACTGTTCAAAATATTGCCAATAATACCCTCCAAACTGTGTCACATCAGAAGTATTTTTTATGCTGATGTCGGCCATTTTTGGAGTAATTTCATCTGCATTCCAATT
>JAJRPS010000043.1 GCA_024280635.1 Bacteroidota bacterium | reverse complement strand
TTTTTACAAGAAAAAAGTGCTGTAAAAATTACCACTAACAGTATGCTTTTTAAAATATTGAATTTCATTTGCCTATTTTTTCGTGCAAGATACAAATTTATCTTATTTTTGATTTTATTTTAACATTGATTTTACATTTAAAATGAGAGTTGACAAATATTTATGGTGCATACGCATGTTTAAAACGCGTAATATTGCTACCCAAGCATGTAAAAAAGGGCATATTCGTATTGCTGATAAACAAGTGAAACCTTCTAGAGAGGTATATGCTACCGATACTATATTGGTTCGTAAAAATCAAATTAATTATACCCTAACCGTTTTAGATATTCCTCCAAACCGAGTAGGAGCAAAATTGGTTGATATTTATAGAAAAGACACTACTCCTACTGCTGCACTTGAACATTTAGAATTTTTAAAACACGCTAAAGATCATTATAGAAAAAAAGGGACAGGTCGTCCTACTAAAAAAGACCGAAGAGATATTAGTGGATATACTAATGAAGAAGAATAAAAACCGTAGCTTTGTTTATCTCTATATTATTTTTAAATTTTAACAAGTGAATTATATAACCATACTTACACACACGCAAATTGAGCATAAAATAAGACGTATTGCGCTTCAAATTTTAGAAAGTAATAGTACTGCTGATAAGATAATTTTAGCAGGTATTGCTCAAAATGGCTATATTATTGCTGAAAAATTAAAAAATGTTATTGCCGAGTATGCCTCTATTGAAATTATACTTTGTAAAGTGATTATTAATAAAAAAGAATTGCACCAGCCTATTAACTTGAACATTACTGAAGCAGTTTATAAAAATGAATCTGTTGTTTTGATTGATGATGTTTTAAATTCTGGAGGCACATTAATTTACGGTGCAAAACATTTTTTAAACACCCCCCTCAAACAATTAAAAACAGCTGTTTTAATAAACCGAAATCATAAAAAATACCCTATTAAAGCTGATTTTAAGGGAATATCACTCTCTACCTCAATACATGAACATATTGAAGTATCTTTTAGTAACAACACTGCTACAGCTGTTTTAATATAAATATTCAACAATACGTTCTACTACTTTTCTAGCAGGTAAATTATGCGTAGCTATTGTATGTGATGCTTGGGTGTAAAAATACTGTCGCTCAAAAAGATGAATTCCTATAAATTCAGTTAATTTTTCTAGTGTCAAAATATTTTTAATTAGCGGTCTATTTTCTTTTTCTAAAAACAAGCGTTCTGCTAGTTTATTTGGTGATAACTGTAAATAAAAAGATAATATGTTTTCATTTGTTATACTACTTATATTTCCTGTATAACATGGAGTACCTCCTCCTACTGCTAAAATTATTTTTTTTTCTGAAGATAAAATTGCATTCAAATAAATATGTTCCTGTTTCCTAAAATATATTTCTCCACGAGTTTCAAAAATTTCAAAAACACTTTTGCCTTCTTTTTCTTCAATATAAGCATCTAAATCAATAAAATTACACCCTAAAACTTCTGATAATTGTTTACCAATAAGTGTTTTTCCTACTCCCATATACCCTAACAATACAATCTTCATATTTCTTTATGTGCTATAAATTAATTGATTACAAATATCTTTAAAAAAAAATAAAAAAAAGCATAAAAAAGGCTTGAATTATTAATTAATCCTTTTATATTTGCACCCGCAATCAAGTAATTGATTTTGCAAGATCTGGTAGCTCAGTTGGTAGAGCATCTCCCTTTTAAGGAGAGGGTCCTGGGTTCGAGCCCCAGCCAGATCACTAAAAGTTTTTAAAACTTTATACATATTAGATTTTAAGATCTGGTAGCTCAGTTGGTAGAGCATCTCCCTTTTAAGGAGAGGGTCCTGGGTTCGAGCCCCAGCCAGATCACTAAAAAAGTTAAGTTTAATCGCTTAGCTTTTTTTGTTTTAATTATTCTTCTATATCTTTATAGAAATAAAATGCGCACGTGGCGGAATTGGTAGACGCGCCAGCTTGAGGGGCTGGTATTCGCTTAGAATGTGGAAGTTCGAATCTTCTCGTGCGTACAACTAAAAAACCTCTTTACAGATACTTGTAAAGAGGTTTTTTAATAAAATATTTTTATTATTATATTTTTGAGATTAATTCTTTTAAACTTAATTTTTCTTGAGTTCCTTCTTTCATATTTTTTAGCGTAAATACTTCGTTTTCTATTTCATCAGAACCTACCAAAACTACAAATGGAATTTCTCGTTTGTTAGCATGATTCATTTGTTTTTTCATTTTTGCAGCTGACGGATACAATTCGGCTATCACATCATTATTTCGCAATTGTTTTATTACCTGTAAACAATATAATGCTTCTGTATCACCAAAATTAATAAATAAAACCTGAACAGTATCTTCTACCGTTTCGGGAAACAAGTTAAGCTCTTCTAAAACCAAATAAATACGATCTAATCCAAAAGAAATCCCCACACCACTTACATTTTTAAGCCCAAATATACTGGTTAAGTCCGCATAACGACCTCCACCACCAATTGAACCCATTTGTACGCCTTCTGGTGCAGATACTTCAAAAATAGCTCCTGTATAATAGTTTAAGCCACGAGCAAGTGTTACGTCCAAATCCAACGTAGCTGTTGTTAATCCTAATTCACTTATTGCATTACCAATAAATTGCAATTCATCAATACCCTGCATTCCTATTTCTGAAGTAGTTAACATTTCTTTTAACTGCTCAATTTTTGCATTAAAATCACCTGTAAAAGAAAATAATGGTTGAACTATTTCAATTGCATTTTCAGAAATACCTTTTTGAAGCATCTCATTTTTAACGCCCTCTTCCCCTATTTTATCTAGCTTATCTAAAGCAACAGTAAAATCAATTAATTTATCAGATGCTCCTATAACTTCTGCTATACCGCTTAATATTTTACGATTGTTAATTTTGATTGTAACGTCCTCTAATTTTAGAGCTGTAAAAACAGCATCGTACAATTGCACAAACTCCACTTCTTGCCAAAGTGAATCAGACCCTACAACATCGGCATCACATTGATAAAACTCTCTAAAACGCCCTTTTTGCGGTCTATCTGCTCTCCAAACGGGTTGTATTTGGTAGCGTTTAAACGGAAATTCTATTTCGTTTTGATGTTGCACCACATAACGCGCAAAGGGCACGGTTAAATCATAACGCAATGCTTTTTCTGATATTGAAGCGGTTACTTTTAAGCTATTTTTATTTTGAAGTAAGGTTTCATCTACTTTTTTTAAATAATCACCCGAATTTAATATCTTAAAAATCAATCGATCTCCTTCTTCTCCATATTTACCCATTAAAGTAGCTGAATTTTCAAAACTAGGAGTTTCAATGGGCTGAAATCCAAATTTTTTAAATTGACTTTTTATCACATCAAAAATATAATTTCTTTTTGCTACTTGAGTAGGATTAAAATCTCTTGTTCCTTTAGGTACGCTTGGTTTTTGTGCCATAATTATAATATACTTTATACAATACGTTGTAAGCTATAAAGCCATAAACAGAATGCTTTTATTTTTAAATTTACAAGTTAAGATATTATTTTTTCAAAGTAATGAAATAATTCGCCTTTACTAATTACCGCTCCTTGTTGTATGAGTTTGAACTTGTCTAAGTTTTTATCGCCTGTATATTCTTTTTTAGCTTGTAAAAATTCTACACGATCATCAATTAGATTATTACGCAACCAATCAAAGCCTTCTTTTGTTGTTAAATCAATTGTTTCGTCTTTCACATGTATTGCTATCACACGCATTTTGTCATCTTCTAAAATAAAAAGATGCATTTTTTGAGGTGAAAAGTGCTCTACATATTTCACTTTATTTAAAACACCTTCCCAAACCAAATCACTAAACACATCTATTTCTTGTTCTGCTACTTCGGGTTTATTTTTTTTTAATGCTTCCCACTCTGCCGCCGTAATGGTTTGTGTGGCTAAGAAATTAATGAACTCCGGGTGTAATTCTTCCAGTTGTTCTTTTGCTAATCTTTGATATTTCATCAATACTTTATTTTACATAAAAAAACCACGACTTACATCGTGGTTTTTAATACTTCTGATTTTAAAAATCAATTATTTTGTTCCAACCACTTCAAAAGGTAAATCGATAACAACTGAACGATGTAAACGTACTTTAGCAGTATATTTACCTGTTCTCTTAATGTTACCACCTGCTACAGTGATGAATTTTTTCTCTACATCATGACCTAAAGCAGCTAATGCTTCAGTAATGTTAGCGTTGTTTACAGAACCAAATAATTTATCACCTGTACCTGCTTTTGAAGAAATTTTAATTTCTAAAGCCATTAAGGTCGCCGACATTGCATTTGCATCATCAACCATTTTTTGTTCTTTATACGCTCTTTGTTTTAAATTTTCAGCTAATACTTTTTTAGCTGAAGGTGTAGCCATTTGAGCAACTCCTTGAGGAATTAAAAAATTTCTTCCGTAACCATTTTTCACAGTTACTACGTCATCTTTAAATCCTACGTTTTCTACGTCTTGTTTTAATATAAGTTCCATTGTCTGCTCTTTTTATTTTAATAAATCAGCTACATAAGGCATTAACGCTAAATGACGCGCTCTTTTTACTGCTACAGATACTTTACGCTGGTACTTTAATGAAGTTCCTGTTAAGCGTCTTGGCAATAATTTACCTTGCTCGTTTACTAATTTTAATAAATAATCGGCGTCTTTATAATCAATGTACTTAATACCTGATTTTTTGAAACGACAATATTTTTTTTCTTTATTTGTATCTATATTAAGTGGGGTTAAGTATCTTACTTCTCCTACTTTTTTTCCTTTTGATTGTTGCTCTATTGCTGACATAATTAAGCTTTTTCTTTGTTACGTTTTCTTCTTTTTTCTGCCCAAGCAATTGCATGTTTATCTAATCTTACTGTTAAATAACGCATGATACGCTCATCTCTTCTAAATTCCAATTCATAAGCATCAATAGCTTCTCCTGGTACTTGAAATTCAAATAAGTGATAAAAACCACTTTTTTTGTGTTGAATTGGGTACGCTAATTTTTTTAGCCCCCAGTTTTCTTTGGCGATCATTTTTGCTCCTTTAGAAATAAGAAAATCTTCGTATTTCTTTACTGTCTCCTTTATCTGTTCATCAGATAAAACGGGATTCAAAATGAAAACAGTTTCGTAATTGTTCATAATTATATTATTAATTTTTATTAATTGGGTGCAAAAATACAGCTTTTACATAAAACCTCAAAACTATTTTCCTTTATTTTTTAATAAAATTACGTAATTTACCGTTCATCGATATTTTTGAAGATACAACGCTATTTTATGAAATATTATTAGTATACTTGTAATACCAAAAAAACAACAAAAACTCAATAGTATTAAAACCTTAACACCCCATTGATTATGAATCTACGTTGTGTAGTTGTTGACGATTCTTCCATACAAAGACTTTCTATTGTTAAAATGATTAATGAGCATCCCGCTCTAATACTTTTAGCTGAATATAAAAATGCTTTAGAAACTAAAAAAGGAATTAAAGATCTTGAGGTCGATTTGATTTTCTTGGACATAGAGATGCCTGTAATTAATGGTTTTGAGTTATTAGATTTATTAACCAATAAGCCACAAATTATTTTTATTACTGGTAAAACAGAATATGCCATGAAAGCATTTGATTATGATGCTACTGATTATTTACACAAACCCATTACCATTAAACGCTTTAATACTGCTGTAAATAAAGCGCTAGAACATTATAATTTACATAATAATGGAAAATCTGATGATTTTATTTTTGTGAAAAGTAATTTAAAAAAGATAAAAATTAACATTCATAGCATTCTATGGATTGAAGCGTTTGGTGATTATGTTAAAATTGTAACTACTGATGATAACCCCATTATTGTACTTTCTACAATGAAATCTTTTCTCAACCAACTTGCTGATTTTCATTTTTTTCGCATACACAAGTCATACATCATAAATTTAATTAAAGTTACTGGCTTTAATGCTAAAACTGTTGAAATCAACAACGAATACCTACCACTTAGCAGAAATAAAAAGGCTTCACTAATTGAAGCTTTAGACAACATTTAATACACATCGACATTTACATTCACCTTTACGGGTCTGTACATAGCAATAGACATAAAGCTATTTTTAATCTTTAAAATAGCTTTTTTTGTTTTTTGAGTATTTTGTTTAGCCGAAATCTTTACAATAACATGTTTTATGTACTCATTTCTAACACGAGATACTGGCGGAAATTCCGGTCCCAATACATTTTTTCCAAAATAGTTACGCAATGATTCCGAAAACCACCCTGCTCCATTATTAACCTTATTATAATCGCGATGTTTAAACGTAATTTTAATTATTCGATTAATTGGTGGATACTTATAATTTTTTCGTTCTGACAATTGCTCTTGATACATTCCTACATAATCATGCGTAGAAACCTGTTGTAAAATTTGATGAAACGGATTATACGTCTGTATTAAAACTAATCCTTCTTTATCAAATCGTCCTGCTCTACCTGACACTTGTGATAACAACTGAAAAGCACGCTCATGCGCTCTAAAATCAGGAAAATTTAACATTGCATCAGCACTTAAAACCCCTACTAAGGTTACTTTTTTAAAATCCAACCCCTTTGTAAGCATTTGCGTACCTACTAAAATATCTATTTCCTGTTGCTCAAAAGCCGTTATTATTTTTTGATAGCCATATTTACCACGTGTGGTGTCCAAATCCATTCGTCCAACTTTAGCATCAGGAAATAAGGTTAGTAATTCTTTTTCTATTTGCTCTGTACCAAAGCCTTTTGTATCCAATTCATGACTTCCACAAGACAAACACGCATGCTGCATTGCTATATTATAACTACAATAATGGCAACGTAATTGGTTTTTATATTGATGGTAGGTTAAGCTTACATCACAATTTGGACATTTTGTTGCTTCACCGCAAGTGCCGCATTCTAGAATTGGTGAATACCCTCTCCTATTTTGAAATAAAATGACTTGCTCCTTATTATTTAGTGCTTCGGTTATAGCCTCTAGCAAGGTGTCTGAAAAATGACCTTTCATTTTTTTACGCTTGTACTTATCTTTCAAGTCTACCAACGCTACTTTTGGCATTTTCACATTATTATGGCGATGTAAAATTTCTACCAATCCATATTTTCCATTT
>JAJRPS010000042.1 GCA_024280635.1 Bacteroidota bacterium | reverse complement strand
ACTTGGTCAACACCAGGAGTAACCACAACTATTGAAGGTGTTTGGCTGTTTCCGCAAGCAACCCGAAACTTTTTAGTAGGTGCAACTTTAAAGTTTTAATCGTGGGGCGATAGCCAAAAATATTTAATTCCTTGACGGTTTACATCAAAAGTCAATAACCAAAAACCTCCTCTAATTTATTTTAGATGAGGTTTTTATTTGGGCGTTTTTACGTGCTATAACTACTATATTTTTAGGCGTTAATGAGGTTTAGTATGCTTTTACAAGAGCTCATAAAATCACTTTCTAAAAGCTACAAAACAAAACATTTCTTCCTAAAAAGGACATCCATTTTCGCACTAACGCAAAACATTTCGAGTATTTTATAGTTAAATTGGAATAAACATCTAAAAAAAGCCTTTTTTAAGAGCTATTTTATGTTAGAAATGGCATTAATTATACACTCTAACAATAGTACCGTTTCTATCCGCTCGGTAGGCACGTAAGCAATTGCCAGTACCTCCAGATGTTTGTTGCCCTGTAAGTAATTGATATTTGTAATTTTCACAAGAGCATGTGAGTTCAATTCCATTTAACACCATTAAAGAGCAATTATTAGGTTCGTGGGCAGGATCACTTGCTTCAAAAGCTACAATTGAGCTACCAGTATTGTATAAATAAATTCCTTTTACACCATAACTTGGTAAAAACAAGGTATTGCCTGCAAATTGTAATCCACTATATTGTGGTAAATTTAAGTTAATGGTATTTCCAGTATCAAAAGAATAGTTAGGGAGTAGTTTACTAACACATCCGTCAACGGAATCATCATCCTTTTTACAAGAAAAACATAATAATAAGAGTATAAAGTAGATAGCAGAATGTTTCATAAAATTCAGTAATTTGGTTTACAAGGTACAACAAAGCATAAAATTTCTTATATTTGTTAAAGTATTTAGTATAATCCTGTTCTGGAGTATTTTTCTGGAAGTAGGATTTTTTGTATTATATAACGTAATACAGTTATAAATAGTATTATTAAGAACTAAAAAAAACATATATTATGAGTAAAGTATCTTATTACTCTGAAGAAGGATTTAAGAAATTAAAAGACGAATTAAATCATTTGAGAGATGTTGAGCGTCCAAAAGCATCACAGGCTATTGCAGAGGCAAGAGATAAAGGAGATTTATCTGAAAATGCCGAGTATGATGCCGCAAAAGAAGCACAAGGCATGTTGGAAATGGAAATTTCTAAACTAGAAAACATCTTTGCCAACGCTCGTATTTTAGATGAATCGCAGTTAGATACCTCAAAAGTATTAATACATTCTAAGGTTAAAATTAAAAACACAACTAACGCTATGGAAATGGTTTATACGTTAGTAGCGGAAAGTGAAGCTGATTTAGCTAACAATAAAATATCCGTAACTTCCCCAATTGGGAAAGGTTTATTAGGATGCTCGGTAGGTGATATTGCTGAGGTAAAAGTGCCAAATGGTATCATGAAATTTGAAATTATAGAAATTACAAGAGACTAATTACTACGTTATAGTCAAAAGTTTTAATTTTACAAATCTTTAAGTATAGTATGTCCATATTCACTAAAATTATAAACGGAGAAATACCGTGTTACAAAGTAGCTGAAACAGAAGATTTCTTAGCATTTTTAGACATTAACCCAAATACAAAAGGGCACACCTTATGCATTCCTAAAAAAGAAACTAATAAAGTTTTTGATTTGCCAGAAGACGAGTATTTAAAATTAATGGCATTTTCACGCAAGGTAGCCATTGCTTTAGAAAAAGTAGTACTGTGTAAGCGAGTAGGAATGACGGTTATTGGGTTAGAGGTGCCACACGTGCACGTACATTTAGTACCTTTAAATACCATGCAAGATGCTCAGTTTACACATAAAGTAAAATTAAGTACTAGTGAATTTGAAGCGCTTGCTCAAAACATAAAAAGCAACTTCTAAGAGGGAGTTTCATCTGAATTTTAAGCATAAAAAAACCTACTATTTAGTAGGTTTTTTTATGCTTATTGATAGAATACTAACGTTCTATTTTTACATTTACAGTAAAACCGATACCATTATCAATTAGGTAATCTTTTGGAACACCAGCATCACCTTCTGAATGGTAACTTAAACCCCAATCTTGACGGTTAATGATGAAATCTTCTGAGTTAATAGTAACTGCTTCAGGGTGTACCGCTACATTGGTTTTAAACGTAATGCTTTTGGTTACTCCAGAGATGGTTAGGTTACCCGTCATTTCTGAATTATAATTTCCTGTAAGCGGTGTTAATTTTGTCATTTCAAAAGTAGCTGTTGGATACTTTTCAATATTAAAAAAGTCAGCACTTTTTAAATGTCCTTCTAATTTCCCTTTTTGTTCTGCACCTTCATCAAAATTATCAACTGATAATGTAGCTAAGTCTACAACAAAAGTAGCATTGGTTATTTTATTGTCATTTACTAAAACAGAAGCTTTATCTAGTTTTACGGTTCCAAAACGAGGTTGTAAACCACCTAAATGAGTTGCTCTCCATTTTAATTGACTTCCTTTAGCAACCTTTTTATAGGTTTGGGTATCTACTTCTTTTATGATTTCTACTTCTTTTGCGGCAGAAGTTTCTACTTTTTTATCACTTTTACATGCTATAAATGCTAATGCAATTACAAATGCACTAATAATTGTTTTTTTCATAATTATTTTAGATTAGTTATTATCTGACGAAACTTTAAGGTGTTTTTTATTTTTTATCTTTTGCTTTTTTCATTGCTTCACCAATTTGATTACTTGCCGTAAAACTAGCAACCATATCATTTAACATATTACTACCCGCTTGTGGTGAGTTGGGCAATAAAATTAAGTTACTATTAGTAGAGCCACCTATTGATTGTAAGGTGTCATAGTGTTGGGTTACTACAATTAAGGCAGATGCTTCTTGGCTGTTAATACCTACACGGTTTAACACATCAACACTTTCTTCTAATCCACGTGCAATTTCTCTACGTTGATCTGCAATACCTTGTCCTTGTAATCGTTTGCTTTCTGCTTCTGCTTTTGCGCGCTCTACAATTAAAATACGCTGTGCATCTCCTTCATATTGAGCAGCAACTTTTTCTCGTTGTGCTGCGTTAATACGGTTCATGGCTTCTTTTACTTGACTATCTGGATCAATATCAGTAACTAAGGTTTTTATAATATCATACCCGTAACCAGACATCGCCTCATTTAATTCTCTTTTTACAGCGATAGCAATATCATCTTTACGCACAAAAACATCATCTAACTTCATTTTAGGAACCTCTGCACGTACTACATCAAACACATAACTGGTAATTTGATCATGTGCATAATCTAATTTATAAAAAGCATCATATACTTTTTCCTTTATTACTTTAAATTGTACAGATATTTTTAAACGTACAAAAACATCATCTTCCGTTTTGGTTTCTACCATTACATCGAGCTGCTGAATTTTTAAACTTAATTTACCAGCAAGACGATCAATTAAAGGAACTTTAAACTGTAATCCCGATTGGCGAATACTATGAAATTTACCAAAACGCTCAATGATAGCTGCACTTTGCTGTTTTACGATAAAAAAAGAGGTCAATAAAATTACAATTCCGAAGAATAAAATAGGGATTAAAAAAAATTGCATAAAGATTAATATTTATTTATAAATAGTTAATTAATTGGTTTTCTGCACAAAAAGTCTATTTTTGTGCACTAATTGCACAAGTTATGAAAAAAATATTAATTTTAAGCACAATACTTTTAGTAAGCGTATTTAATTTATCTGCCCAAGGAAGAAGAGGGAATAGTAACAGTACTTTAGGTATCAAAATAGGGGCTTCTTTGTTTGATATAAAAACCGACAATTTTATCACTACACCTCAATATAGTTTTGTAGGTGGTTTTGCCACTCGCGGTGATTTTTATAACAACTGGGATGTACAATTTGGGTTGAATTTATTTGGTTCAAAATTACAAGTACAAGGAAGGGAAAATATAAGTGCTGCACCTACGGATATTAAGTATAACTTATTAGGGGTACAAGCGCAATTGCTTTTTGGTTATAAGTTATTGGGAAATAATAGAAACCATCGCGGTAAATTTAAATTAACAGCTGAATTAGGTCCGGTATTAATGGTAAATGGTAAAATGAAATTAGAAGATACCGCTCAAAAAGATTTCTTAATTGATAAAACAGATGTTACTGCAGATGATATTGTTGATTTAACAGGAATTAATGCAAACGTTTTAGCGGGATTGTCAATGGGGACCAAGCACTTTAGAGTATTTGCACATTACCAATATGGTATCAATAATATTTTATCACGATTAGATAAAATTGATGGAACTTCTCAAAAATTTAAAGGAAATGTAAACATGATACAGTTTGGGGTGTTTATATATCTATAAAAATTTTTACTATTTTATAATAGCACAAACAATAAAAATCCCCTTTAAAATATTTTAAAGGGGATTTTTATTAATAGGCTGCTGTCCTATAATTAATCGTTCAGTTTTAATACGGCCATAAAAGCTTCTTGTGGTATCTCAACATTACCTACCTGACGCATACGTTTTTTACCTTTCTTTTGTTTTTCTAATAACTTACGTTTACGAGAAATATCACCACCATAACATTTTGCAGTAACATCCTTACGTAATGCCTTAGTAGTTTCACGAGCAATTACTTTTGCTCCAATAGCAGCTTGGATAGGAATATCAAATTGCTGACGTGGTATTAATTCTTTTAACTTTTCACACATCTTTTTACCAATATAATGTGCGTTATCAGCATGTATTAATGCCGATAAAGCATCAACAGGTTGTGCATTTAATAATATATCTACACGTACTAATTTAGACGCTCGCATACCAATTGGGTTGTAATCAAAAGAAGCATATCCTTTAGAAACGGTTTTTAAACGATCGTAAAAATCAAAAACAATTTCCGCTAATGGCATATCAAAAGTAAGTTCTACCCGATCGGTAGTTAAATAGGTTTGATGCGTAATCATTCCTCTTTTTTCAATACACAAACTCATTACATTACCTACAAAATCGGATTTTGTAATAATGGTCGCTTTAATATACGGTTCTTCTACTCTATCCAATCCAGAAGGATCAGGTAAATCGGTTGGGTTGTTTACTATAATTGGTTTATCAGGATGTTTACGGGTAAAGGCATGGTAAGAAACGTTGGGTACGGTAGTAATTACCGTCATGTTAAACTCACGTTCCAAACGCTCTTGTATAATTTCCATGTGTAGCATTCCTAAAAATCCACAACGGAAACCAAAGCCTAATGCGGCAGAACTTTCTGGCTGCCATACTAATGATGCATCATTAAGTTGTAACTTTTCCATTGAGCTACGTAGTTCCTCATAATCCTCAGTATCTACTGGATAAATACCAGCAAATACCATTGGTTTTACGTCTTCAAAACCAGCAATAGCCTCTTGGGTAGGGTTTTCAAAATCGGTAATAGTATCACCAACTTTTACTTCTTTAGCTTCTTTTATTCCTGTAATTAAGTAGCCAACATCACCTGCTAAAATTTCTTGTTTTGGCGTTTGTGTTAAGTTTAATGTGCCAACTTCATCCGCAAAATAACTTTTATCGGTAGCTATAAATTTAATTTTTTGTCTTTTACCAATTTTACCATTTAATACTTTAAAATACGTTTCAACACCTCTAAACGGATTGTAAACCGAGTCAAAAATTAGTGCTTGTAAAGGCGCATCAACATCTCCTTTTGGGTGTGGAATACGTTCAATAATTGCTGTTAAAATTTCTTGAATCCCTAGACCAGTTTTTGCACTGGCAGGTATCACTTCTTCAGGATCACAACCTAATAAATCTACAATATCATCGGTAACCTCTTCAGGGTTTGCGCTTGGTAAATCTACTTTATTTAGTACCGGAATAATTTCTAAATCATTTTCCAACGCCAAATATAGGTTGGATATGGTTTGCGCTTGTATGCTTTGCGCCGCATCAACAATTAACAATGCACCTTCACAAGCCGCAATGGAACGAGAAACCTCGTAACTAAAATCAACGTGTCCTGGAGTGTCAATTAAATTTAAAATATATTCTTCCCCTTCATGGGTATATTCCATTTGTATGGCGTGACTTTTAATGGTAATCCCACGTTCACGCTCCAAATCCATACTATCTAGTAGTTGCGCTTTCGATTCTCTTTCGGTCACCGCTCCTGTAAACCCTAAAAGTCTATCAGCAAGTGTACTTTTACCGTGGTCAATATGTGCAATAATGCAAAAATTTCTAATGTGTTTCATGCTTCGTAATCTTTCTGTCGTTATTTGGGCGTGCCCCCATCGGGTCTCGCTTTCGGCAGTCGCTTCCCGAATCGTCCCTCTCGGGAGTGCTTCAACAAATGCCTCAATCGCACGCAATATTTTGTATTACCTTTCTACCAAGGGTAAAATAATTAAGGCAATAATTGCAAATATAATGTAAAAGCAGTCAAAAAATGTATATTTTTGATTTATCAATCAATCATATGTAATTATAGTTGTAAATATGCTTCATTTCGGCATCATAAATTAAGAAAATAACAACATGAGCTTTCAAATAAATGACACTGTTTCCGTATTAGATGACGCCATTGATGGAGTTGTAATTGCTGTTAATGGAGATGAAATTACCATAGAGTCAGAGGATGGTTTTCCTATGCAATATACCGCAAAGCAATTGGTTAAAATTGGCGGTGAAACTTTTACCTTTCATGGTATTCAGCATGCAAAATCACAAAAAGTAGAAAAAAAGAAAGTTCATCATAAAGGTATTGCTCATGTAGATGAATATGTGGTAACGGTAGATTTGCATATTGAAAAACTGGTACGTAAAAAAGGAGGAATGAGTAATTATCAAATTTTAAGCTTACAATTGGACACCGCAAAATATCGATTGGATTTAGCAATTAAACAGCGATTACCAAAAATAGTATTTGTTCACGGTGTAGGTGACGGTGTTTTAAAAGCCGATTTATACAGTTTGTTTAGGCGTTATGACCGCATACAATTTTATGAAGCCAATTATCGTGAATACGGTCAAGGTGCAACTGAAATAAAAATTTTCCAGCAAAAATAAAAACACAAATTAACAATGCAAACGCTAAATACTATCTCTCAGTTTGAAACCATTAAAGTACAAGAAATGGGCTTTGTACTTTACATTACGGATAATATGTGTAGTGTAGGTGAAAATGTAGCGCCAAAACTAGAAAGTCTTATAGAAACAGCGTTTCCTAAAATGAAACTGTTTCAAGTTTTTAATAGTGAATTACCAGAATTATCAGCACAATTACAAGTATTTGTAGTACCTACAATATTGGTTTTTTTTGATGGTAAATTGTACATTCAAAAAAGTAGAAGTTTTAGTTTGCACGAATTACAACATGAAATAGCACGTTATTATAAGATGGTTTTTCCAGAAGCTTAAACTATTGTATTAAGAGTCTATTTTTTAATATTTCAGACGCAAAAAAAGTCGTTTATAGCACTGTTAATAATGTTTTTCAAAAACGCCTCTGTATTCTTATAAATTTAAGGACAATATCCTATTCTCTTCTATTAAAGAAGCTTATTTAACTCATAGAATATTGTACCCAATAATATTATCCTTATTTTTGCACCATGGAAACAAACAGACAAAAAAAAATAGGAGGCGTTTTGCAACAAGACTTGGCGGATGTTTTGCAAGGAGCAGTACGTGATGGAGGATTAAAAGGAATATTAATATCGGTATCAAAAGTATCCGTTACTACTGATTTATCTATAGCAAAAGTATATTTAAGTATTTTTCCAACAAATAAAGCAAAAGAACTTTTAGAAGGTATTGAATCTAATAAAGCATTAATTAGACATGAAATAGCACAACGCACAAGACACCAATTGCGTAGAATGCCAAATTTATCTTTTCATATTGATGACTCTTTGGATTATATTGAAAACATAGAAAAATCATTAAAAGGAGAAGAGGACCCTATTAAAAATAGTGATTTATTAAATGATAGAAAAAAATTGTAGTTGAATTTTCCGCTATACATAGCCAAACGATACTTGTTTACTAAAAACAGTAACAATGCTATCAATATAATTTCTAAAATAGCAGCAGCAGGAGTTGTTTTTGGAGCAATGGTTTTACTTGTTGTTTTAGCGGGTTTTGCAGGATTAAGAACCTTTACATTATCATTTTCTAATGTTATAGATCCAGATTTAAAAGTGCTACCGCTAAAAGGAAAACGCATTTTATTTACCCAAAAACAGCAAGAACAATTAAAAAACAACCCCAACATTGTTAGTTACAGTGCGGTTATTGAAGAAAAAGTTTTTTTACAATTCAAATCTAAAAATGAATTAGCAACATTAAAAGGCGTTGATAAAAACTACCAGCATACCGTAGCAATTGATAGTGTAGTTGTTTCTGGGCAATGGATAACTCCTAAAACAAATCAAACCGTAGCAGGTTTTCTATTAGCAGATAAACTACAATTAGGGGTTTTTGATTACACCGCTTCATTAGAGTTATTTGTACCCAAACCAGGAATCGGACAAATTAACGAAAAAACATTTAGAAAAATTGCAACACAAAATGTAGGTTTGTTTGATATTAATGAAGAGGTTAATCAGCAGTTTATATTTACCTCTATTGAGGCGGCTCAAGAGCTCTTGCAATATGATAAAAACACGGTTTCTGGAGTAGAAATAAAAATGTTACCCAATAGTAACGAAGCACTTTTAAGAAAAAATATTCAAGCTATTTTTAAGGATGAAGTTCTCATTAAAAATAAATTAGAACAAAATGACGCTTTACACAAAATGCTAAATACCGAAAACATTGCTGTTTATTTAATATTTACCCTGATTTTAATTATTGCCCTTTTTAATGTAATAGGCGCTATAATTATGATGATTATAGCTAAAAAATCGGATTTAAAAACATTAAACAATTTGGGTTTGCCACTTAAAGATATTAAGCGAATTTTCTTTTTACAAGGAGCATTGTTAACCACTATTTGTGGTGTTTTAGGGGTAGTTTTAGGGGTGTTATTAATAAGTGCTCAATTGTATTTTGTATTAATAAAAATACCAGGAACCCCTTTTGCATACCCAGTAGAGTTAAATATTAAAGACATCCTTATTGTATTGGCTACTATTTTTGTTTTAGGATTATTAGCTTCTAAAATAGCATCATATCGTATTAGTAAAAAGATAATTGCGTAGCGTAAATTATTCAAAAATAAAATCACCAAATTCTTTTTCAACAGTATCAAATACTTTAAAAACACCTTCGCTATCATCTGTTGTTACCATTTGTGTACGGTATTCTTTAAAATGCGGTATTCCCTTAAAGTAATTGGTATAATGGCGGCGGGTTTCAAAAACACCCAAGCGTTCTCCTTTCCAATCAATTGCCATTTGTAAATGACGGCGTGCGGCATTAATGCGCTCACTCATAGTAGGCTTTGCTAAATGTTTACCTGTTTTAAAATAATGTTTTACTTCTCTAAAAAACCAAGGATTTCCAATGGTGGCTCTGCCAATCATGCAACCGTCCAATCCGTATTCATCACGCATACGTACCGCATCTTCTGGCGTGGTAACATCACCATTTCCAAAAACAGGAATGTGCATGCGTGGGTTGTTTTTTACTTCTGAAATGGGTTCCCAATTAGCATCTCCTTTGTATAATTGTGCACGTGTGCGACCGTGAATGGCGATAGCTTTACAGCCAACATCTTGCAAGCGCTCAGCTACTTCAATAATTTTTATAGAATCAGCATCCCACCCCAAACGAGTTTTTACAGTAATGGGTAAGTTTGTATGTTTTACTATGGCTTCGGTAAGGGAAACCATTAAATCAATATCTTTTAAAATACCAGCTCCTGCTCCTTTTGAAACCACCTTTTTTACAGGGCAACCAAAATTAATATCAATAATATCAGGTTGTGACTGTTCTACAATTTCAATGGTACGTAACATGGATTCTAAATTGGCACCAAAAATTTGAATTCCTACAGGACGTTCTTTTTCATAAATATCCAATTTCATCATGCTTTTTGCAGCATCACGAATCAACCCTTCAGACGAAATAAATTCGGTATACACCACATCAGCCCCTTGTTCTTTACATAAAGCCCTAAATGGAGGATCACTTACATCTTCCATAGGAGCGAGTAGTAAAGGAAAGTCAGGTAATTTTATATTGCCAATTTTAACCATAATATTATTTTTAGCAAAAATACATTATTTTATAGTAATGTATGAAGTGTTACCTCTATATTAACCGCCTCTTTTCCTAAAAAAAGTGTACTAGTAGGGTGTTAAAAATTATTAAAAAAGCACTTATTTTAATGTCCACCACAATTACATCCAGCATGTTCGGCAGGTTCAATAGCTTGTAGTTCTCCTTTTAGAATTAAATCTACTGCTGTATTAGGATCTTTTTCTTCTATAACATAAGCCTTTATGTTTCTAGCAGCTAATTTATTAGTTGATCCAGCGCCTATTCCTCCAGTAAGTATTATGTTCACATCAAAGAGTTTGTTTTGAGGATTGTCAGATGAATCTTCATGAAATGTGTATTTTAAAGTTTCTTCTTTTGATAGTTCTAGCAAATTTTTAGAAACAATGGTATTATCTACAATTTCGTAGATATAATAATTACGACAAGCTCCAGCGTGTGAAGATATCGTTCTTTTGTTTTGGGCAGTTACTGCTATACGTGTTTTCATTTTAAATGATTTTGCCCAAAAATAGCATAAGCGTACAAAATAGCATGTAATAAATGTTACATATAGAAGATGGCTTATACTAGTTTAACATCAAAACACTCGGTATAAATCGTTAAAATTAATTATGGCATTTATCCAAACAGATAATACTTTTTTATTTATGTATTTGTGGCTACCTTAAAAACATAAAGTATCTTTGCCTACATAATAGAATACAAGCGATAATGTCACAACATAAATGGATTAGTTGGAATGGAAACAAAACCCATTCTTATCAAAATTTATATACCCCAACAAAGGAATTGGAATTGCAAGAAATTGTAAAAAAAAACACTTCTATACGAGTATTTGGAGGACGTTTTTCATCATCAGATATTAATGCAGGTACGGATACTTTAATTGATATTACCCAATATAACAAAATTGTAAATATTAATAAAGAAACCAAAGAAATTACAGTACAAGCAGGTATTACACTAAAAGAACTCATTGAAACAGCACAACAAAACGGATGGTGCATACCGTGTTTGCCAGATATTAATTCCATTACCATTGGTGGAGCGTTAGCAACAGCTACTCATGGTACAAACGGTTTTATACTTTCAAAATATGTATCAAAATTTAGAATGATACTTGCTGATGGAAGCATCAAAGAATTTACCGATACCGATTTTGAAACGGATGCTATTCGCGTTTCTTTAGGATTATTGGGAGTTTTCTCAGAAATTACCTTTCAGTGTGAAGCCAATTACAAATTACACTTGGTGGAGCAGCCCATGAAAGATATAGCGTGGACAAAAAAATTGGATAATTATTTGAAAACGCACGATTTTGTTCGAATTTTATGGTTACCACACACCAATCACGGGTATGTAATTTTAGGAAATAAAGTTTCAGAGGGTTTTAAATTCACCCTCAAAAAAGCCCCAAAATATCATAAACATCGCAGAGCAACCTCTAAAATATTATACAAATACACCCATATTTTCCCGAGGTTTACGGCAACAGCTAATAAAATATTATATCGTTTGTTTTTTACAGCAACCAAAGAACACGCAGGGAGTTTGTATGATGCTACGGTAACCAAAAAACGAGGACAAACTATGGAATTAGCAGAGTGGACAATACCATACACTAAATTTCAAACTTTATTTGCGGACCTAAAAGCAATGTTAGAAAGCACTAGTAATCGTGCGTATGTGCATGTACCTATGGATATTCGTTTTATAAAAAAAGACAACGCTTGGTTAAGTTATGCCTGTAGTGAAGATGTGGTAACAGTTGGTTGTGTGTGTAGGAATTCAGAAAAAGCACACACGTATGAAGCTTTTGAAAAAGTAGAAGAGGTATTTTTAAAACACGGAGGAAAACCTCATTGGGCAAAACATTTTAAAGCCACTTATCCGCAGTTATCAAAATTATATAGCAAATGGGATGCTTTTGAAATTTTACGAGAAAAAATGGATCCGAATCAAAAATTTATAAATGCGTATTTAACTCAATTATTTATAAAGTAAAGATGAAAAAACTACCCTTTCCTACAGCCGTTTTATTTGATTTTGATGGAGTAATTGTAGACAGTATGGTATGTCATCATACCGCTTGGAAATCGGCATATCAAGATCTTTTTAATGCAGATATTTGTCCGTTTCCAAAAACCACACACTCAGGGAAATCACCTTATAAAATAGCCGAATATTTTGCTAAATATGGCGGTGATATTTCAAAAGCAGCAGCACTAAATACTCTCAAACAACAACATTTAATAAACGACGGTGTTGCTCCAAATTTATTATCAGGAGTGCGAGAAATCCAGTCTTTTTTAGTAGCTAAAAATATTTCTTATGGTATTGCCAGTAACGCTTATACTGCATTTATTGAGAACACCATAAAAGCATTATCTTTAAATTTTGAAGTATATATGGGTGTAGATAAATTTAAAAAACCAAAACCCAGTCCAATACCGTATTTAACTTTAGCAAAATATTTAGGTGTTCAGGAAAAACATTTTAAAACCACTTTAATTTTTGAAGACAGTTTAACAGGTATGCAAGCCGCAAGAGACTCTGGAATGGTTCCAGTAGGATTATTGACACAATATTCTGAAAAAGAGCTGAAGGCAAATGGCGCACAATTTATTTTCCCAACGCTATTAGAGGCATATCAAGAACTATCAAAACAATAGATAAAGTAACAATTACTACAAAAAAACGATAATTTTTGTAGTATATTTGTTGTCTATTTAGAAATAATCTAATTAAATATATGATAAAAGTTTCAGATACTGCAAAACAAAAGGTAATCACATTAATGCAAGAAGATGGTTTTGATATTGTTAATGACTATGTACGCGTGGGTGTAAAGAGTGGTGGGTGTTCAGGGTTGTCTTATGACTTAACCTTTGACAAAGAACAAAAAGAAGACGATAAACTTTTTGAAGAAAATGGTATAAAATTAATAGTTGATAAAAAAAGTTTCCTATATCTCATTGGTACAACTCTTGAGTATTCAGGAGGTTTAAATGGTAAAGGGTTTGTTTTTAATAATCCAAATGCCAACAGAACCTGTGGGTGTGGGGAATCATTTTCATTATAGTTCAAAAGTTTGAACGTATAAAGTTGAAAAATAATGGCTAAATTTAATTCTTTTGAATAAATTGTATCGTAGCAAAAGGTAAGAGTATTAAATTTATTGATATATAAAAAAGAGGAAGAATTTGAAGTATTAAAGTTAAAAGTATAAACAAATCAATGAGCAAATATACTGAAGACGACTTAGAAAAAGAGTTGCAAACAAAAGAATACGAGTACGGATTTTATACCGAATTAGATTCGGAGACCTTTCCTGTTGGATTAAATGAAGACGTGGTACGTGCTATTTCTAAAAAGAAAAACGAACCACAATGGATGACCGATTGGCGCCTAGAAGCCTTTAAGGTTTGGAAAACAATGAATGAACCTGATTGGGCAAACGTAAATTATGAAAAACCCGATTTTCAGGCAATCGCATATTATTCGGCCCCTAAAAAAGCAGATCCAAACAAAACATTAGATGATGTAGATCAGGATATGTTAGATATGTATAAAAAGTTAGGAATCTCTTTAGACGAGCAAAAACGAATGAATAATATCGCAATGGATATTGTTGTAGATTCAGTTTCTGTAGCCACAACTTTTAAAGACACTTTAGCAAAAAAAGGGATTATTTTCATGCCCATTTCGGAAGCCATTCAAGAGCATCCAGAATTGGTGCGTAAATATTTAGGCACAATAGTACCTACTACCGATAATTTTTATGCCGCTTTAAACTCAGCAGTATTTAGTGACGGGTCTTTTTGTTATATTCCAAAAGGTGTACGTTGCCCAATGGAGTTGTCTACCTATTTCCGTATTAACGAAGGTGGTACAGGGCAATTTGAGCGCACACTTTTAGTAGCAGACAAAGGAAGTTATGTAAGTTATTTGGAAGGATGTACCGCACCTAGTAGAGATGAAAATCAGTTACATGCAGCGGTAGTAGAGCTAATTGCTTTAGATGATGCCGAAATAAAATATTCAACCGTACAAAACTGGTATCCTGGTGACGACAAGGGTATTGGTGGAGTTTATAATTTTGTAACCAAACGTGCATTGTGTGAAAAAAATGCAAAAGTAAGTTGGACACAAGTAGAAACAGGTAGTGCTGTCACGTGGAAATATCCATCTTGTATTTTAAAAGGAGATAACTCGGTAGGAGAGTTTTATTCTATAGCTGTAACCAATAATTACCAGCAAGCAGATACAGGAACCAAAATGATACACATTGGTAAAAACACCAAGAGTACCATTATTTCCAAAGGAATATCTGCAGGAAAGTCGCAAAACTCTTATCGTGGATTGGTGCAAATTAATGCAAGAGCAGAAAATGCACGAAACTTTTCACAATGTGATAGTTTATTAATGGGTAATGCTTGTGGGGCACACACATTTCCATATATAGAAGTGAAAAATAAATCGGCTCAAATAGAGCACGAAGCTACCACTAGTAAAATTGGTGAAGATCAAATATTTTACTGCAACCAGCGGGGTATAGATACTGAAAAAGCCATCGCCTTAATTGTAAATGGTTTTAGTAAAGAGGTGTTGAATAAATTACCAATGGAATTTGCGGTAGAAGCACAAAAATTATTGGAAATATCATTAGAAGGGTCAGTAGGATAATAATGAAAAAGACATTAATTATATTAGTAACATTTATTGCCTTTAGTTGTAAAAAAGAAGCCTCAGAAAAAATAACAACACCTAAAGAAACTGTTGAGGTACTTAAAGAAGATTCGTCAATAAAAACATTAGAAGGAGAGTTTTTATATTACGCAGACGCTGCGGTACTAAAAACAAAAACGGAAGTTTATGGCGTAGTGTTAGATGCTAAAATGCAAGAATTAGCAAATCAAGTAGCACCACTTAAAAAATCAGATACCGATATGGTTGTTATTGTCATAAAAGGAAAAATTGTACCCAAAGACGCAAATGAAGAAGGTTGGCCTTTTAATATTATTATAAAAGAAATTATTGAAGTCAAGCAAGTAGCAAAAAACGATAGTATCATCATAAAAAAATAAATAATCACGCTTATATTGAGTCTCTTACTATAAGCATATTGCAAAATATAGAATGTTAAAAATAGAAAATTTACACGCAGGAATAGAGGATAGAGAGATCTTAAAAGGAATTAATTTACAAATAAATGCAGGAGAAGTACATGCAATAATGGGACCCAACGGAGCCGGAAAAAGTACCTTAGCATCTGTAGTAGCAGGAAGTGAAGTGTATGAGGTTTCAAAGGGAACTGTAGAATTAGATGGGGAAGATTTATTAGATTTAGCACCAGAAGAACGCGCCCATAAAGGAGTGTTTTTATCGTTTCAATATCCAGTAGAAATACCAGGAGTTTCAGTAACCAATTTTATCAAAACGGCAATTAATGAAAACCGTAAAGCACAAGGATTGGAAGACATGCCTGCAAAGGAAATGTTGAAGAAAATTAGAGCCATGAGTGAGTTATTAGAAATTGATCGTAAGTTTTTATCACGCTCTTTAAACGAAGGTTTTTCAGGGGGAGAAAAAAAGCGTAACGAGATTTTTCAAATGGCAATGTTAGAACCAAAAATTGCTATTTTAGATGAAACTGATTCTGGATTGGATATTGATGCATTGCGTATTGTTGCAAATGGTGTTAATAAATTAAAATCAGAAAACAACGCTGTGTTAGTAATTACACATTATCAAAGATTGCTAGATTATATAAAACCCGACTTTGTACATGTTTTATACAACGGTAAAATTGTAAAATCAGGAGATGCATCTTTAGCTTTAGAGTTAGAAGAAAAAGGATACGATTGGATAAAAGAAGAAGTGAGTAGTTAGTAAGTTTATAAAGTAAAATGTTATAAAGTAAAAAAGTAAAAAAGTAAAACAAGCTACTTTTAAAACTTTTATACTTTCAACTTTACAACTAAGAAAACAATGGAATTAAAAGAAAAAATAGTATCGTCTTATGTTGCTTTTGAAAACAAAGTAGATGTAAACAGTAATATTCATAAAATAAGAGCAAAAGCTTTTCATCAATTTGAAAATTTAGGGTTTCCTACAAAAAAGCTAGAAGCTTGGAAATACACCTCATTAAAATCGGTTTTAAAAGAGGATTTTACATTATTCAATACTAATGAAAAAGCAATTGAATTTGCAGATGTAAAGGAGTACTTTTTAAATGATGTGGACACCTATAAAATAGTATTTGTAGATGGTAAATACAGTTCATTTTTATCAGAAACCACACATGATGGTATTGATGTTTGCTTGCTATCATCAGCATTAACAAGGTCAAAACATAAACCTGTTATTGAAAACTATTTCAATAAAATTGCAAAACAAGATAATATGACGGCACTAAACACTGCTTTTGCAAATGAAGGTGCTTATATTTATATTCCTAAAAATGTTGAGGTAGAAAAGCCAGTACAAATTATCTATTTCTCTACAGGAAGTGTTAATGCAGCTTTATTACAACCTCGTAATTTGGTGGTAACAGAAGAAAATGCACACATTCAAATTATTGAACGTCATCAAAATTTAAGTGAAAATGCAGTATTAACCAATGCGGTGACTGAAATTTTTGCAGGCAGAAACGCAACAGTAGATTTTTATAAAATCCAAAACGATACTAATACTGCTTCATTAGTAGATAATACTTATGTAGATCAAAAAACAGGAAGTGTATGTAGCATGCATACCTTTTCTTTTGGAGGTAAAATTGTACGTAACAATTTAAACTTTTATCAAAATGGAGAACACATGGACTCTATTTTAAAAGGCGTTACTATTTTAGAAAGCAAACAACACGTAGACCATCATACATTAGTACATCATATAGCGCCTAATTGCGAAAGTCATCAAGACTATAAAGGTATTTATGATGGACGTTCAACAGGGGTATTTAATGGTAAAGTAATTGTAAATAAGGAAGCACAAAAAACCAATGCCTATCAACAAAACAATAATGTATTGATTAGTGATAAAGCAACGGTAAATGCAAAACCACAACTAGAAATTTTTGCAGATGATGTAAAATGTTCTCACGGTTGCACTATTGGTCAGTTAGATAGTGATGCTTTATTTTACATGCAACAACGTGGTATTCCTAAAAAAGAAGCACGTGCGCTACTAATGTATGCGTTTTCAAACACCGTTTTAGAAAGTGTTAAAATTCCGCAACTAAAAGCAAGAATTAATAAATTAATAGCGCAAAAATTAGGTGTTAATTTAGGGTTTGATTTGTAGGTTGTAAAGTGACATAATGAAAATATAATATCTGTTTGAGCGCAATCAAGAACTAAAAAAACACAATGAAAACCAAATTACGTAACATAGTAGCTGATTTTCCGATACTTCAACAACAAGTAAACGGAAAACCTTTGGTGTATTTAGATAACGGAGCTTCTTCACAAAAACCACAAATGGTTATTGATGCAATTACTAAATATTACAGTGAAATTAACGCTAATATTCATAGAGGCGTACATACATTGAGTCAAAAAGCTACGGATGCCTATGAGGACTCACGTCAAAAATTACAAGCGCATTTTAATGCCAAACACAGCTATGAAATTTTGTTCACTAAAGGCACAACAGATGCCATAAACTTGGTAGCAAGCAGTTTTACAACACTTTTAAATGCTGGAGATGAAATTATTATTTCGCATTTAGAGCACCATTCAAACATTGTGCCTTGGCAAATGTTATGTGAGCGTACAGGAGCTGTTTTAAAGGTAATTCCGATGGATGAAAACGGAGAGCTTTTAATGAAAACTTATGAGGATTTATTGTCTGATAAAACCAAAATAGTAGCTGTAAATCATGTTTCTAATGCATTGGGGACAATAAATCCAATAGAAGAAATTATCACTTTAGCACATCAATACAATACAGCCGTTTTGATTGATGGTGCACAAGCAACACCACATATAAAACCAGATGTACAAGCGTTAAATTGCGACTTTTACGTATGTTCTGCACATAAAATGTGTGGACCAACAGGAGTAGGGATGTTGTATGGTAAAGAAGAGTGGCTAAATAAATTGCCACCCTATCAAGGTGGTGGAGAAATGATAAAAGAGGTAAGTTTTGAAAAAACTACATATGCCGAATTGCCACACAAATTTGAAGCAGGAACACCAAATATTGCAGGAGGAATCGTTTTTGGGACTGCTATTGATTATATGAATACCATCGGTTTTGATTACATAAAACAACAAGAAGAAATGTTGTTGCAATATGCTACTGAAGAATTATTGAAAATAGAAGGCTTACAAATTATAGGAACAGCTACTCAAAAAGCATCGGTAATATCTTTTAATTTAAAAAACATTCACCCGTATGACGTGGGGGTAATTGTAGACAAATTAGGGGTAGCGGTACGTACGGGCCATCATTGCACACAGCCTATTATGAGTTTTTATAACATTGCAGGTACGGTACGAGCTTCGTTTATGTTTTATAACACCAAAAACGATGTAGATGTATTGGTAAGCGCTGTTAAAAGAGCACAAATAATGCTTTCATAAATCGAGGTGTGATAGCCAAAAAGGGTAGGGTAAGAGTTATAATGCTAAAAAAGGTGTTTAAACCATAAGTTTGGCGTCTTTTTTGTAATATTACAATTAAATATAAAACAGAATTATTATGAAAATACTATTAATTTTATTCGGCACATTACTAATGAATTCTTGTGGTTGTCAGAAAAAAACAACAGAAAATAGCATGAAAAATCAGTTTACAAAAACAGAAATACAACAAAATACACTTTCGGGAGAATATACCGTACAAGTAGTAGAAAATAATAATGTAGCTCCTCAGAAACTGATATTAAATTTTAATTCAGAAAAAAATATCGTTTCAGGGTTTTCAGGATGCAATCGTTTTTCAGGAAGTTATAAAGAAACAAAAAACAGTATCAAATTTGGATCCATGATGGCTACAAAAATGTACTGTGAATACACTTCAAAAACAGAAAATGTATTTCTGAATGCTTTATCAAAAGTAACTTCATATAAATTAAAAGAAGGTGTTTTAAGCCTACAAGTAGACGAAAAAGAAGTGCTAAAAGCTCAAAAAAACACCAAAAAAGCAAAATTACAGAAAGAGGATAAAGTTGTAGTTTACTCCGCAAGTACCAGAGGTTCTTTTCAAGAGATAGTTGTGTATAAAGAAGCATTATTATTAAGAAAAGATAGAAATAGTGAAAAAGGAACCCTTATGCCAATATCAAAAGAAGGCGCACAAGCTTTAGAAAAGATAATTTCAAAAATAGATGTAAATGAAATAGACACATTAGTTTCTCCAACAAAAATGAGACATTATGACGGTGCAGCACACGCAAGTGTAATCATTTTTAAAAATGGAAAAGCATATAGAAGTTCTGGTTTTGATGCAGGACATCCGCATAAAAAACTAGAAGTATTAGTGAATAAAATAATATCTTTGGCAGCTAAAAAATAAACAAATGACAATACAAGAAAAACAAGCAGAAGTTGTAGAAGATTTTGACTTATTTGAGGATTGGATGGAGCGTTATGAGTACATGATTTCTTTAGGGAAAACATTACCCCAAATAGACGAAAATAAAAAAACTACAGAAAACATTATTAAAGGTTGTCAATCAAAAGTATGGCTAGATGCCAAGTTAGTAGACTGTAAAATAATTTATACAGCAGATAGTGATGCCATTATTACAAAAGGAATCATCGCCATATTAATAAGCGTATTTAACAATCAAACACCACAAGAAATATTAAATGCAAATTTAGATTTTATAGATAAAATTGGACTAAAAGAACACTTGTCACCCACACGAGCAAACGGATTGGTGAGTATGATAAAACAAATAAAAATGTATGCCTTAGCATACCAAACACAACTTTCAAAATAAAATGTCAGATAATACCAGAGTAGATACAACCGAATTAGGTGAAAAAATAGTACGTGTAATTAAAACCGTTTATGATCCAGAAATACCTGTAGATGTATATGAATTAGGATTAATTTATGACGTAATGGTAAATGAAGATTATGAGGTAAGAGTAATCATGACCTTAACTACGCCCAATTGCCCAGTTGCAGAAAGTATGCCTAAAGAAGTAGAAGATAAAATTAAAACCTTAAAAGAGGTAAAAGACTGTGAAGTAGAAATTACTTTTGACCCCGAGTGGACAAAAGACTTGATGAGTGATGAGGCAAAATTAGAATTGGGAATGTTGTAATTATTTTATCAATAAAAAAGATTAAAAGGTTCCTGCTAACAGCAGGAATTCTTGCATAAAATCAAATAATTATGGGAGAAATTAGAAATAAAGTAGCTGAAAACACAAAACTAGTCACTTTTAATTTAGAAGATTACTATGTGGAAGGTAAGCGTGTTTTAGTAGATATTTCTCAGTGGTTGGATCAAGGTTTTATTTTAAGGGAAAAAGAATTTAGAGCGAGTTTACAAAACCATAATTGGGAGCAATATAAAGACACCTATGTGGCAATACAATGTAGTAGAGATGCTATTGTGCCAATATGGGCATTTATGCTTTTTACAACCAAAGCAATGAAATTTGCAAAAAAAGTAGTGATGGGAAACTTAAACGACTTAGAAACACAATTATATCAAGAGCAATTAAGAGGTATTGATTTCAAATTATATCAAGATAAGTATGTAATAATTAAAGGATGCTCACAAAAACCAGTACCCGAAAGTGCATATGTAATGATTACTCAAAAACTACAAACAATTGCGAAAACCATAATGTATGGTGAAGCGTGTTCTGCAGTACCATTATTTAAAAAATAAATTTGTTCATTAAATGGATAATAACTACTTTCGCGTAGCTTTTTTAAAAAAGAAAAGAAACATAATTTTAAATTAACTTTAAAAACAATTCATGATGAAAAAAATGGTATTCGCTTTAGCGTTAACCTTAACAGTAGGTAATGCATTTGCTCAAGATGAAGCAGCAAAGGAAGAAGTAAAAGACGGTTGGAAAAGAGGTGGTAATATTGCTTTAACCTTCAATCAATCGGCATTCAATAATGAGTGGACCGGAGGAGGTATCGGTAATACGGCAGCTAATGTGTTAGTAAACTATGATGCTAATATGGTAAAAGGTGATATGATTTGGGACAACAAATTAATCATAGATTATGGTATAAATAAAAATGATGGGCAAGATAAATTTACAAAATCTAATGACCGTGTAGAGTTTAATTCTTTAGCAGGTAAAAAAGCAAAAGGATATTGGTATTATTCAGCTTATTTTAATGCAAAAACACAAATGGATAGAGCTGCAGATGGTGGTACTCACTTTTTCTCTCCAGCTTATTTTCAAGCAGGTCCTGGTATGTTATGGAAAAAATCAGATAATTTTAATGTAAACATTTCTCCATTAGCTGTAAAATATATTATTGTTCATGGTGAATATACCGATGTTCCTATATTAGGGGAAACAGCATTTAATGATGCTGGTGGTTACTTTGGTGTAGAGGCTAACAAAACTTCTCGTTTAGAGTTAGGTGCTGCAGTTAGAGGATATTACAAAGCTGATTTAATGAAAAATATTTCAATAGAAAATATTTTAGCATTATATTCTAACTATTTAGAAGACCCTCAAAATGTAGATATTGATTATACTATGAATTTAGTAATGAAAGTAAACAAATACATTTCTACAAACTTAGTATTTCAAGCTATTTATGATGATAATGCCAATCCAAATGGATTTCAAATTAGAGAAGCATTTGGTATTGGAGTTAATGCAACATTCTAAATCCTTTAGGAAACAAATAATAATCATAAAAAAGCTCGCAAATTGCGAGCTTTTTTATGATATAAGTTAAAGATTAAGATTCCACATAATTTTCATCATAATCAGGGTATAAGAATTTATTATATGGAAAACGAGTAATATGAATGTTTCTAACCTCTTGATATACTCGTTTTTTAAAGTCTTCAATATTTTCTTTTTCGGTAGCCGAAATAAACAACGCGTAATCACCCACTTCATTCATCCAAGTTTTTTTCCAATCTTCTAGTGTGTAATGCGCTTTGGTGCGTTCGGTAATGATATCATCATCATCAATAGTTTCATGTTGGTAGGTATCTATCTTATTAAATACCATTATAGTAGGCTTGTCGGCACTTTTTATTTCGCCTAAAATTTTATTCACCGCTTCTATTTGATCTTCAAATTGTGGATGAGAAATATCAACTACGTGAAGTAATAAATCGGCTTCCCGTACTTCATCTAATGTGCTTTTAAAACTTTCTACCAATTGTGTAGGGAGTTTACGTATAAACCCAACCGTATCACTCATTAAAAAAGGTAGGTTTTTAATCACCACTTTACGTACTGTAGTATCAAGGGTTGCAAATAATTTATTTTCGGCAAACACTTTAGATTTCGATACGGTATTCATCAATGTAGATTTTCCAACATTGGTATAACCTACTAATGCCACACGCACCAATTGTCCTCTATTACCACGTTGAGTAGCCATTTGCTTATCAATAGCTTGCATTCTTTTACGTAGTAAGGAAATTTTATCACGTACAATACGTCTATCGGTTTCAATTTCAGTTTCTCCTGGTCCACGCATTCCAATACCACCACGTTGGCGCTCTAGGTGTGTCCATAATCCTGTTAATCGTGGTAATAAATATTGATATTGAGCTAATTCTACTTGTGTACGAGCATAACTAGTCTGCGCACGTTGCGCAAAAATATCTAAAATTAAAAGGGTTCTATCCAATACTTTACAATCTAAAACAGCTTCAATATTTTTTTGTTGTGACGGCGTTAACTCATCATCAAAAATTGCAGTACCTACTCCATTTGCCACAATAAAATCACGCACATCATTTAGTTTACCAGATCCTAAAAATGTTTTTGGGTTTGGCATATCCATTTTTTGGCTAAATCTTTTTACAACTTCCCCTCCAGCGGTGTAGGTTAAAAATGCTAACTCGTCTAAATATTCTTTAGATTTTTCTGTATTTTGTTCACGAGTAACCACCCCAATAAGGACAGTTTTTTCGTATTCAAGATTTTTCTTTTCAATCATAATTTAAATTCAATTGCTAACACGATACTTAAAAGTTTTTACTTTTTTATACGAACCAAAAGTAAAGTACTTCAAATATTCTTATTACAACAAGTTATTGTAGCAAAATTACATATTTACAAGCTATTTTTAGTACTTTAGAGGCGTATATCAATAAAATAATTATGAATTCACTACATAGTATTGCCTTTTACAATCTCGAAAATTTTTTTAATACGGTTGATGACCCCAATACTTTTGATGAAGATTTTACTCCATCCGGTAAATATGCTTGGTCCAAAACACGATTTCGTAAAAAAACATACAAGCTTGCAACAGTAATTGCAAATATAGCAAAAGATGAAACTCAAAAAGTCCCTGTCTTACTTGGAGTAGCTGAGGTTGAAAATAGATTTGTGTTAGAAGAATTAACAAAAAGTAAACCCATACAAGATGTAAATTATCAGATAATACATTATGATTCTCCCGATGAGCGGGGTATTGATGTAGCGGTGCTATATGATCCTAAATATTTTGAGGTAGCACATTCTGAAGCGATTCCGATAAAAATTGAAGATGAAAAGGGTGAAATTGATGCTACACGTGACGGATTATATGTACGTGGATTGTTAAATAATGAAGAAGTACATGTATTTGTATGTCATTGGCCATCTCGTAGAGGCGATAGCGAGTCTACCAATTATAAGCGTGTGCAGGCAGCAAAACAAATGACATCTTTTATAGAAAATAATGAAGCTATCAGTGAAAATTCAAAAATCATTATCATGGGTGACTTTAATGATGGTCCTGCTAATGAGAGTATTGAGAAATACTTGGTAACTAATCGTTTTTACAATCCTTTTGAAAGTTTAAAAGACATTGCTAGAGGAAGTTTAAATTACAATGAAGAGTGGATTTTATTTGATCAAATCATCATTTCTCATAATTTTTTAAGAACAGAAAAAAATAAAAATAGTTTTAAAGAAGCTAATATTTTTGATAAGCATTTTTTAAAAGAATTTGAAGGAAAACATGAGGGAAATCCGTTCAGAACCTATAAAGGAAAGAGGTATTTAGGGGGGTATAGTGATCATTTCCCTGTTTACATCCTTTTAAAATACTGTTAATCGGTAAAAAAAGCTTTTTGTCGATGCGAGTGTTTAATGTTTGTTAATTTATTTTAAAAAGATTAGCTTAGCCAAATTAAAATAATGTAAATTAAGTGTCAAATGAAAAATAAAATATTTTTTCTTTTCTTTTCTTTGTGTATCAGTAGTTTAATAGCTCAAGAAACACAAACCGTAAAAAGTAACTGGGTAGTTGCGCAAGAAACAAAAGAAGTACTTGTAAGTAAAAGAACAGTACAGTTAGATGATGTTAAAAATGGCATGCATAGAGAATATGTGCAGTTTAAATATCAAAATAAAACAACAAGTCAATTATTAGTAAGTTGGTATTTTGCTGCAAAATATTCAAACAATCAAGTTACTAAATTAGATGATGAAAATTATAGAGCTTTTTTATTAGATCCAAATCAGGTTTTTATTCCTGAGTTTTCAAAACAAAACGATAAAATGTATTTTGTATTTAAGCAAATGATAAATATGCCTAATCAGCCACATTTAGAGGATATTTCGTTAATAAAGCTAAAGGCAAGTATTGTAAAATAATATCAAAAAAACGTATAAAATGAAAAAATATATAATCAATAGTCTGTTTTTAATATTTGGAATGTATGTTTCTGCACAATGTGTAGACCCTACTGCATTGACAGCAACAGCAATTACGGAAACAACAGCACTTTTAGGATGGACAGAAGGGAGTACGCCAGCAGCAACGCAATGGGAGGTAGAAGTAGTAGATCAAGGTGTTGCACCAACAGGTACAGCAACAGCAACAACTACAGTTATTCCTTTTTTAGCAACCAGTTTGCCGTCAGGTCAAAGTTATGATTTTTATGTCCGTTCCGATTGTGGAGGAGGTACTTTTAGTGGTTGGGCAGGTCCTTTTACTTTTACGACACTACCTTGTAATTTTTCTACCATATCAATAACAAACACCAATCAATGTTTAGAATATTGTTTTTTCCCTAACGGGCCACAATTTGGTACGTTTTTCGATTTTAATTCAGGGACTCTACCAACAGGATGGAGCGCTTCTCCATATGCTGTAGGACAACCTTGTGCAACCAATATGGTAGATAATACCGATTATTTTTGGGCACAAGCAACCAATGGAGCAGGGATAAGACAAGTAACTACAAATGTTGTAGATGTATCTTTAGGAGGTACAGTTCGTTTTTACATGCGTTATGGTTCTGATGATCCATCTAACGGTTGTGAAGATCCGGATTTAGTAGATGAAGGGGTGTTTTTACAGTACTCTATTGACGGAGGAGCTACATGGGTAAATATTAACACATGGAACCCAACAGGAGTACTAACAGATCCTTTATATCAATGGTTGGAATATACCGAAACCATACCGGCAGCAGCACAAACGGCAACAACAGTATTTAGATGGTATCAACCACAAAACTCTGGTACCGATTTTGATAACTGGGGATTAGATAATGTGCTAATATCTGCCAATACATCTGGTAATTTTGTTTGGGATTTTGGTGATGGTAATACGTCAACACTTCAAAACCCATGTCATACTTTTGCAACAGCTGGTGATTATACCATTACTTTATCAGTAAATGCACCAAATTGTATTGCTTCTTCATCAGCAGTATTAACGGTAGCTGATACGGTTCCGCCAGTAGCAAATTGTCAAGACTTTACTGTAACTTTAGATGCTTCAGGTAATGCAAGTATTACAGCAGCAGATATTGATAACGGAAGTACCGATAATTGTGGTATTGCTAGTATGACAGTATCTCCAAATACATTTACAAGTGCAAATGGAGGTCAAAACCCAGTAGTATTTACCGTTACGGACACTGCTGGAAACGTATCTACTTGTACAGCAGTTGTAAATGTACCTTATAATTGTGGTAGTGTATTTACAGATACTGGTGGAGCAACAGCAGATTATAGTAATAGCGAAAATGTAACATGGGTATTCACGCCTAATAATGCAGGGGAATTTGTACAATTAAATTTTTCTGAATTTAACACAGAAAATAGATTTGACGGAATGGCAATCTATAACGGACCAGATATTACGTTCCCATTAATAGATTCTGGTAGTACGGGTAATTTTAATAATATGCCAGATGGTGTTTGGACAGGGTTACAAGGTAATACAGCGGAATTTGCAGCAACATCAATTACCTCGTCTGACCCTTCAGGGGCATTAACAGTTGTGTTTATGTCGGATAGTTCTGTAACAAGACCAGGGTGGCAAGCAACAATTAATTGTGTAACATGTCCAGGAGTTTCAAATGTAGTAATTGGTAATATTACAGCATCAACTGCAGAAATTAGTTGGGTAGATACAGCAGCATCACAATGGGAAATAGAGATAGTACCAGTAGGCACAGCACCAACAGGTGTAGGAGTAGTAACCTCATCTAATCCATATATTGCAACGGGGTTAAATTCAGGAACAGAGTATGAAGTAATTATTCGTTCATTATGTTCAGCAACAGATTTAAGTTCATGGATTGGATCAACTTTTTTCACAACAGCTTTAGAGTGTGGAAATGTGTTTACGGACACAGGAGGAGTAACAGGAAATTATAGTAACGGAGAGGACCTTACTTGGGTGTTCTCACCAAGTGCACCAGGAACATTTGTTACGTTAGATTTTACGGCAGTAGACATAGAGAGTGGATGGGATCAATTAGATATTTATGATGGGTCAGATATGACTGCACCATTATTAGCAGGAAATGTATTAGGTCCAGTAACAGTAACAGCAACAAACCCATCAGGGATGTTGTTTGTACACTTTACGTCAGATGGTTCAGTAACAAGATCAGGTTGGGAAGCAGATATTAATTGTGCAACTATATTGGGTTGTGGGGATATTTTTACTGATACTGGAGGGGTAGCTTCTGATTATGGAAATAGTGAAAATGAAACATGGGTAATTTTTCCAAGTACACCAGGTGTTTTTATAGAATTAAATTTTACGCAATTTAATACAGAGTTTGGTTGGGATGGAATAATGATTTATAATGGACCAGATACAACATACCCGATAATAGATTCAGGATATATAGCTACAGCAGCTTTTCCTTTATTGTTAGATGGAGCATGGACAGGAGTATTAGGAGATTCTACCGCGCCAACAACAATTACAGCAACAAACCCAACAGGAGTGTTGACAATTGTGTTTACATCAGGTGGTAATACGACTTTCCCTGGTTGGGAATCAGTAGTTGAATGTGTAAATCCATGTGCGGATCCAACAAACCTAGTAACGTCAAACGCAACAGGGTTTACAATGGATTTAATGTGGACAGAAAACGGAAGTGCAACCCAATGGGAAGTAGAGGTAGTACCAACAGGTACAGCAGCTACCGGTGTGGGTACAGTTGTAATGACTCCTCCTCCTTACACAGTAACAGGGCTATTACCAGACACTACATATGATTTTTATGTAACTGCAATTTGTAACCCAGGAGTAAGTGAAAGTAATCAAGTAGGTCCAGTAACGGACAGTACCATTTGTGATGCAAGTGTCTTTACAGGTGTTACTTTAAATGCAACACAAACAATAGATACTACTAGTACACCAAACCAAATTACGTTATGTACTGGTAATACAGTGGATCTGTCATTATCAGGTGGGTTTATTCCAAGCTCAGAAACCTATCAATGGCAATTGGATGGAGTAGATATTGCAGGAGAAACAAACAATACATATACAGGTGTAAGTACACCAGGTAGTTATGGTGTAATAGTAACCATTGGGAATTGTATCGAAACATTTTTGGTAGATGTTGTAGCTGATGAGGCTATAATAACAATTGTAGTACATGATGATTGTACCACAACAACAACAGTTGCTGATGGTGCAGGAAACCCAGTAACGGGAGGAACGTTTACTTTTAATCCACAACCAACAGATAGTGCTACAATAGATCCTGTAACAGGTGAATTGCAAATCATGTCGGCAGGAACTTCATATACAGTAGAATATACCACTGTTTTAGGATGTGTATCAACCTATACATTAATGACCGCATCAGATTATGGATGTATCATTCCTTCAGCAATTTCACCAAACGGAGATGGAATAAACGATACGTTTGATATATCTTTTATTCAAGCAGAAAAATTAACGATATTTAATCGATATGGTAAAGAAGTGTACACTAAAAATGAGTATCGAAATGAATGGGGAGGAAACTCTGATGCAGGTGATGAACTACCAGTAGGTACCTATTATTATGTTATAAAACAAACTAATGATAGCCCAATTACAGGATGGGTATATATCAATAGAGAAAAATAAAAACAAACTAAACCGCTAAAAACAGCGTGTTTTTAGCGGTTTAGTTTATTAACAAAAAATACCAAAATATGAAAAAAATAATTTTTTTAATGTTAGTGTTGTCCAGTTTGTATGTGAATGCACAAGCAACTTGTACACAAACATTTACCGTTTCGGGGAAAGACAATGATCCCACCGTATTAACCATTAATGCAACTGATTTGACCTGTAATGCAGGAAATGCACCAACAGCAATTAAGCTAGTGAATGCTAATATTTCAGATAATAATTGTCCAAATTGGTATGGTTTTAATCTAAGTGTTGATGGAGCTTCAATTTTAAGCAACCAATGTAATGCAGCATTCAATAACATTGATATTACAGGTTTTACAACCTTAAACATTACCTCTCAAGATAATGACAACTGGGCAGCAGGAGACAATGTAACCATAACCATTGATGTTGAGGTTACCTTTACACCAACTGCCGCACCAACTTGTGATGCTGTATTAATAAGTCCAGCAAACGGAGTTACTAATGCACCTTTAGACGGTAATATTACCTGGTCAGGAGCGTCGGGAGGGGTTACAGGTTATAATTTAACCGTAGGTACAACTCCAGGAGGTACGGATGTGTTAGCAACTACAGATGTTGGTAATGTAACCACCTACGCATTAGGTGCTTTACCACAAGCTACACAATATTATATAACTATCCAACCGTATAATGCAATAGGTGATGCAACAGGATGTACAGAACAAGGTTTTACAACATTCTCTGCAGTTGCAAGTGATATTACAACGTATACAGAAGCACAACTGATTTCAGAAATATTAATTGAAAATAGTGACTGTGCAACGGTATCAAACATACAATTTTCAAGTCATTCAACAGGAGCGGATACGGGTATTGGTTATTTCAACTATGTAGGATCTGGTTTTCCATTTTCAGATGGAGTAATATTATCTTCTGGTAAAGCAACAGCTGCTGATGGACCTTATGTAGATTTTGGAAGCCCAAGCTTTTCTGCTTTTTCAACAGGAGATACCGATTTAGAAACAATTTTAGGTATAACAGGAACAAATGACGCTACCTATATTGAGTTTGACTTTGTGCCGGTAACCGATAATGTTTCATTTAACTTTTTAATGGCATCGTCAGAATACGATGGTCCTGGAGGGAGTTTTCAATGTACTTATGAAGATGCTTTTGCATTTATTTTAACAGACGCAGGAGGTACCCAAACCAATTTAGCAATCTTACCAACCACTAATACTGGAAGTAATATAGTTAGTGTTACCAATATTCACCCAGATGTTCCAGGAAACTGTGCTGCAGCAAATGAAATTTACTTTGATTCCTATTCATCACCAGGAGATCCAACGGCATACCAAGGACGTACAGTGCCTTTAACAGCAACAACAACCGTAATACCAGGGCAAACCTATCATATTAAATTAGTAGTAGCGGATAATACAGATAGTGCTTATGATACTACAATATTTTTAGAGGGAGGAAGTTTCGGTTTAGGAAGTATAGACTTAGGAAGTGATGTTTTTTTAGGGGATCCAGCAGCTTTATGTCAAGGAGATACTACTACTTTAAATGCAGGAGTTCCACCAGTAGGAACATCAATAACTTGGACGCAAGATGGTAACCCTATAACAGGTACCCAAAATGCAGCAGGCGAAGAAACATTAACTATTGATACTACAGGAGATTACTCGGTAACAGTATCATTTGACGGAACTACATGTTCAGTCACAGATACAGTACACATTGAGTTTTATCCAAATCCAAATCTGGAGTTAATTAACGATGTAATTAAATGTGCAAATGAAGATTTATTATTAGAAGCAAATGTAACCAATGCGAATGTGTCATTTATGAATGCATTAAATTATCAGTGGTCATATAATGGAGTAGATATTCCAGGAGCAACAAATGATAGTTATACCATTTCTGCAGTTAATGATTTTTCAGGAAGCAATGGCAACCCTAATGGTACCGCGCAATTTACAAATCCAATAACTAACATACTTGAATATATTAACGTTACCAATGGAGTGTATAATTTAGGAGACTTTACCATAACCGTTACAGATAGTGTAACAGGTTGTGCGGGTGAAGGAACTATGAATGTAAGTTTTTATGAAAACGCAAACTGTGTAATTATTCCTTCAGGAATATCTCCAAATAGAGATGGTGTAAATGATTGCATTATTTTAGATGATTTAGATGCAAAACAAGATATTGCAAAAATACAAGTATTTAATCGTTACGGCACACAAGTATTTACCAATAATAACTATGTTAAAGAATGGTGTGGCACTAATAATAACGGTGATTTATTACCAACAGGAACATATTATTATGTTTTAGAATTTGCAGACGGAAGAACACCATTGAAAGGATGGGTATATATAAATAGAGAAATTTAATAACAAACTAAACTTAGAACTTTAAATAAACCAAATGAGAAAATTAGTAATCGCAATCGTTGTACTATTAGGCTATAGTAGTACAAGTGTCGCTCAGCAAGATCCGCAGTATACACAATATATGTATAACCAAGCGGTAATTAACCCAGCTTATGCAGGGTCAAAAGACAATTTATCAATAGTAGCATTATATCGTGACCAATGGTCAGGGTTTGATGGTGCACCAAAAACCTTTACCCTTTCAGGACACAGTCCAATAGGAGAACGTACAGGGTTAGGATTGTCAGTAATATCAGATCAACACGGTCCGGTAAAAGAAAATAATATTTATGCCGATTTTTCTTATGGATTTAATGTAGGAGAAAACACTAAATTAGCGTTGGGTATTAAAGCTGGGGTTACCTTACATGATATTGCTTTAAATAGTGGTACTACAACAACTTTACCTGGTGATCCATTATTTGCAAATGATGTAAATAGTGCTACACCAAATGCAGGTATTGGAGCGTTCTTTTATAGTGATAAATACTATATTGGTTTATCGATGCCTAATATGTTAAAGAGTGTACATTTAGATGAAAATGGGAGAAAATACGGAAGTGATATCCAGCATTATTTTTTAACTGCTGGTTATGTATTTCAGTTGACAAACAACACAAAGTTTAAACCTTCATTTTTAGTAAAATCTTCTTTTGAAGCACCAATATCTTTTGATGTCAATGCAAATTTCTTGTTTTTCGACAAATTTGAAATAGGAGCTTCTTATCGTAATGAAGATTCAGTTAGTGGATTGGTTGGTTTTTCTTTTTCAGAAAACATTCAAATAGGATATGCGTATGATCATATTTTAAGTGACATTAGTGAAGCGGCAGCGGCCTCTCATGAAGTCTTTTTACGATTTGATTTAAATTTCCCGAAAAAAGTATCACGTTCACCAAGATTCTTCTAATATATAAAGTATAAAACAATGAAAAAATATATATATACAGGTTTATTACTACTAGCATTATGTAGTGTAAATGCACAAAATAAGGCAACAAAGAAAGCTGATAAGCACTTTAATAACTTAGAATATGTAGATGCCATATCTTCCTATTTAAAAGTGGTAGAGAAAGGAAAAGCAGATGTCTATGTATATGGTCGTTTAGCCGATTCTTATTACAATGTTTTTAATACAGAAAAAGCTGCAGAGTATTATGCGAAAGTGGTAGATAAAGATCAAAATGCAGAAGAATATTTTCGTTATGCTCAAATGTTAAAAGCAAATGGTAACTATCCAGAAGCAAATGCTGCGATGGATAAATTTGCCGCACTAGCACCAAATGACGATAGAGCGATAGCACATAAGAAAAATCCGAATACAGTATCTGAATTACTAAATAGAGAAGCTAAATTTACGGTTAAATCACTAGAAGGTTTTAATACAAAATACGCTGAGTTTGGAGCAATTATGCATGAAGGACAAGTGTATTATGCTTCAGCAAGAAATGAAAGCGGTAAAAAATATAGATGGAACCAAGAACCATATTTAGATATATATGTTTCTGATTATGATGCACCAAGCAATGCATTAACAAATGAATCGATATTAAATAAAAAGATAAATACAAAATACAACGAAGGAACTGTAAGCTTTAGTAAAGATGGAAAAACCATGTATTTTTCTGGAGAAAGCTTAAATAGAAAAGCAGGACTTTTTGGTAAAAAATTCAAAAAAGATGCTACAGGTAAAAGTACCATTAACATCTATAGCGCAACCTTAGTAGATGGAGAGTGGGATAATGTAACAACATTACCTTTTAATAATGTAAACAGTAATGCAAACGGTCCAGCAGTAAGTGCTGACGGGAAGCGTTTATATTTTAGTTCTGATATGGAAGGAACAGTAGGTGGAGCAGATATTTGGTATGTTACCATTAATGAAGACGGAACGTATGGAGATCCTGTAAACTTAGGAAAAGAAATCAATACCAAAGGAGCAGAAATGTTTCCTTACATTAGTAGTAAAAATGTAATGTATTTTTCTTCTAACGGTCACCCAGGATTAGGAATGTTAGATGTATTTGCAGCAACAATGGAAGGAGATTCATTTGGAGCAGTACGTAACGCAGGAGCACCAATAAATTCAAATAGAGATGATTTTAGCTATACTATAGATGAAGATTCTAAAAAAGGATTCTTTGCTTCTAACAGAAAAGGAGGAACAGGAAGTGATGATATTTATACTTTTGATCAAATCATACCAATTTGTGATGTAGTTTTAACGGTTCAAGTTATAGATGCTGAAACAAAGAAACCTTTAGCAATGACATCTGTAGCTATTTTTGACGTTAAAAACAACAAAGTAGGCACTAAAATTACAGATAATAATGGTAATGTAACCTTTAATTATGAATGCAATCAAGCGTTTAGGTTAGATGGTAATAAAGAAAACTATACAGCTAATAGTATTGATGTTGCTAAAACAGATGAAAATACAGTTAATAAAACTTTAGAATTAACAGCAATACCTAAAGAAATTGTAGCCGATGTAATTTTATTAAACCCAATTTATTTTGAGTTAGATAAACACAACATTACTGCACAAGGAGCTGCTGAATTAGATAAGTTAGTAGCCATCATGAAAGCACACCCTACAATGATTATTAAAGTAGAATCATTTACAGATGTTAGAGCTTCAGATGTATATAACTTGAAATTATCTGAAAGAAGAGCAAAAGCAACAGCTCAATATGTAATTTCACGAGGAGTAGATGCTTCAAGAATTTCTGCATACGGTAGAGGAGAAACAGAATTAGTTTACCCTAATGCTAAAACAGAAGAAGAACATCAAGCAAACAGACGTTCTCAATTTACAATTGTAAAAAAGTAAATTTTAGAATACAATAAAGTGTTAATTTTAAAAAGCGCATTGCCATACAGGTAATGCGCTTTTTTATGCTAATACTTTTAAATTTTAAAAGTAGTATTAAAAAAATTAAGAAAATCTTATCATTTTGATAGTATGAGATTAACAAACAAATTTATATTTTTGTTTAAAGAATAGTTGTTAATTGCACAGCAATATGAAATCAAAAAAACACATCTTTTTATTCCTCTTAATTGCCGTACAAAGTTTATTTGCACAGGTGAAATTTGAAGCGCGTGTAAGTAAAAGACAATTAGGAATCAATGAACGCTTGCGTATTGAATTTTCTATGAATCAAGAAGGAGATAATTTTAAAGCACCTTCTTTTACTGGTTTTGATGTTGTGGGTGGCCCTAGTCAATCGGTAAGTCATAGTTGGATAAACGGTAAACGATCATTTTCTAAGGTATATGCGTATATATTATCGCCTAAAAAAAAGGGAAATATTACCATAGCACCAGCATCTATTGAAATTGAGGATAAAATTTATCAAACCAAACCATTACAATTGTTGGTTACTAGTCCTATTACCAAACCAACAAACCCTAATGACCCTAATTATGTTGCATCACAAAATATACATTTAGTTACGGAGGTGTCAAATACCTCACCTTATTTAAATGAAGCCATTACAGTAACACAAAAACTATATATACACCCATCTATAGGAATAAGTGATTTTAATACGTTAAACGCTCCTAAATTAACAGGATTTTGGAGTCAAGATGTAAGTGATAAACAATTAAAAATAGAACGAGGAGAATACCAGGGGAGTCCGTTTAATTATGTGGTTTTAAAACGTACGGTATTGTACCCACAAACAACGGGTAAAATAAAAATTAAACCGTTAACATTAGACGTTTTAGTGAGCATACCAACCAATAGACGTGATTTTTTTGGCAGACCTTTAAAGCAAACCGTACATCAAAAAGTATCGGCACAATTAAAAATAATTGATGTAAAATCCCTACCAGAAGCAGGCAAACCAGATGGTTTTACAGGTGCAGTAGGACAGTTTGAATTTGATGTAACGGTAGATAAAACCACTTTAAAATCAGAAGAATCTTTAAAAGCAACAGTATTGGTTAGTGGAGAGGGGAATTTAAAGCTTTTTCAATTACCAAAATTAGTAGTACCCAGCTCATTAGAGGTATATGAGCCAGAACACAAGGAAAACGTGCGTACTAATTATGCAGGTATGCGTGGTATTATAAAAGAGATCTACACCATTGTACCACAATATAAGGGTACATACCCAATACATCCGTTATCTTTTAGTTATTTTAACCCTAAAACAGCAAAATACATCACATTAAAGTCCGTTTCTCATGTGGTAGATGTTCTTACAGGTAAAACTAACCAAAACCCAGTAAATAATACTAATAATAAGCAAGGAACACAACAACAAAATGTAGTTACCAATAAAAATCAGTTTCAATCTTTTCAAACCAAAACCACTTTGGTGCCTATGACTAAGCATCAATTTTTTAGAAGTAATATGTTTTGGTATATGTTATTATTACCATTATTAATTATTCCATTGGTATTTGTATTAAAACAATTTAGAGCAAATGCAAAGCAAGATGTACGCGGAAATAAATTGCGTAAAGCAGATAAATTGGCAAAGAAATTTTTATCCGAAGCAAGGAAAAATTTAAATGATAAAGAGACGTTTTACGAATCATTACATAAAGCTTTACACAATTATTTAAAGGCGAAGTTGCAAATGGAAACATCGGAATTTAGTACTGATAAAATAAAAAGCATTTTTAATAAAAAAGGAATTGATGCAACAACCAGTAGTCAATTTATACAACTGATAGAAAACTGTAATTTAGCACGTTTTACACCTGTATCTAGTATTGCAATGCAACAAGATTATGAAAGCGCAGTACACGTAATTAACGCAATTGATAAAGTATTATAAATGAAAGCATTATCTTATATACTATTTTTATTTACAACATTAAGTTTTGCGCAAAGTGATGCGCTATTTAAAAAGGCAAATAATTTGTATAATACTGAAAATTATGAGCAAGCTATTGCTACATATAATCAGTTGCTGACCACTAAAAAACATTCTTCAGAAGTATATTTTAATTTAGCAAATGCACACTATAAACTACATCATTTAGCTCCTAGTATTTATTATTACGAAAAAGCATTACAACTAAACCCTAACAATAAAGCAGCTCAAATTAATTTAGCCTTTGCAAACAACCAAAAGATAGATAAAATAGATAGTATTCCAACTACTGGTTTTTCTAAAATGGTACAATCCTTTATTAATGTATTTCATTTTGATACATGGGCAAAAATAGCCATTGTTTTGGGTTTTATTTTTGTATTGGCTGTTGTGGGATATTTATACGGCGTAGATGCTTCTAAAAAGCGATTATACTTTAGTATGGCAATAGT
>JAJRPS010000041.1 GCA_024280635.1 Bacteroidota bacterium | reverse complement strand
TTGATAGGCAAATGCACCACTTTTTTGGTTTCAAAAAAATCGTTATCAAAAAAATCAGGTATATTAGTTTGTTGGGAGTTTGGGAAAATGGATAACTCTTCGCTTAAATCGCCACCTTTTAAATATAGGATACCGTTTTTAAGTTCGTGGTTGCTTACTTTCTTGATTTTTTTACGCACCCATTTTACAAAATCAGGCATATTGGTAACCGCTCTACTTACAATAAAATCAAATTTTGCATCAACATTAGCAGCGCGTATTTGCTCTGCTTTTACGTTTGTTAGCTGTAATGCTTCTGCAACAGCGGTAACTACTTTTATTTTTTTAGCAATGGCATCAATTAAATGAAAATTTACTTCAGGGTATAAAATAGCTAATGGAATTCCTGGAAATCCACCGCCTGTACCTACATCTAAAATAGAACTCCCTTTTTTAAATTCAATAACCTTTGCAATGGCTAAAGAGTGTAAGATGTGCTTGGTGTACAACTCATCAATATCTTTTCTTGAAATCACGTTAATTTTTGCATTCCATTCAGGGTATAAGATGCCTAATTGTTCAAATTGGTGTATTTGAGTAGGGGTAAGGTTTGGGAATTGCTTTAAAATTTCTTCCATAAATTGGCAATATTTTTCGGCTAAATTAGTTAATAAACGAAGGTAAAACAAGTCTGTGGACTATTAAACCTTTTTAAGGTGCTACTTTATCATGAATTTCAGTAAATAAAGGGTAAGAATATCATTTTATATTGATAAATTTGCAAGAAGGATGATAGACTTTTAAATATTAAGGATAAGGAGTTGCCTTTCTGAGTTTTTGGAATAGGATATTGCTCCGCGATTAAAAAATAATAAATCATGGAAAACACTATTAAATTTTCAAGAGTAGATTCAGCTAAATTTTTTAGAACACTAAACAAGCGCATCAACGGTTACTTTAAAGAAAAGAATATTAAAAAAACAGGTAATGCTAAATTATATATTAAAGCAATAATCATGTTTGCATTATTGATAGTGCCAATGGTTGTGTTGTTTACCAACATAAATTTACCAGGTTATGTACAACTTTTATTAATGGTTATTGTAGGTATAGGTTTAGCAGGTGTGGGTATGAATGTAATGCATGATGCTAATCATGAAGTATTTTCGTCTAAAAAATGGGTCAATAAATTAATGGGAAGCTCTATTTATATTTTGGCAGGTAATGATTACAATTGGAAAGTACAACACAATGTATTACATCATACATATACTAATATTGTAGGGTATGATGAAGATATTGATGCGGGTAGAATCATTCGTTTTTCAAAACACAGTAAGTGGTTAAAAATACATCAATATCAAAAATATTATTCATTCTTTTTATATGGTTTATTAACAGTAAACTGGGCAATTACAACCGATTTTAAGCAAAGTTATAGCTATTTAAAAAGAAAATTATCTTATGGTAAAATGCCAAATCCAGCAACGCAATGGACCAAATTAATTATTGGTAAAATAGTATATTATGCACTTTGGGTAGCATTACCCTTGTATTTAGGGTATGCTTGGTGGCAAGTATTGGTAGGGTTTTTAATTATGCATTATACTGCGGGTATTATTTTAAGTGTGGTATTTCAATTGGCGCATGTAATGCCAAATACAGACATGCCACTTCCTGATGAAAGTGGAAATATGAAAAATACATGGGCAATCCATCAGCTGCACACCACGTCTAATTTTGCTCCAAAAAGTGGATTGGTAGAATTTTATACAGGCGGATTAAACCATCAAGTAGAACACCACTTATTTAGTAATATTAGTCATGTGCACTATAAAGAAATAGCTAAAATAGTAAAAGAAACAGCGGTAGAATTTAGTTTGCCGTATCATGAGTACGAAACCATGTGGCAAGCTATTAAAGAGCATTATCATCAATTAAAAGTGTTGGGTCAAAAACCACAATACACATAAAATGTTAAATCAAATTACCATAAAATAGGAATATATGAATTATCCATTATCAGATAGAATTAACGGTTTACCTATTTCACAAACCTTAGCAACAGCAGCAAAAGCAAGAGAGTTGAAAAGTCAAGGAATTGATATTATTGGGTTGAGTTTAGGAGAACCAGATTTTAATACCCCAGATTTTATTAAGGAAGCTGCAATACAAGCTATAAATGATAATTACAATTCCTATACACCTGTAAATGGGTATTTAGAGTTGCGTGAGGCCGTTTGTCGTAAATTTAAACGTGATAATAAATTAACATACACACCAAATCAAGTGGTGGTGTCAACAGGAGCAAAACAATCTATAGCTAATGTAGCTATGGTATTGTTAAATCCGGGAGATGAAGTGTTATTGCCAGCGCCGTATTGGGTAAGTTATTCGGCAATTTCTATTTTAGGAGAAGCTACTTATAAAGAAATCCCTTCTACTATTGAGAGTGATTTTAAAATTACGCCCGCACAATTAGAAGCAGCCATTACACCCAAAACAAAGTTGATATTTTTCAATTCGCCAAACAATCCAAGTGGTTCAAAATATACCGAAGCAGAATATAGAGCGTTAGGAAAAGTATTGGAAAAAAATCCGCATGTGTATATCATTTCGGACGAAATTTATGAGCATATTAATTATGAAGGTGAAAACTTTAGTATTGCACGTATTGAAGCACTTTATGACCGTACCATTACTGTAAACGGTGTAGCAAAAGCATTCGCAATGACGGGATGGCGTATTGGTTACATTGGTGCTCCAGAATGGATTGCAAAAGCATGTACAAAAATGCAAGGGCAAATTACCAGTGGAGCAAATTGTATTGCACAACGCGCTACCATTGCCGCTTTAGATGCTCCTGTAAGTAAAATACAATATATGGTTGATGAATTTAAAACCCGTAGAGATATGGTTTTAGGTTTATTAAATGAAATAGAAGGTTTTAAAACCAATGTACCCAAAGGTGCGTTTTATGTTTTCCCAAACATTTCTTTTTACTTCGGGAAAACAATTGCGGGAAGAAAAATTGAAAATGCTACCGATTTTGCATTGTTGTTATTAGAGGAAGCCCATGTGGCAACTGTTACAGGAGAAGCTTTTGGTGCGCCAAACTGCATTCGTATTTCTTATGCTGCAAGTGAAGATAAATTACGAGAAGCATTAGCACGTATTAAAAAAGTATTGGCTTAATGAGCTTTAATATTGTATTAGTAACGCCAGAAATACCAAACAATACCGGTAATATTGGACGATTGAGTTTAGCGTCAGGGTGTAATTTACACCTGATAAAACCATTGGGTTTTGATATTGATGACGCTCGTGTAAAACGATCGGGTTTAGACTATTGGAAACATGTAAACTTGTTTGTGTATGAAAATATAGCAGATTTTTTTAGCAAAAATAAAAATGCAAAAATGGCTTTTTTATCCAGTCATGGTGCAAAAGCGTATTGGGATATTGAATTTGAAGAAGATATTTTTTTAGTATTCGGAAAAGAATCAAAAGGGTTGCCAGAAAGCATCACCCAAACCCACGCAAATAAATTATATAAAATCCCATTACTTAGTAAGCACATCCGTAGCATTAATCTTGCTAATGCAGTAAGTGTTACCGTCTATGAAGGTATCAGGCAATTAACCGTTCAAAAAACAATATAATGTCAAAAAACGTTACACCATATAAAAATTCTACTTTAGGAAAAAAAGAACAAGTAACTCAAATGTTTGATAACATATCAAAAGAATATGACGGATTAAACCGTGTGATTTCTTTTGGTATTGATCAAAAATGGAGGCGAAAAGTAGTGGCTATTGTAGATGCTATACAACCCGAATCTATTTTAGATATTGCAACAGGAACAGGAGATTTAGCTATTATGTTTGCCGAAAAAACAAAAGCAAATCAAATAGTAGGTTTGGATATCTCAGAAGGAATGTTAAATGTGGGTAAACAAAAAGTAATTGCTAAAAAATTACAAAACCGTGTAGAAATGATAGTGGGAGATTCGGAAAACTTACCTTTTCAAAACAACACATTTGATGCCATTACGGTTTCATTTGGTGTGCGTAATTTTGAGGATTTAGAAAAAGGATTATCTGAAATATTAAGAGTTTTAAAACCTAACGGAAAATTTGTAATTTTAGAAACATCGGTACCTGAAAAGTTCCCCTTTAAACAAGGGTATCAATTTCATGCCAATATTTTATTACCATTTATTGGTAAACTATTTTCAAAAGATAAAAAAGCATACGGTTATTTGTCAGAATCAGCAGCAAATTTTCCTTATGGCGAAAAGTTAAACAATATTTTACGTAAAGTAGGGTTTAAAGAGGTAGTAAATAAACCACAAACTTTTGGAGTGGCATCAATTTATGTTTCTTCAAAGTAAATAAGGATTATGAAAACGAAACAAATTATTTTATTATTACTAGTAGTGTTTGCAATACAACAAACTACAGCTCAAGTATTTTCAGATCATAAAGTGCGCAACGGTTCACGTGCTGGAAGAGGGAGTATAGATGATAAATTAATTAGTTGGGGGTATTATTTGGGGTTTAATAGTTTGGATTATAAATTTCATTACCGCACCAATAATCATGATGATATAGTAGTTAAAACATCAACTGGTTTTAATGTGGGGCTGTTGGGGAATTTAAAGTTAGGAAAACATATTGATTTCAGGATAGAACCAGGGTTGAGTTTTACTACTCGTACGTTACAATACCCAGAAAGCTATACTACTGCCGATTATGATTTTACAAGCACTTCCAATTCGGAAAGAGAAATACAATCTACCTATGTGTATTTTCCGTTTCTAATAAAATGGAGTACCAAGCGTATTGGCAATTTTAAACCGTTTTTAATTGGAGGCGTTTCTGCTACTATTAACTTATCCAGTAATGAGAAAAGCAAAGATGACAACTTTGCAGGTAAATTCCGTACTACTACAAACCCCGGATTTTTAGAGCTTGGGTTTGGGATTGACTTTTACTTACATTATTTTAAAGTATCGCCAACCATACGCGGTGTTTTTGCTATTGATGATGAGTTGATACGGGATACAGGGGCCAATAGCCCATGGACGGGAAACATTAGTAATATGCAAACGCGTGGTTTTTTCTTAAATATTGTAGTGCAGTAATTTTTTTGTGCAGGTGTTTAAAAGAATACTTTAATTACGGGATTTCCTCGTTTTTTTTAACTAACTTTATTTAAACGATAAACAATGTTGAAATGATATTGTGTGTAATTTAAGAAAATTTAAATTTTAAGTATATTTTGAGAATTGAACAATTAACTTTTACAAGATTTATTGCGGCTATTTCAATCGTTATTTTTCATTATGGTAAAGGAGTAAGTATTTTTTATAACGATTACACATCATTCATTTTTAGACAAGCGAATGTAGGGGTTAGTTACTTTTTTATTCTTTCTGGGTTTGTTATGATAATAGCATATGGAAATAGAGAGAAAATAAATTCCCTAAAATATTTAAATAATAGGTTTGCAAGAATATATCCAGTGTATTTATTAGCTATTTTGCTAATACTCGGGGTTAAGTTATTTAAAAATATAGATAAAATAGATTTAATATTAAATATATCAATGTTGCAGTCTTGGGTTTCTAATAAAGCCCTTACTTTAAATTACCTAGGTTGGTCATTATCTGTAGAGTTGTTTTTTTATTTGACTTTCCCTTTATTATTTAATTATTTTTATTCGAAAAAAAAGATAAAACATATAAGTGTATGGATAATCTTATTTTTTATATTAAGTCAAACTATATATCATTTAATAATTAATGAATATATAGAATTACCATACTATACTATTAAAGATATTTATTATCATCCATTAATGCATTTTAATGAGTTTTTAATTGGTAATCTTGCTGGATTATATTTTATAAAAATGCTTAAAAATAAACAGAAAAATTATATCATCCATATTACAATTACAATGATAATTTTAATAACCTTATTAAAATTTCCATTAGGATTAAGTTATCATAACGGTCTTCTCTCAATAATATTTGTTCCATTAATCATTTTTATCTCTTTAAGTAATGATAAATTGACTAAATTATTTTCAAAAAATATTTTTGTTTTTTTAGGAGAAATTAGTTTTGGTGTTTATATTTTACAAGCAGTAGTGTGGAGGTTTTTTTCAGATTATCGAATGGAAAAATATTTGAATCTAAAAAAAGAAGCCGACTTCTCAGAATCTTTTTTTATTAGGTTAATAATTTTAATTATATTATCTTCTTTTAGTTATATCTTCTTTGAGAAACCTATTAGAGATAAAATTAAAAAACTGTACATAACAATCAATAAAAAACAATAATAGCTAATTGCCTTAACCAAAGTCGGTTTTGAATTGAAAAAACAAAAAATAATGTATTATTTTACTATCCAATACTCAATAATTTTGTTTTAAAATTACAACATTGTTTTCCGCTTAAACTCACTTAGTAAAATAGAAGTTGCCATAGCAACATTTAAGCTTTCAGTAGCTTTTAGGGTGCCAAAACGCGGAATACTAATACGCTGCGTAATGTGTTTTTCTATTTCTGTAGAAATGCCATTTGCTTCATTACCTAAAACTAAAATACCTTCTTTTTTTATAGATGATGTGGTGTAAAGGTTATCACCATCCATAAAAGCACCATAAATGGGTGTTTCTTTTTGGTTTTCTAAGTAATTTTCTAAATTTACATACAGCACTTGTACGCGAGTTAAAGACCCCATAGTGGCTTGCACTACTTTTGGGTTGTAGCAGTCTACCGTTTCGGTATTGCAAATTAATTGGGTAACACCAAACCAATCACATAATCTTATAATAGTACCTAAATTACCAGGGTCACGCACATTATCTAAAGCAATAATTAAAGAAGTGGTTTCAGTAGTAATTTCAGGATTCATTTTAAAAACCGCTAAAGCAGAGTGGGTGTTTTTTAGAAAACTAATTTTTTGGAGTTCCTTTTCCGTAATTAAAAGCTGTTTATTGCTAGTAACTTCACTAAATAATTTAGTTGTGTATAAAAAATCCAGCTCAAAATCAGAATTTAAAAATTCATGTATTGTTTTTAAACCTTCCACAACAAACAATTGATGTTGATTTCGAAATTTTTTTTGCTTTAAACTCGTTATTAATTTAATTCTGCTTTTGCTTAACATTTAAATAATGTATTTTTGATTGCTGTTAGAAATAATTTTTTAAAAACCTTTGAAACAATATATCGCAAAAATATCATTTATTATTGTAATAACTACCTTTTTTACATCGTGTAGTGTAATGAAGCACCTGGAAAAGCAACAAGTTTTTTTAAAAAAGAATGCGATTACTATTAATGGTGAGATATCAACAAATGAAGCGGTGTACAGTATTATTAAACCAAAACCTAATAAATTGTTTTTAGGAGCAATTCCGCTTCGACTAAATATATATAACTTATCTAGTAAAAGCCCAGACACAGCATTTAATAAATGGTTGCATAAAAAACCAAAAAGAGAACAGCATTTAAATCATTTTTTATCAAAAAAGCAAACCTATCGTTTAAAACAAGCATATTTAAAAATTAACGATTGGTTTCGGAAATCAGGAGAACCTTTAGCTATTGTAGATTCGGTAAAAATACAAAAGAGTATTGATGAGCTGAAAAAATACTATCAATACAACGGTTGGCGAGATATTAATATTGATTATACGGTTGATTATTTAAAAAAGCGCAGAGGGGTAGTTTCCTATAACATCACTACAGGAGTACCATATACAATAGATTCATTAATGAGTAGGATACCTTCTAAAGTGGTAGATTCTATTTATCAGCAACATTTAAAAAATTCTATTTTAAAAATTGGAGCACAATCTAAAAATAATGATGTAGTCCAAGAGCGTGATCGTATAACAGCTGTAATGCGTAATAACGGTGTATATACGTTTGAAAAAGAGCAAATAATCTGCTGGGAGGACCCAGATTCTGTGCAAAAAACGATATCGTGGAACATTGATATTAAAAATAAAAAAAGAAGAACGCATGATGGGTTTAAAGAGGTGCCCTTCCAAATATATAAAATTAGTGAAGTAAATGTATTTACTGATTTTAAGCAAGAAAATAAAGGGAAACCAATAATAGATTCTGCAAGTTACAACAATCATAATTTTTATAGCTTTGATAAATTACGCTATAAGCCTAAAGCATTAAGTGATGTTATTGCGATACAAGTGGGTGATGTATATCGGGATATTGATAAGGCACAAACCCTAAATCAATTAAACAATTTAAAGACTTTTAAGTATCCTAATATTAAATATACTATTGATGAGCGTGATAGTACACAAACCAGTTTAATAGCGAATATACTATTAACCCCAGAAAAAAAGTTTGGGTTTGATGCCAATATAGATGCACTGCATAACAACATCCAAAACGTAGGTTTTGCTTTTAGTACATCAGTAATGGCACGTAATGTTTTTAGACGAGCAGAAAATTTAGAGTTGTCTTTTAGAGGATCCATAGGAGCATCTAAAGATGAATCGGTAAAAGATGATCGCTTTTTTGATGTGCGTGAAACGGGTGTCGATTTGAAATTGTCATTTCCCCGAATTTTCTTTCCTGTAAATACTCAAAAAATCATTCCAAAAATCATGATACCCACCACTCGTATTAGTATTGGTATCAGTACACAAACTAATATTGGGTTAGATAAAACTACGGTAAACGGAGCTTTAAGTTATCAATGGTATGCTACAAAAACAAACACACACCGTATAGACCTGTTTAATGGGCAGTTTATACGAAACTTAAATCCAAACCGTTATTTTAGTGTCTATAGTAATGCTTATACTCGTTTAAATGCAATTGCTATAAATTCATTTTATACTGCTACGGATTTAGTAAATCCTAGTGGAGCAGATCAGTTTATAAATGATGTAATTAATGGTAATTTATCACCAACCGTTGCAGCGTTAATTACCCCAGAAGAAGAGCAAGAGGTAAAAAATATAAATGAACGTAAAAATCGTTTAACAGAAAATAATTTAATATTAACCACCAATTATTCCTTTGTAAGAAATACACGTAAAGGCTTAGCGGATGATGATTTTTCTCGCTTCGGATTCAAATTAGAACTTGCTGGTAACACATTGGCAACATTATCCAACATGTTAGGGTTGGATCGGAATTCAAACGACAGATATGAGTTGTTTAATGTAGCATACTCCCAATATGTAAAAACGGAAATAGATTATATTAAGCATTGGAAATTATCAAAAAATAATGTTTTTGCAATTAGAAGTTTTTTTGGGATAGCATTGCCATACGGTAACTCTAATTCCATACCGTTTTCTAAAAGTTTTTTTGCAGGAGGTAGTAATGATAATAGAGCATGGGCAGCTTATAGGTTAGGTCCTGGATCCAGTAATGGAGATAATGAGTTTAATGAAGCCAACATGAAAATTGCATTAAATGCAGAATATCGATATGCTATTTTTGGTGATTTTAAAGGTGCATTGTTTATAGATGCAGGTAATATTTGGAATGTATTAGATAATGAAGATGATGAGGCGTATCAGTTCAACTCATTTGAAAGCCTTACAAATTTAGCAGTAGGTTCAGGTGTAGGTTTGCGTTATGATTTTGGTTTTTTTGTATTACGTTTTGATGTAGGTTTTAAAACTCATGAACCGTATGGAACTAGCAAAAAATGGTTTCGCAATTATAACTTCAGAAATGCAACTTATAATTTTGGAATTAATTATCCATTTTGATTGTCTGGTAATGGATTAGTGTACTTAAAAATAATGTTTTTATAGGTAGTTTTAATATACAAAATAATCAACTTTACAAATTATATCTTCGATAGATATTTTATATATTTGCAATAATAATTCAAAGAAAATAAAAAAATAATGAGTCACTCAATAAAAGCAGGTGTAGCAACTGGGAAAGAAGTACAAGCAATATTTAATTATGCAAAAGAAAAAGGTTTTGCATTACCAGCGGTAAATGTTGTGGGTAATAATACTGTAAATGCGGTGTTAGAAGCAGCAGCAGAAGCTAAAGGACCTGTAATTATACAGTTTTCAAGTGGTGGTGCGCAATTTAATGCCGGAAAAGGATTGAGTAATGAAAATCATAAAGCAAGTATTCTAGGAGCAATTGCAGGAGCAAAACACGTGCATTTGATGGCAGAAGCTTATGGTGTACCCGTTATTTTACATACCGATCATGCTGCAAAAAAATTATTGCCTTGGATAGACGGTTTATTAGACGCTTCTGAAAAGCACTTTGCAGAAACAGGGAAACCGCTATACAGCTCACACATGATTGATTTGTCAGAGGAGCCTTTAGAAGAAAATATTGAAATTTGTAAAAAATACTTAGCTCGTATGAGTAAAATGGGTATGACTTTAGAAATTGAATTAGGAATTACAGGAGGTGAAGAAGATGGTGTAGATAACACCGATGTTGACACCTCAAAATTATATACACAACCAGAAGAAGTAGCTTACGCGTATGAAGAGTTGTTAAAAGTAAGTGATCAATTTACAATAGCAGCAGCATTTGGTAACGTACACGGTGTATACAAACCAGGTAATGTAGTCTTAACGCCAACAATTTTAAAAGATTCACAAGCATATATTTCTGAAAAATACAACGTACCTCACAATACAATTGATTTTGTATTTCATGGAGGGTCAGGATCTACAGTAGCAGAAATTAGAGAAGCAATAGGCTATGGAGTTGTTAAAATGAATATTGACACCGATTTGCAATTTGGTTTTGCAGAAGGCGTGCGTGATTATATCTTGAAATACCAAGATTACTTAAAAACACAAATTGGTAACCCAGAAGGAGGTGATTTGCCAAATAAAAAATATTATGATCCACGTAAATGGTTGCGTGAAGGAGAATTGACATTTAAAACAAGATTATTAAAATCATTTGCTGATTTAAATAATATCAATACATTGTAATCCGTAAAAAGGATTATAAAAAAAATCTAAAAACAAAATCTAATGGGTTGGTTTAAAAGACAAAATAAAGGAATACAAACTTCTACAGAAGAAAAAAGAGACACGCCAAAAGGGTTGTGGTACAAATCTCCTACAGGTAAAATTGTAGAAACAAAAGAATTGGCGGCAAACTTTTATGTAAGTCCAGAAGATGATTACCATGTGCGTATTGGAAGTAAAGAATATTTTGAAATTTTATTTGATGATGTTTCAAAAATTAAAGAGTTGAACGCGAATTTAACTTCTAAAGATCCGTTAAATTTTACAGATAGTAAAAAGTATACCGATCGTTTAAAAGCAGCGCAAGAAAAAACAAAATTAAAAGATGCAATACGTACCGCAGTAGGAAAATCGAACGGAAAAGATTTGGTAATTGCTTGTATGGATTTTACTTTTATTGGAGGTTCAATGGGATCTGTAGTGGGAGAAAAAATTGCACGTGCAGCAGATTATTCTTTAAAAAATAAAATTCCATTTTTATTAATATCAAAATCAGGAGGTGCCCGTATGATGGAAGCAGCATTGTCCTTAATGCAATTGGCAAAAACATCTGCAAAATTAGCGCAATTAGCAGATAGCGCTATACCCTATATATCTTTATGTACCGATCCTACAACAGGAGGTACAACTGCATCATTTGCAATGTTAGGAGATATTAATGTAGGAGAACCAGGAGCCTTAATTGGGTTTGCAGGACCACGTGTTGTAAAAGATACTACAGGTAAAGAATTACCAGAAGGATTCCAACGTTCTGAGTTTTTGTTAGAACATGGTTTCTTAGATTTCATATCGCATCGTAAAGATTTAAAAAACAATATTAATTTGTATTTGGATTTGATACAAAATAAAAAAGTACGTACCGCGTAAAGTTACAGTGCGTTAATAATCTAAAAAGGTCTTTCAAAATTGTTTTGAAAGACCTTTTTTTATTAAATAATACTACTTATTTTTAGTCAAGTCTAAAAAAATATTTTAAATTTGCATAAAATATAATTTATGCTTACGAAATCAGAAGAAAATTACATCAAAGAAATATATGCTCTAGAGCAAATTAATACGGAAGGAGTAAGCACCAATCTGATTGCTCAAAAAATAGAGACAAAGGCTTCTTCTGTTACCGATATGCTTAAAAAATTAGCTAAAAAAGAATTGATTAACTATCAAAAATATAAAGGTGTTAAATTAAATGCTGAAGGGAAAAAAATTGCACTTTCCGTAGTAAGGAAACACCGTCTTTGGGAAACTTTTTTAGTAAATAAATTGAATTTTAGTTGGGATGAGGTACACGACATTGCAGAACAGTTAGAACACATTCAATCGGAAAAACTGACAAATCAATTAGATGCTTTTTTAAATTTCCCAAAAGTTGATCCGCATGGAGACCCAATACCAGACGTTAATGGGGAATTTATAGCAATAAAAACCGTTTGCTTAAATGAATTGGAAGTAGGTGAAAAAGGAGTTTTTGTTGAAGTGAAAAATGATTCAGAAAAATTCTTAAAATTTTTAACCAAAAATAATATTACCATTGGCTCTGAAATTAAAGTAATAGATAAAGAAGTTTTTGACGATTCATATACTATTGAAATAGGTGAAAAACAATTTAACATATCTGAAAGTGTAATTAAAAACATATACCTAAAAAGATGAATTATAGTCCTATAACCGCTCTTGTGGTATTTTTTGGTGTTAGCATCTTATTGTTTTTTATTTTCCGACCTAAAAAAGGAATTTTCTTTTTAGTTAAAAAAATATATCAGCAAAAAGATAAAACAATTATTGAGGATATTTTGAAATATTTATATCACAATCAAATTGCTAACAACACCATAACTACAAATGATTTAACAAATACACTGTCGTTTTCTAACGCAATGATTATAGAGAGTTTGAATAAGATGATGGATAATGAATTGGTTGTATTGGAAAAAGACAATTACAAGCTAACCACAAAAGGAAATGAGTATGCGTTGCAAATTATTAGAGCGCATCGGTTGTGGGAAAAATACTTGTCTGAAAAAACAGGATTTCATAAAGCAGAATGGCATGAAAGAGCCGAAAAAAAAGAACATGAGCTGAGTGTGGTAGAAATTGATAAGCTCTCTAGTCTTTTAGGAAACCCTAAGTTTGACCCGCATGGAGATCCAATACCTACAAGTAAAGGTAAAATAGCAAAAATAAAAAGAGGAGTTCCGTTATCATCTTTAAAAGAAAACACAATAGGTAAAATAATACATATTGAGGACGAGCCAGACATTATATATAAACAAATATTAGCTGAAAATATACATTTGTATTCTACAGTTAGAGTTATTGAAAATAATACCACTCGAGTCATTTTCCATTCTGAAGGAGAGCAATTTATTTTAGCTCCTATAGTAGCAGGAAACATTACCGTATCTGTATTAGAAAAAGACGAAGTAAAAGAAGATGACATTACTCGTTTGTCAAGCTTGTTGTTAGGTGAAACAGCAAAAATCATAGGGCTATCAAAAGAGTGTAGAGGAGAAAATAGAAGGCGATTATTAGATTTAGGTTTTGTAAAAGGAGCAAGTATTGCAATTGACTTGTTAAATCCGTTAGGAGATCCAAAAGCATATTTAATAAAAGGAACCAGTATCGCTTTGCGAAAAAATCAAGCGTCTAAAATTTTAATTAATAAAAATAAAAATGGAAAATAAACCCAAAAGTGCTTGCGAAACCTGTTCTCATTTTAATGCAGAGGGGCTTAAAAAATTAGGGGTAAGAACTGTTGATTTTGATTTTGTAATTGCACTTGCAGGAAATCCAAATACAGGCAAAAGTACTGTTTTTAATGCGCTCACGGGGTTGCGGCAACATACAGGTAATTGGCCTGGAAAAACAGTTGCTAGGGCAGAAGGAGCTTTTGAGTACAACAATCAAAAATATAAGTTGGTAGATTTACCAGGAACCTATTCATTATTATCCACCTCAGAAGATGAAGAAGTGGCAAGAGATTTTATTCTTTTCGGAAAACCGACAGTTACCGTTATAGTAGTAGATGCAAGTAGGCTAGAACGAAATTTAAATTTGGTATTGCAAATTCTAGAAATCACAAACAATGCTGTTTTATGCCTTAATTTAATGGACGAGGCAAAAAGAAATCACATTACCATAGATACAAGAATTTTAGCAAAAGACCTTGGTATTCCTGTTGTACCAACAAGTGCGAGATTTCAAGAAGGAATACCAGAGTTGATACAAACCATTAGTGAATTGGCAAATGGTAAAATACAGTGTAAGCCACATAAAATAAAAAGTATTCCTAAAAATATAGAAAAATCAGTACAAGAATTAAGTACAGCAATAGAAAAGGAATATCCAAACATTTCAAATAGTAGATGGATTGCATTTAGGCTATTGGAAGGGGATACACAAATAATAGAAGCGTTACGAACGGGGAAAATAGCAAACAATGAAATCTAAAATTAATAATAATATAGAAAGGATTATTGCATTATCTGAAGAGTTGCGTTGGCAAATTGGTGACGATTTTCATGATAATTTAGCAGAAAGTATTTATGCAGATGCTTCTAAAATTGTAGAAGATGCCGTAATTAAAGATAATGAAAAAGCTAAGTTTAGGTTAGACGCTAAAATAGATAAAATTGTAACTAGCAAAATTTGGGGCTTTCCAATAATGCTTTTTATTTTAGGGATTGTTTTGTGGTTGACTATTATTGGTGCAAATTACCCTTCAGCAATGTTGGCTTCGGTATTATTAGATACCTTTTTACCCATTTTAAAAAATACAGGTGAAGCTCTTGGTTTTCCTTGGTGGTTAAGTGGCTTTTTATTTGATGGTGTTTATTTAGCGGTAGCTTGGGTTATTGCTGTGATGCTACCTCCCATGGCAATATTTTTTCCGTTGTTTACACTTTTAGAAGATTTTGGCTATTTACCAAGAGTAGCCTTTAATATGGATAGCTTATTTAAAAAATCAGGAGCACATGGTAAACAAGCATTAACCATGAGCATGGGCTTTGGTTGTAATGCGGCAGGTGTTATCGCAACGAGAATTATTGATAGTCCTAGAGAACGATTAATAGCTATAATTACTAATAACTTTTCACTTTGTAATGGTCGTTGGCCAACACAAATATTACTAGCTACTATTTTTATTGGTGCAGTAGTTCCAGAATCTTATTCAAGTTTTGCTTCATTATCGGCAGTTATTGGTATTGCGGTTTTGGGTATTTTCTTTATGTTTTTCTTCTCTTGGGCGTTATCAAAAACAGTCTTAAAAGGTGAAGTTTCTACTTTTAATTTGGAGTTACCTCCATACAGACCGCCTGTTTTTTGGAAAACAATTTACACCTCTTTAATAGATAGAACCATAATTGTTTTATGGAGAGCAATTGTTTTTGCAGCACCTGCTGGAGCTGTAATTTGGTTGATTTCTAATATATATGTAGGTAATGAGAGCATTGCATCTTGGACCATTCATTCTTTAGATGGATTTGGATTTTTATTAGGGTTAAACGGTGTTATTTTATTAGCATACATTGTTGCTATACCGGCTAATGAAATTGTAATTCCCACTATATTAATGCTAACCGTAATGGTTACAGGGATTCACGGAGGAGTAGGTGAAGGTGTAATGTTTGAATTGGATTCCGTAACCGCCACAGCAGCTATTTTAAAAGCAGGAGGATGGACTTTATTAACGGCTATAAATGTCATGTTGTTTAGTTTATTGCACAACCCTTGCAGTACAACTATTTATACCATATATAAAGAAACAAACAGTTTGAAGTGGACCGTAATAGCTTCTGTATTACCTGTTGTAGCAGGATTTATTGTCACCTTTTTAGTGGCTCAAATTTGGAGAATATTGATAGGTTAAAATGTAAATGAAGAAAGAAAATCTTTTAAAAAACTTCCGATTGTAATGGTAGGAGTAAATTACATGCTTAAAATGGTTTCAAAATAAATAAAAACACTATCTTTGCGGCTTGATATGAAAACCATATCAGTACATAAAAATCATTTAAAAAAAATATTAGCATGTATTTAACAAAAGAAGCTAAAGCAGAACTTTTTGCAAAACACGGTGGAAACGCTAAAAACACAGGGTCTGCAGAAGGGCAAATCGCATTATTTACACAACGTATCAATCACTTAACAGAGCATTTGAAAAATAACCGTAAGGATTATAATACAGAACGTGCACTAGTAATGTTAGTAGGTAAAAGAAGAAGTTTATTAGATTACTTAACTAAAAAAGATATTTTAAGATATCGTGCAATAGTAAAAGAATTAGGTTTAAGAAAATAATTGAAGAAAAAGAGGCGTACGCGCCTCTTTTTTAGTTCAAAGCTCCACTAAAGTTTTGAACTAAATAATAAGAACAGCTATTTTTGTAGCGGTTTTTAAAATAATAAAAAGCTATATTTTAGTTTTTCATTGGAAACAACAACTACACACAACACAACGCCAATGTTTAATTTAGAATTAAAAAATTATGATTCCAAAAGTATTTAAAGAGGTCATTGACCTTGGCGATGGTAGAGAAATTACTATCGAAACAGGTAAGTTAGCCAAACAAGCACATGGTAGCGTTGTCGTTACTATGGGTAAAGCAATGTTATTATGTACTGTAGTATCAAGCTACAAAGCAGGTACGGTAGATTTTTTACCATTAACAGTAGATTATAGAGAAAAATTTGCAGCTGCAGGTCGTTACCCAGGAGGTTTCTTTAAAAGAGAAGCGCGTCCAAGTAATGATGAAATTTTAACCATGCGTTTAGTAGACAGAGTTTTACGTCCGTTGTTTCCAAAAGATTATCATGCAGAAACACAAGTAATGATTCAATTAATGTCTAATGATGAAGACGTTATGCCAGATGCATTAGCAGGTTTAGCTGCTTCTGCTGCTATTCAATTGAGTGATTTTCCTTTTGAATGTCCAATTTCTGAAGCAAGAGTAGCAAGAATTGACGGTGAGTTTGTAATCAATCCAAGTAGAGCGCAATTAGCGAATGCTGATATGGATATGATGATTGGTGCATCTGCTGATTCTGTAATGATGGTTGAAGGTGAAATGGACGAGTGTAGTGAAGAAGATATGGCAAATGCTATTAAATTCGCACATGAAGCTATTAAAATACAATGTGCTGCACAAGTACGTTTAGCAGAAGCTTTCGGTAAAAAAGAAGTACGTGAGTATGAAAATGAAAGAGAAGATGAAGCTTTAGCTGAAAAAATTAATACAGCAGTATATCAACAAATATATGATGTAGCTAAAAAAGGAACGTCTAAAGAAGAACGTACAACTGCTTTTTCTGAAATAAAAGAAGCTTTAAAAGCTACTTTTTCTGAAGAAGAAATAGCAGATTACGGCGACTTAATTGGTAAATATTTCAATAAAGCACAAAAAGCAGCTATTCGTGATTTAACCTTAAATGAAGGATTGCGTTTAGATGGTCGTAAAACCGATGAAATTAGACCAATTTGGTGTGAAATAGATTATTTACCATCAACTCATGGTTCTGCAATATTTACACGTGGTGAAACACAAGCATTAGCAACCGTAACTTTAGGAACATCTAGAGAAGCTAGTAAAATTGATACACCATCTTATGAAGGTGAAGAAACATTTTATTTACATTATAATTTCCCTCCATTTTGTACAGGAGAAGCGCGCCCATTAAGAGGTACTTCTCGTCGTGAAATTGGACATGGTAATTTAGCACAGCGTGCCTTAAAAGGTATGATTCCTGCAGATTGCCCGTATACAGTACGTGTAGTTGCTGAGGTGTTAGAGTCTAACGGTTCTTCATCAATGGCAACAGTTTGTTCTGGTACAATGGCATTAATGGATGCAGGTATTCAATTAATTCGTCCAGTTTCTGGTATTGCAATGGGATTAATTTCTGATGAAGCAACTGGTAAATTTGCAGTATTATCTGATATCTTAGGAGATGAAGATCATTTAGGAGATATGGATTTTAAAGTTACTGGTACTGAAAAAGGTATTACAGCTTGTCAAATGGATATTAAAGTAAAAGGATTATCTTATGATGTATTAGAATCGGCATTAGCGCAAGCTCGTGACGGTCGTTTACATATTTTAGGTAAATTAACAAGTACTATCGCAGCTCCAGAAGGAGATGTAAAAGCACATGCACCTAAAATGGTAACCAGTGTAATTCCTAATGATATGATTGGTACATTTATTGGACCAGGAGGTAAACACATTCAAGAATTACAAAAAGAAACAGGAACAACAATTGTACTTACAGAAGATCCTGTAACCGAAGAAGGTATTGTTGAAATTTTAGGAACAGATCCTAAAGGAATTGAAACGGTATTAGCTCGTATTGAGTCTATGCTTTTCAAACCTGAAGTAGGTAGTGTTTATGAAGTGAAAGTAATTAAAATTCTTGATTTCGGACCAGTAGTAGAATATGTTGAAGCACCAGGAAACGAAGTGTTATTGCATATATCTGAATTGGCATGGGAACGTACCGAGAAAGTTTCTGATGTAGTAAGCATGGGAGATGTATTTGATGTAAAATACTTCGGAAAAGACCCAAGAACAAGAAAAGAAAAAGTTTCTCGTAAAGCATTATTACCAAAACCAGAAGGTTATGTTGCAAGACCGCCAAGAGAAAATAAAGGTAGAGATAATCGTAGAGACGATAGAAAACCAAGAAGAGATTAAATTTTAATTTAGAGGAAATCCAGGGTAATAGCCAGCTCGTACATGATTGAATCTAATTTTGGAACTTAAATAAAAAAAGCCACATCAAAAATGATGTGGCTTTTTTAAATGTAATTTTATACCATTTAATGTCATTTCAAATTTAGTAGGTATATTTGCACTACAGCACAAACAACACAAAATCAAATAACACGAATGCATTTTATACCGCAACAATTAGACGATTATGTAGTAGCACATTCACAAGTAGAACCGGAATTACTACAACAATTGACCCGTGAAACCTATCAGAAAATATTACAGCCCCGTATGTTGAGTGGGCATTATCAAGGGCGTGTATTAAGCATGTTATCTAAATTAATAAATCCTAAAACCATATTGGAAATTGGTACTTATACTGGGTATTCGGCATTGTGTTTAGCAGAAGGATTACAAAAAAACGGAAAATTACATACCATAGATGTCAACGAAGAATTGGTTGATTTTCAACGTAAATATTTTGATAAATCTAATTGCGGAACACAAATACAACAACATTTAGGGAGTGCTTTGGATATTATACCAACACTAAACACAACATTTGATTTGGTTTTTATAGATGCTGATAAACCCAATTATGTCAATTATTTTCATGCCATTATTGATAAAATGAATACTGGTGGTGTAATTTTATCGGACAATGTATTGTGGAGTGGTAAGGTTTTAGAAAAGCTAAATCCGAAAGACGAATCTACAAAAATAATATTAGCATACAATAAACTATTAAATGATGATGAACGTATCGAAACCGTATTATTACCCATTAGAGACGGTTTAACAATTAGTAGGGTCGTTTAGTTTTTGTATTGTAAAATTTGTGCAAGTGTTTATAACTGACGCTTAATAGGTCCGGTAATATCATCTAAAGTACCCAAATCTTTTTTCACACTATCAATTTGAGATTTTACATCACGTACAAAACGAGTATCGGTACCATCAACAGCTTTGTATAAATCCTTTTTAATATCTTTTACAAGATCCAAATCCAGTCCATGACCATCGGCACTTTTAGTAATTTCCGATTTTATTTCATTGGTTGCATTTTTTAATTGAGTCATTCCTTTTCCTAATCCTCGTGCAATTTCTGGAATTTTATCGGCACCAAAAATCATAACTACAACAAAGAGTATAAAGGCAATTTCGCCACCACTAATAAATAAAAAATATGCGTTCATGTTACAAAGATAACAAAGGAATTTTGATTTCCGAATGCTACTTTCTATTTTTATGATATATTGGTCTAATATTTTATAATGATGAGCAAAAAAATAAAAATGATTTGGGATTTTAGAGGTCCCGCAGCCAACCAAACGGCAATACATCATGTTATTCATTTAAAGGAATACATGCAAATGGAAAACATAGCGCATTATGGATGTGAAAGCCTATCGGAAAGCGAATTTAGTGCCATGGCTTTTTTAATAGTTGATGAAGTACATGTGCCAAAACTTAGAACTGCTTTAAAACCACATAGAGGGCAACTGTGTGAGTAACTTATGTGGTATTTAGCGTTATAAAATAAAAATATGCAAAACTATATTGTATTATTAAGAGGGATAAATGTAGGCGGACACAGAAAGCTGCCCATGCAAACATTGCGTAATTTACTTAGTAATAATGCTTATCAAAATGTACGTACGTATATACAAAGTGGAAATGTATTTTTAGAAAGTGAGGAGAAAGATAGTACTAAAATTTGCACACATATTAAACACCTAATTCTTGAACAATTTAACTATGATGTTCCTGTAATTACCCTAACAGAAGAAGATATTGAAAAATGTATATCAACAAATCCATATTTAGCTATTGAGGAAGATTATAAAAAACTACACGTTATCTTTTTAAACCAAATTCCAGATATTACATTAGTAAAAAATATTGCCAATTTTAAATGGAAAAACGATTCTTTTACCATTAAAGGTCATTTTGTTTTTATTCATTACCCTGACAATAGTCGAAACAGTAAATTATCAGCAGCTTTTTTTGAAAAAAAATTACAAGTAAGCGCAAGTGCAAGAAATTGGAAAACGGTTTTGAGATTAAAAGTAATAAATGTTTAAAATGGGTATTACTTCATATAGAATGATTATTTAGATACTTCAAAACGAATATTTAAAACTCTATCATAGTTTCGTTTCATATCTTTTGGTAAAAGGCTATTCATAAGCTCATTTAAAACAATAATTTTATGTAATGACGGATTTCTTAAAAATGTTATTGCTTTAAAATAGTTGCTTTTGTTTTTACTTAATCTGGGGCGCAAGTGTAATCTTTTTGTATTACAAAAATTACCAGTATTATCAATATTACCAATGTATTCAATGCCAAAAGCCAACCCCTCTTTATTAAAAGTGAGCAATTCATCTTCTAAATTAACGGTTAGTAGATCTTTATAAAGCGCATTTATTTTTATGATTTTACTTGTAAATAATAAATTATTAGGTTTATTGTTTAATACATCATATACATTTACCCTAATTAGTGCTGTTTGGGTTTTAAGAATATTTTCTCTTCTTGTCCATGTTAGTTTTTGAAAAGAAAAGGACACTTTATTAATGTCATAACCAATTAGTTTTTCACTTGGAATAACACAACTGACTATTTCCTCTTTTTTACGTAATAGCATATTTCCATAATTCTTAGTGCGGATAATTTTCTTTTCCTTTTTCTTTCCTTTTATTATAAGTTCATCCAATACATCTGTTTTTGGAATAAGAAATACGGTATCTTTTATTGAGCAAATATTTACCTTTTTCTTAAAATAACCTAAGTAGCTAATTGTTATCTGTTTGGTTTTATTTTTTCTGACATGAAATACACCCTTTTTATTCGTGTAAAAACCTATTCCTTTTTGACTTTTAATCGTTGCGTTTGAAAGCGGTTTCTTTGTTACAGAGTCTAATAATACTATTTTTGTTTGAGAGAAAATAGATATAGAAAACAACAGTATTGTAAAGAAACGTAAGGAGGATATTTTAAGAAACATCTTATGGCTTTTTATTTATACAATGATAAATGTATTTGAGTATTTATAAAGTTAAAGGAATCATATTTAAATGTTAATAAACTTATAATATTACTCCATCTCCAAAATCAATTTTTTCTCGGCAATTGCCAGTTTTAAATCGGGTTTTTCCTGTAGTGCTTTTTGTATGTAGTTGTAAGCGTTGCGTTTATCCTTTTTATGGCGATAAATTTGAGCAATCCTAAAATTTGCCCAACTTTTAGGTACGCCATCTTGAGCCGAATAATTTTTCAAATAGGTTTTCAGATACATTAACCCTTTGTCAAGCGATAAGTTATATTGCGCACAAACTTTACCCATTAAATAATTTAAATGATTACGTTGTTTAACCTTTACGGCTTGCTCATAATTAGATAATGCTTTTTGAGGTTGTTCATTTTTCTCATATAAATCAGATAATTTTTGATAGGTGTGTATGGATCCGCCAGTAGCAATGGCTTTTTTGTAATACGTTTCTGCTTTTTTAGGATTGTTGTAATATTCGGCAACATATCCCAATGCCAAATAACCATCTACAGGTGATAATAGCAACAACTCATTTGCATATTTATTAGCTTTGCTTTCGCTACCGCCTACTAAAATGGGTAAGCTCACGTAGACTTCTACCAATGCCCAACGTGCTTCTATGTGTTTTGGGTCTAATATAACAGCTTTGTGTAAGTGTTTTTTTAAATCGGTAACCAACAATAATGCTTTTAATTTATTGGATGCTTGTGCTTTTAACGCCAATACTCCACCTAATTTAAAGTGATAATTGGCATTTTTAGGATATTGTTTTACCAAATACTCAAAATACGATATGGAGGAATCCCATTGTTTTTGATATCCCGCAATATCTCCTAAATATTCTTGCGTTTTAATATCAGTGGGGTGTGTTTGTAACCACTTTTCAAAATAAGGTTTGGCTTTTACAAACTGTTTCTGCTGATATAATGTTGTTCCTTTTTCAAAATTATTTTCTTGCGAAAACATTGAAAAGAAAAAAAGAATACTTAATAAAAGTGTTGAAAATAATTTCATAATGGTAAAAATACTGTTTTAATGTCGATAATAATAAAACATCCTTTCAAAAAAAACAATGTAAAATACCCTCCCTAAATCAAAAGGTATTTTCACTCAACAGAAGAGTTGCTTTACGCATTGTAGTATTGGAATACTTTTTGTTATCTTTAACTTGCTAATAAATAGCAAGCATTATGAGAAAAACAATCTTCCTTTTCAGTCTTTTCTTAACCCTGAATACTCAAGCACAACAGTATTTTGAAAGACAGTGGACACAAGTAGAAGCTTTTGAGCAAGAAGGCAAAACAAAATCAGCTAATGAAATTGTTACTGCCATCTATAAAAAAGCAAAGAGAAAACAAAATAGTAACCAACTAATAAAAGCCTTATTATACCAAAGTAAATACGCTTTAGTATTACAAGAAGATGCTGAATTAAATGTAGTAAAAAATTTAGAAAAAGAAATTGCTGAAGCCAATTTTCCAACAAATGTCATTTTACAAAGTATTTTGGCGGACTTTAAATGGCAATATCTTAACCAACATCGTTGGCAAATTTATAAACGCACAAAAACTACGGAAGTTGTCAATTCCGATTTTAGGACGTGGGATTTAAACAGATTGATTACTAATATTCATGAAAATTTTAAAGCCTCTATTGCACAAGCAAAAAAACTACAACAAATTCCTATTGAAAATTATAATTACATTTTAATAAAAGGTGAAAGCACGCAAAACCTTCGCCCTACATTATATGATTTTTTAACCCATAGGGCATTGACTTTCTTTAACACGTCAGAATCTCGAATAACAAAACCCAAAGAGCGTTTTTATATTGATAAAACCGATTATTTTAATCCTACAAAGAGTTTTGTGAATTTAAAATTGCAAGCCAATGATAGTATTTTATCACAATTAGAAGTCCTTAAAACCTACCAAAAGCTAGAAGCATTTCATTTGCAAAACAATAATATTGATGCATTAACCGATGTATACTTGGCGCGTTTGCAATTTGTAAAAAGAAATACAACACTAAAAAATGCACAAGAAATGTACATTTTATCTTTAAAAAATAGTTTTCAGAAATTAAAAAATGGAAAATCTTATGCACTTATAAAAGCAACCTATGCAAAAGCTATTTTTGAAAATGCTACAAAAGATAAAAACCCTGAAAACCGTAAAAAAGCACTGCAAATTTGTAATAAAATCATTGCAGATTATCCAAAAGGAGAAGCTACTACAATAGCGCAAAACTTAAAAAACAACATTTTAAGAGAAACACTATCCATACAAAATGAGCAATATATAAGTGCTGATGTTTCTAAGGTGTTAGTAAAATACAACAACATTAACAAACTGTATTTCAGAATTTATCCTATTACTAACCAACATAATTTTAATCAGTATAATTACAGCGAGCGTAATCAAAAAATAAAAGACTTTTTCAATACGCAAAAATTCACTCACACGTTTGAAGTAAAATTACCACAAAAAGGAGATTATTTTCAGCACAGTACGGAAGTTGTAATTCCGAAACTAAACATTGGAAAGTATATTATTTTAGCGTCTACAAATGAAAATTTTGATATAAATGAAAC
>JAJRPS010000040.1 GCA_024280635.1 Bacteroidota bacterium | reverse complement strand
AAATTAACTGTATTAGGCGACCAAAAAAAAGTATCTTTTTATACTTATGAAAAAGCAACAAATACTTTAAAACCTGAAAAAGAGGATTCAATACAATTAAAAAATATTATTTCTTATTATCAAACAAATGATTATCGTTATAAAAATGGGTTAATGATATTAAAAAAATAATGCACAGTTTACAACAATGTATAAAAATAATAGCGGTTTTAGTACTAAATTCAAAGGTCATATCTTTGTACAAAGTTTAGTAATAAATTGAAAGGTAAGTGCCTTGAAATCCGCTACTATTCTTATACTAATCGTTTTAAAAAATAAAGTCATCCAATACAGGTTAGCTATGTTTAAGATTCTATTTTTCTTTGAAAAAGAGTGTACACATAATTACGTATTGCACCATTTGGCATTTTGTATTCATAATCAAAAGCTTTAAGCATACTATATTCACTGCCAAGTTTAACTTCTAATAAAGAAGCATTGTAACGTAAAACGGGTAAACCTGAGCAACTTGTTGCGCCATCTAAATTAAAAGCAGCAATAAGTACAAAGCCTCCTTTTTTTACTTTATTATGTAGTAAATCAAAATAAGTTTTTTGGTCTTTTTCATCTAAAAAAAAGTGTAATACAGCTCTATCGTGCCATAAGTTTAATTGTGGTAAATTATTTAATGCTGTTGGGTTCGTTAAATCATCAACAATCCAATTTACGTTATTTTTAAGGTTGCCTATACGATTTTTAATTGTATTTAAAGCGCAGCTACTTATATCGTTGGCAATTAAATTAGTGTATTTTTTAGCTAATAAGGAATCGATTATAGTTGAAGCGCCAACACCAACATTTAGTATAGTAGCTTCTTTTTTTAAATTACATTGTGCTATTAAATCTAAACTGGGTTTAGATTCTTTTTCGTACCAACCAGATTTTGTATAATCAGTATCGGTATATTTGGCACACCAATATTCGCCTAAGTTATCGGTTTTACTTGTTGTTTTACAGCCGCTATCGTTTAAATTACAAGATTCTTGTTTCATAAAATTAATTAGTATAAAGTCTTTATTTTACTAAGTGTTACTGGCTCGCCATATAAATCAAAATCGGTTGCCTCTGTAATTTTTATATCAATAAATTGTCCTGTTTGTAGGTAGTGTTTACTTGCATCTACAATGACTTCATTGTCAACATCGGGCGAATCAAATTCTGTTCTACCAATATAATCATTGCCTTCTTTTCTATCAAAAATACAAGTAAAAATTTTCCCAACCTTTTTTTGGTTGAGGTTAAAGGAAATTTCGGCTTGCATTTCCATAATTTCGGCAACACGACTTTCTTTTACGTCTTGCGGAATGGTATCTTCTAATAAGTACGCGCTCGTATCTTCTTCGTGCGAATAGGTAAAACAGCCCAATCGATCAAATTCGCTTTCACGAATAAATTCTTTTAATTCTTGAAAAATAGCTTCAGTTTCACCAGGATAACCAACAATCATCGTGGTTCTAATTGCCATATTTGGAACAAAATCTCTAAATTTTGAAACTAATTTTCTTGTTTTTTCGGATGTTGTGCCGCGTTTCATAGATTTTAACAACTCACTATTAATGTGTTGTAACGGAATATCTAAATAATTACAAACCTTAGGTTCGTTTTTCATAACTTCCAACACATCCATAGGAAAACCACTAGGAAAAGCATAATGTAATCGAATCCATTCTATGCCATCAATTTTCACTAATTCTTTTAATAAATTGGCTAAAGCTCTTTTTTTATAAATGTCTAAGCCGTAATAGGTTAAATCTTGTGCAATAAGAATTAATTCTTTAATTCCTTTTTTGGCTAGTTTTTGTGCTTCAGTTACTAAATTTTCTATCGTTTTAGAAACGTGTTTTCCTCGCATTAGCGGTATGGCACAAAAGGAGCAAGGTCTATCGCAACCTTCGGCAATTTTAAGATATGCATAATGTTTTGGCGTGGTTGTTAGGCGCTCGCCAATTAGTTCGTGTTTGTAATCTGCTCCTAAAGCTTTTAATAAGTTGGGTAAATCGTGCGTACCAAAATATTGATCTACATTTTGTATTTCTTTTTCTAAATCTGGTTTATAACGTTCGCTTAAACAACCAGTAACAAATACTTTATCTACCTCACCACGTTCTTTTTTTTGTGCAAAATGCAAAATGGTATTTACCGATTCTTCCTTAGCTTTACCAATAAATCCACAGGTGTTTATGACAACAATATTACCATCTTCTTTTTTATCTTCATGAACTACCTCTTTGTTATTGGCTTTTAATTGTCCCATTAACACTTCACTATCAATAATGTTTTTGGAACAGCCAAGTGTGATGACGTTTATTTTATTTTTGGATGAATATTTTGTACGCATGTAAAACTTTAATTATATTAGCGCAAATGTAATTAAACCAATTGGTTTTCGTTTGGTCTTAGTTAGATATCTTAAAATTGAAATTATGAATAAATATATTTTTAGTTGCTTATTTTTAGCACTTGCTTTTTCTTGCGCAACCGATCAGCATGAACCGAATCTCAATGACACAGGTTATTTTCCGCCATTAACTGGGAATGCTTGGCAAACAGAAACACCAAGTAGTTTAGGATGGAATGTAAATGAAATTCAGAACTTATATACGTATTTAGAAGAAAAAGACACCAAAGGTTTTATTATTTTAAAAGATGGAAAAATAGTTATAGAAAAATATTTTAACAACCATACACAAAATGCAGTTTGGCCTTGGTATTCGGCAGCTAAAAGTTTAACCGCTGTTGCTGTAGGAATAGCACAAGATAAAAATTATTTTTCTATTACGGACAAAACATCCGATGTGCTTGGTGCTAATTGGTCGTCCTTAACCGATGCAAAACAAGATTTAATCACCATTAAGCATCATTTAACAATGACAACTGGTTTGGTGAATAATCCGAATATTTTTTTGGATTGGTCGTGTACTTTACCTAATTGCATGCAATACCATGCCGATGCAGGTTCTGTTTGGAATTACCATCAAGGCACATTTATTCAAGTACAAAATATGTTAAGTCAACGTACAGGCATGAATTTTAAACCCTTTATAAAAACAAGTATTTCCGATAAAATCGGGATGCATGGTTCTTGGAGTAGTATACTATATTTAAATATTTATTCCAGTAATACAAGAAGTATGGCTCGTTTTGGTTTACTGTCTTTACATAAAGGAAAATGGAATGACAATACCATTGTGTCGGAATCGTATTTTAATCAAATGGTAAATTCTTCTCAAAATTTAAATCTTGCTTACGGTTATTTATGGTGGTTGAATGGTAAAGCTAGCTTTATTGGAACAGATTCTACTTTGCATTCGGGTTCCATCATACCGAACGCGCCAAATGATATGTATGCAGCCTTAGGCGCAAACGATCAAAAAATTTATGTTGTGCCAAGTAAAAATATGGTTGTTATTCGCTGTGGCGAAAGCGCAGGCACACAACAATTGGCTAATTCAGGTTTTGATAATGTACTTTGGGAAAAAATTAATAATGTGATTGATTAATTTTTATGAATTTACAGATTACTAACGATTGGCAAGCTATTTTACAAAGCGAATTGGATAAAAAATATTTTAAAAATTTACTAAATTACCTTGAAATAGAATACAAAAACAGTATTTGTTATCCCAATAAAAATCAAATTTTCGATGCTTTTAATGCGTGTTCATTTGCCGATTTAAAATTGGTAATCATTGGACAAGATCCTTATCATGGCAAAGGACAAGCAAATGGTTTGTGTTTTTCGGTTAGTGATAAGGTGACACATCCGCCATCTTTAAAAAATATTTTTAAAGAGTTAAAAGAAGATATTGGCAAGAAAATACCAAAATCAGGTGATTTACTTACTTGGTCAAAACAAGGTGTTTTGTTACTAAATGCTACATTGACAGTTAGAGAAAGTGAAGCAGGATCACATCAAAAACAGGGTTGGGAGCAGTTTACCGATGCAGTTATTCAATTAATATCTACCAAAAAAGAAAATGTTATCTTTTTACTTTGGGGCGGATTTTCCAAAAAAAAAGGAAAAAATGTAGATAAAAACAAACACTATATTCTAGAATCGGGTCATCCATCACCTTTAAGTGCAAATCGCGGTTATTGGTTTGGTAATAAGCATTTTTCAAAATCCAATACAATACTTAAACAACTAAATTTATCTGAAATTAAGTGGTGATTTTTTCAGAAAAAAATATTTTTCATTTCTTATAAGATAACTTTAAGTAAGTAAGAATAATATCAGTGTAAGCTTACATTTTGAAGTTTTAAAGTTGATAAGCACTTCAAATAAAGTGTGAGTTTGTCCTGAGAATAATGTTTTTGAAAAGGATATTTCGTTTTATATTTTTTATATTTGTTTTTCATTTTAATTCAGTTTTATGAAAAGTAAAATAAGCACACTAATAACTACTATAGTTATTGTTTTTAGTTCTTATTCTCAATCGGATAATGCAATTCATTTTCAATCAAAATCACTTATTGTCCAAGAAAATATAGATGCTTTTTCGTGGGATTCTTTTCCTGAAAATGCAAAATACCAAGCTGGTTTTTTCGGATACATTCAATTTAATGAAACACCATCACAAGAAATTCAAGAAGATTTTAAAAATAGCAATTTATTGTTGTTAGAATACATTCCTAATAAAACCTATTT
>JAJRPS010000039.1 GCA_024280635.1 Bacteroidota bacterium | reverse complement strand
TGCGATTATAGCTGTAAATAAAATTTTAAAAAATTGGGCTGTTGAGGTATTGCATTGTGAAGAGGTAGTTTATTTTCCTAATTTTGTAACCCTTGATCAAGATGGTAAAAGCGAAACCATTTTAAAAGGAGAAAACGAAACTAGAGTAGTCTGTTTGGCAAATTTACGACTACAAAAAGACCACCTGAACCTATTAAAAACATTTAAAAAAGTTTTAAAAAAACACCCAAAATGGTCTTTGCACTTGGTGGGTAAAAATTTTAAAGATGCCTATTTTCAATCCGTAACGCACTACATTGAAAAAAACAAATTACAAGAAAATATCTTTTTATACGGTTCTTGTCCAGATGTGGATGCCATATTACAACAATGTAAAATAGGGGTATTATCTTCTAAATCAGAAGGGTTGCCAGTAAGTTTGTTAGAATACGGAAAAAATAGTTTACCAGTAGTGGTAACCGATGTAGGCGAATGTGCACAGGTAGTCACACATCAGCAAAACGGTTATGTAGTACCTAAAGAAAATGATGATGCATTAGCAACTGCAATAGTTAATTTAATTGAAAATCCAACTCAAGCCACTATATTTGCTAAAAAGTTCAATAATCATATTCTAGAATGTTATTCTGAAAAAAGTGTAAAAGCACAAATAATAACATTATATAACAATACCATACAAAAGCATTGAAAATAAAACTTGAAATAGTACTCATTATTCTGCACATCGTTATCGGTTTGGTTATAAGTGTATTCAGACCAATATCAAAAGTCTATGAGTTGGCTTTAGTGCTTGGTTTGTTTGTCTTAGTGTATTTTAAAAAAGATAAGCAGCAAGCAGTGTTAATTGCATTGGCTTATGTAGCAGGGAGTGATGTTTTTGTAAAAATGTCAGGAGGGAGTATTTCTTATGAACTACACAAGTACTTAATTATTATATTTTCCGTAATAGGTATTTTGGCTAAAGACGGAATTACAAAAGGGTACCAATACCTCATTTATATATTGTTATTATTTCCAGCTATTTTTGTAGGAGATTATACTTTAGAAGATGAGGTACGTAAATTAATCGCTTTTAACTTGTCTGGACCAGTAAGTTTGGGAGTGGTTGCTTTTTATTTATATCGGCGTAAAATTACATTTAAAAAAATAAATCAAGCGTTATTTTATTTGGTATTGCCCATAATTTCAATGGGGGTGTATCTTAATTTTGTTACCACATCAGTAAGAGATATGGTAATGGGTACGGGGTCAAATTTTGCCACATCAGGAGGGTTTGGTCCCAATCAGGTTGCTTCAATTTTAGGGATTGGTATTTTTGTAATGATCACCCGTTTAGTACTAACCTATAAGTTTTTAAACCTACAAACGGTTATTAATTTGTTTTTATTATCCTTTTTTGCCTATAGAGCGGTCATTACATTTTCCAGAGGAGGTGTATTAACAGGCGGCATTGCGGCATTGTTTTTTATAGGAACAATGTTTGTTTACGCACGTAATAAGTTAAAATTAAGGGTACTTGGTTTGGTAATAATTTTTGTTGTTATGGGGGTTGGTGTCTGGACATTTTCATCGTACCAAACCTCTGGTATGATTGATAAACGCTATGCCAATCAAGATGCTTCAGGTAGAACAAAAGATATTACAACGGGAAGAGGGCAGCTTTCGGAATTAGAAATCCAAGCATTTATGGAAAATCCTATTTTGGGTATTGGTCCTGGTAAAGCAAAAGGATATCGTTTAGAAAAAACTGGGGTTTTAGCAGCAAGCCATAATGAAATAACAAGAATGCTTGCCGAACATGGTATTTTGGGTATTTTAGCATTAATAATACTTTTTATTGCTCCTTTTTTATTGCGCATCAACCTCAGAAGTAATGTGTTTTTTTATTCCTTCTTTTTAATTTGGTTTTTAACCATCAATCATTCTGCAACGCGTATTGCAGCCCCCGCTTTTATTTATGCACTCTCACTCATTGATATTCAATATGAAAAAAATACTGTACGTAGGCAATCAGTTGGAGAGTAAAGGGCAATCCGTTACTACTATTGACACCTTAAGTACTTTACTAAAAAGTGAAGGGCATGCGGTTGTGACCACATCAAACAAGCAAAATAAAATACTCCGTTTATTGGATATGGTTTTAACCTTTTTTCAAAACTATAAAACAGTAGATGTTGTTTTAATAGATACTTATAGTACCACAAATTTTTATTATGCTTACATCATTTCGGTTTTGTCAAAAGTATTTAAAGTAGCATATATTCCCATTTTACATGGAGGAAATTTGCCAGAAAGATTGAAAAAATCACCTAAAATGAGCGCTCAAATTTTTTCTAATTCATATACCAATATAGCGCCTTCAAATTATTTAAAGTCAGCATTTGAGAAAGAAGGTTATGATGTTGAGTTTATTCCCAATGTACTGGAAATTAAAAACTATAAATTTAAAGAAAGAAAACAATTTAAGCCGAACTTGTTATGGGTACGCTCTTTTGCTGAAATATACAACCCGCAACTTGCCATTCAAATTTTAAGTAAATTGCAAGAAATACATCCTAATGCAAAATTATGCATGATTGGAGCAGATAAAGGCGAACTACAAAACTGTAAAGCTTTGGTAAAACAATTAAAATTAGAAAAGTCAGTAGTATTTACAGGATTATTAACACCAAAACAATGGCATAAAAAATCGGAAGAATATGATGTTTTTATCAATACAACCAATTTTGATAATACACCTGTAAGCGTAATGGAAGCAATGGCATTGGGTTTACCCGTAATAAGTACAAATGTTGGTGGATTGCCCTATTTGATTGACGATAAAATAAACGGTTTATTGGTAGCGCCAAATGAGGTCATGTCATTTATAAGTCCAATAAAAGAAATTATCAATAATCCCCAAAAAGCAATAATATTAGCTAAAAATGCACATAAAAAAGTAATACAATTTGATTGGGGAGTTGTAAAACAGCAGTGGAATCATATCTTGAAAAATGTTTAGTAAGTGGATTTATAAAATAGGGCAGCAGTTTCGAAACCCATCTCTGGAGCGAGAATATCAGTTTTTAAAAGAAACTGAAAAATGGTCGTTAGCACAGCTAGAAGCACATCAATTAAAGCAATTGCAAAAAATGGTGTCGTTTGCATATTTATATTCACCATACTACAAGCGTAAATTTGATGCATTAGGAATACAACCGTCTGCTATAAAAAGATTACAAGATATTGCAAAATTACCCGTTTTAACCAAGCAAGACGTTATTACATTTAATGCTGAAATTCATACTCGTTATCCCTTTAAAAAACAGTTTAAAGCCAATACATCAGGATCTTCAGGTGCCGCATTAAATTATTTAAGAGAGGAAGAAACCGATTCGTTCAATAGAGCGGTCATACAACGTGGGTACTCTTGGTTTGGAGTGCATCCATCCGATAGGAATGGGTATTTTTGGGGATTTAATTTTTCCTTCTTTCAAAAAATAAAAACAAGAATTTTAGATACCTTACAAAATAGATTCCGATTGTTTTCGTATCAAAAAAAAGAGGTTAAAGGGTTTATACATAAATTACAAAAAGCAACTTATATTCAGGGATATTCTTCAATGATATATGAAACGGCTAAACAGATAAACCAACAGCAATTGCCCAAACCCAAACAATTAAAGTTGGTAAAAGGAACATCAGAAAAAATATTTGATAGCTATCAAGATGAGGTGGTAAAAGCATTTGGACAAAAAATGATATCAGAATATGGAGCAGCAGAAACAGGTATTATTGCTTTTGAATGTCCTAAAGGTAACATGCACATTACCATGGAAGGCGTACTTGTTGAAGAAATTGATAATGAAATTATAGTTACCAATTTAAAATTAAAATCGTTCCCTTTTATTCGGTATAAACTAGGTGATTACATTGCATTAGATAAAACAAATAAAATATGCAAATGCGGTTTGTCTCATCAAATATTAAATGAAGTAACAGGAAGAGTTGGGAGTAGTATTTATGGTAAAAAGGAAATGTATCCAAGTTTATATCTCTACTATATTTTTAAAAACTTAGCTAAAAAACATCATTTGAAGTTAAATTATCAAGTGGTTCAAAAAGAAAAAGGAAAATTAGAGTTTTTTGTGGTAGAGAAATTATCAGATAAGGAATTACAGCTATTAGAAAATGAAATTTGCAGCTATTTTAAAGCAGATATAGACTACACGATTGCACAAAATATAAAAAATAAAGACTTTACACAAAAGAAAAAAAGTTTTATATCACTATATTAGCGTTCCTTAAAAAAACAATTACTGTAATGTCTCATAAAAATGCATATCATTTTGAAATGTCTGAGCGTAAGCTATTGCTGCGTATTTTAGATGTAGGACTGCCATTATTAGGTTTGTATATAGTGAGTAGTTATTTTAATTTTGATTATTTTTCTTTTGATAACGGAAAGTGGCAATGGTCGGTACTATTAGCGCTATACATTTTGTTTTTTGGTGCAATATTTGAAAATTACGATTTGCGAAAATCTAATAATTTTTTCACTATATTTAAGGGGATTGTCATCTCAACATCTGTAGTGTTTTTGTTTTATATTTTAACACCATTTGTGTCTCCCGTATTACCAGAAAGTAGGTTGCAAATGTTGTATTTTTATATAACCATAATTAGTACAACGGCAATAGGGCGCTTGTTGTATATACAATTTATACATTCTCCTAAATTTATAAAATCGGTAATAGTTATTGCAAACGGAAGGTTGATACCTGAAATTGAAAAAAGTTTAGTAAAAGCAGATGCCAATTATAGGATTAAATATCACATCAATACCACACCATCGGTAAGCCCAAAAACAAAAAGTAAAGCGTTGTCGGAAACCGATTTATTGAAAAAAGTAAAAGAGGGTTTGTATGAAATTGTGGTTACTCAAAATTCAAAATTTTCATCACCTCAGTTATACAATAGTTTGCTAACACTTTTTAATGAAGGAATTGTTGTGAAAGAATATGCTCAGGTATATGAAGACTTAACGGGTAGGGTATTTGTAAGTTTTAATGATGATGAGTTGTTTAAACAGTTTCCGTTTAGTAAATATAATAACAAACCTTTATATCGTGTGTTTCATCGTGTGTTTGATGTAGTATTTAGTATTTTTGCCTTAGTGCTATTTGTTGCGGTATTATTGCCATTTGTTTTGCTAATCAATATGTTTGTAAATAGAGGACCATTGTTTTATATGCAAGAGCGTGTAGGAGAAAAAGGAAAAACATTTACCATTTATAAATTGCGAAGCATGATTGTAAATGCCGAAAAAGAAGGCGCTGTTTGGGCGCAAAAAAATGATGCCCGAATCACGAAGTTTGGTAAATTTTTAAGAAAAACGAGATTGGACGAATTCCCTCAGTTTTACAACATTTTAAAAGGGGACATGAGTGTTATTGGTCCACGTCCAGAACGTCCCGTATTTGTAAAGCAACTCACCAAGGAAATTACTTTTTATCCTACAAGGCACATTATAAAACCAGGATTAACGGGTTGGGCACAGGTAAATACACAATACGCCTCAACATTAGAAGACAGTTTAGAAAAATTACAGTATGATTTGTATTACATCAAACACCGTAGTATTTTCTTGGATTTTAATATCATGATGAAAACGCTAAGTACCGTACTTTTTTTTAGAGGGCAGTAGGTTAGTTAAGTATTTTATAAGCTAAATATGTTCTAGAGGCTATTATTTATAAAAGCTAGAATGGTAGATTTTTTTATAGATGATTAATTTATTTCTTTTCGCCATTTATCCAAGTACTGTTGCGCACATTGTATGTAATCGTGCTCCTTTTCAATAAAGGCTCTTGCGTTTTTTGAGATTTTAATAATTTCATCTGGATTTTCAATAAGCCAGCTTAATTTATCTGCTATTTGTTGCGCATCGGGTAAAGCATTAATGGCAACGGTATCTTCTTTTAAGTGATAATAATCTAACCATTCCTGTTCAGCACCCGTAAAGACTACTTTTCCTTTTGCCATTGCTTCCAAAGCATTAAACCCTTGATCAAAAGCATATACTTGATCTAGCAAAATATGACAATGGTTATAAATTTCAATATACTCCTTATACGGTAAGTTGTTCGTGGTAATAATTTCAATTTTATCACTGTGTTTTTTAGCAATAATGGCTAATGCTTTTTCAAAAATATCACTTCCTTTTTTATAATAACTCAAGTTGTTTATACCATGAAAAATAACGATTTTACCTTCAATTTGTAAAGGAGTATAGTGTAATTTATCAAGGTTAATAGGATTAGCAACCATGCCTAAATATTTAGGGTGATTTAGTAAAGGGATGTGATAATCCAAATCAGAAGCAATTACCCCTTTAATATTTTTAAAAAGATATTGATGCAATTTTTGATAAGGTTTGGTTACATATTTTAAGGAATAATTAATCTCTTTTTTTTTGATTTTACCTTCTAAAAAAGGAGTTAAAATAGAATATCGTTTTTCTTTTAAGTTGTATGTATTGCTAATAAAATCGTCACCACAAGACAATAAAAACAAGTGCTTGTTTTGTTTTTTGATGAAGTTGAAAATTTTAATTTCAGTATTAGGACTGCAATTAAACGAGCTTTCGTTAATAAATTGTACCACATCATAGCCTGAAAGGATATTTTTATGTTTTTTAACTTGCAACCAAACGCTGTGGGAGTGTAAATCGATATTTAAGATTTTTTTAAACGCATTTTTTAGTTTTAATAAAAACCAATTACTAAAATAATCTTTAATTGCTATATCAACGCTAATTTTTTTAAAACCATCTCTTAATCCAACTACAGTAACTTGATTTCCTAATTTACCCAAGCCTTCTTTTAAAGAACGATGTAAATTACTATATTCTCCAATTAATAAGATTTTCATTATGATAAAAAGATTACATTTGTGTTGATGAATTCAAAAATAAGCTTTCAAATATTAATTGCGACTATGAATAGAGAAAATCTTGATTTTCTTTATAAAATGTTTCCGTACCATGATTTGAATAGTTTAGATATTATTATAGTAAATCAAACCACTAAAGATGTTCTTTTAACTTCGGATGTAGCTACGGTACAAGTGATAAATTCATTTGAAAAAGGTTTGTCAAAAAGTAGAAATGTAGCTTTAAAGGCTGCTACAAAAGATTGGTGCTTGATAGCAGATGATGATGTATTGTATTTAAAAGATTTTGAAAAAAAGATTTTAAAAGGAATTCAAATGTTTAAAAATTCAGGAATTATTGTTTTTCAATCACAAATAGATGAAAATAATTTATCTAAAAAATATCCAAGTTGCTCACAAAAGGAAATGAATCTTTTAAGAAAATTTAATGTAGGTTCTATAGAAATGTTATTGCATAAAAAAGTAATTGATAATTCTATTCAATTTAACGAAAATTTTGGATTGGGTTCAAATGTATTTAATTGTGGTGAAGAGCAAGTTTTAATGCATGATATTGCGCAGCTATTAAAATTAAAAATCTCTTTTTATAAAGCGACAATAGTACAACACGCATGGTTGAGTACAGGAAGAGAATATGCTAAAAAGGGAAGGTATTTTACAGCAGGTGCAATTTATGCGAAAACATCACCAAAATACTATGTGAAATGGATTTGTATTCAACTTTTTTTCGATTTAAAACAAGGAAATATAGCGTCTAAAGATGTTTATAAAAAGTACAAAGAAGCTTTACAAGGAAAACAAAAATTAAGAGCATTAGAAAATGAAACCAATTAAAAATATTGACATCATAGAAATACCTAAAATTACCGACCCACGAGGTAATTTAGCCATCATAGAAAAAGAAGTGTTGCCTTTTGCTATAAAACGAGTGTATTATTTATATGATGTGCCTTCAACCTCTTTTAGAGGCGGACATGCACATAAGGAGCAAAAAGAATTTTTAATAGCTTTAAGCGGTAGTTTTGAGGTAAGCTTAACCGATGGTAAACAAAAACAAACCGTAACTTTAAATAAACCGAATGTCGGTTTATTGATTGGCGTAGGTATCTGGCGTGAGTTGGAAAATTTTTCTTCAGGAGCAGTTTGCTTAGTGATTGCGTCTGATGAATATGATGAAAACGATTATATACGAAATTATGATGAGTTTATCGAATATAAAAATCAATCTTCTTAGTTTTTAACCACTGTTTCAATATCCATAAGGGCTTTAAAATAAAAGAGGGGAGTTGTAACAATACTTTGGAAGTGGTGTTGATATTATTGTAATCCATATTTTTCAAATATAAATTACAGGTTTTGTAGTCACCAACTGTACGATGTTTTAAAGCCAATTCAGCACGATACATGTCGTTATATTTTTTTAGAGAGATATTTGTTTTTTCTTCATCCAAAAAATTATCTAAATTCATGAATTTTCGCTTACTAGGATTGGTATCGCTAATCCTGTTATTGGCGTATACTTTAATAGAAACCGTTTGCTTTTTAGTGAAAGCTACGGGATACTTTAGTGCAATACGCGTCCAATAATCGGTATCTTGTCCAGAAGTAAAATGAGTATCAAACATTCCAATATCAGTAATAATTGATTTAGGAATTGCTGTAGAGGGTGTGGTATTAATTCTATTAACCATACTGGCTAAAAAATAATCTTCAACAATACCGCTCCAGTTTTTGCCTTTTGGTAATGTAGGAAATTTAGGATGTGTTTTAAAATTACCATAATCAAATTCGTAGTTACTACAATACATACCACAATCAGGATAATGAGTAGTTAGTTTATTTAATTCGGACAAATGATTGGGTAACCAAACATCATCCGCATCTAAAAAGGCATAATAATCTCCTTTTGCGTGTTGCATTGCAAAATTACGTGCAGCACTAACGCCTTGGTTTTTAGTATTAAATAATTGAATGCGGTTGTCTTTTATTTCAGAAACTACTTCAAAACCGTTATCCGTACTGCCATCATTTACAATTACAATTTCATAATTGCTAAAGGTTTGTGCAAACACACTATTTAAAGTAGCTACAATATGGGCTTCTTTATTATAGAGTGGTATGATGATGGAAAAAAAAGTTGAGTTCATTTTAGATGTTTACCCGCTAAAAATACTTATTTTAGCCGTAATGACAGGTAAAAAAATTCATATTATTTCATTTGATAATCCTTACCCTCCAAACTTTGGTGGAATTATTGATGTTTTCTATAAAATTAAATATTTAAAAGAGTTAGGCTATTCAATTATACTGCATGTTTATACCTCAGATTTTCAAGTAGCAAGCCAATTAAAGGAACTGTGTAAGGAAATATATGTTTATAAAAAGAAAAAAGCACTTTATAATTATTTTTCATTGTTGCCATTTACCGTAAAGTCAAGATATGATGAATTAATATTAGAAAACCTAAATAAAGATGATTATCCTATTTTATTTGAAGGTTTACACACCACATACCCAATATTATCTGCAAATTTTTCAAGCAGAAAGATATATTTAAGAGCGCATAATATTGAGCATAATTATTATAATGGATTGGCAAAAAGTGAAACTAATTATATTAAAAAAATAGCTTTTAAATGGGAGGAATATAAATTAAAGAGGTATGAAAAAAAAGTATTACCAAAGTTTGACGCTGTTTTTCCCATTTCAAATTATGAAACAAAGTATTTCAAAAACAAATATTCAACTAAAATAGAATTGCTTTCCATTTTTCATCAAAATAAAGTTGTTGTAGAATTAAATGAAAAGGGGAAATATGCATTATATCAAGGAGACTTGAAGGTTTCTGATAATAAAAAAGTAGTAAGAAGGCTTATTAAAATGTTTGATAATATTAAATATCCATTAGTAATAGCAGGAAACTTAGCGCTTGAAGAATTTAAAAGCCAATTTAGAATTACATCTCAAAATATTTCGTACCAACAAATTAAAGATAATAAACACCTATTACAATTGTTTGCGAATGCACACATTAATGTGCTTTTTTCGTATCAAAATACGGGAACAAAATTAAAATTAATTAATGCATTATATAATAGTCGGTTTTGTTTGATTAATGATTATATGATAGATGATAAAGAAATTAAAAAATGTTGTATTGTAGAAAATGATTTGTCAAAATATAAAGAACAAATAATAAAATTGGCTGATATGCCGTATAATGAAATCTTACAAAGAAAAGTAGTATTGCAAAATTTTGGGGTAAAGGAAAGTATCATTTTTTCAAATTATTTAAAAAAATGATAAAAATTCTAATCATCATACCGTGTTATCAAGAACAAAATAATATTACCAATACCATACGGTTGGTGCAAAAAGTAATCACTCAAATAAAAAATATGGAATGTCATATATTGGTGATTAATGATGGTTCAAAAGATAAATCTCTTCAACAAATACAAAATACAGGCGTAAACTATTTAAACTTGCCTATTAATTTGGGTATTGGAGGTGCAATGCAAACAGGATATCAATATGCGCAAAAAAACAATTTTGATGTAGCCATACAGTTAGATGGTGATGGGCAGCATAAACCAGAGTATATTACAAAATTAGTAGCCCCAATTAGAAATAACGAAGCTAATGTTGTTATAGGTTCTCGTTATATTGATAAACAAGGATATCAGTCATCTACTTTGCGTAGAACAGGAATTAATTATTTTTCTTGGTTGAATCAGAAATTGGTTAATGTAAAAATTTTAGATGCTACTTCGGGATTTAGAGCATTAGATAAAAAAGCAATAAAAATAGTTTGTAACTATTATCCAGAAACCTATCCAGAACCTGAATCGGTTATACTATATGCACTACATAATTTAAAATTGAAAGAAGTACCCGTAAAAATGAAAGCAAGAGTAGGAGGGGTTTCTTCCATAACAGGATTAAAAACCTTATTTTACATGCTTAAAGTAACCATAGGAACCTTATTTTTGTATATCCGATTAAAATCTAATAAAAATGATTCAAATATTTAGTATTCTCGCTTCAGTGTCGCTATTGTTTTTAGTACTCTATCTAATTTATAAGCACAAACTAAAAGAGCAATATGCTTTTTTATGGATGGTTTTGGCTGTTGGAATTTTATTATCTGCTATTTTTAGTGGAGCATTGGGAGAAATTGCCAGTTTTTTCGGAGTCTATTATGCGCCTTCCTTACTATTTGTATTTGCCTTTTTAATTGTACTATTGGTATTAATTCAAATGTCTGTAGTCATATCAAAATTAAAAGATAATATGAAAAAACTAACTCAAGAAATGGCATTACTTAAAAAAAAAATGGAAAATGAGTAAGCAGGTTTTAGGTCAAAAAGCAAAAATAACTTTTACAATATTAAGTGTATTATCCTTATTATTTGTAGTTGTCAAAGGGGCAATACTATCGCATGATTCTAATGCTTATTTTGGTATGTGGCCGTATGTGTCAGCAGGATATCCATTTTTTTTAAGAGGATTGCATTTTTTATTTGGAGATAATTATTCAATAGCTGCTGTGGCTATTCAATTTGTAGCCGTTATAGCATCAATATATGTGTTTGTAAATCATTTTTTATCTCGATTTTCACTGCAAACGTATCAGTTAGTTATTTTAATGTGTTTGCTATTTTATCCAATATTTGATAGTAATATTTATGCTGTTAATAATATTTCGACTGAAGGGTTAAGTTTTGCATTATTTTTACAAGTTATCTATTTTAGTTATTTGTCATTTATAAAAAGAAGCTTTAAAAATTATGTAATTTTAATGATATTAACCGTACTATTAATAACCATACGAGGGCAATTTCAGTTTTTACTTCCCGTATTTATTTGTACAGAAATGCTTTTATATTTTAAAGGAAAACAAATAAAATGGAAACATTATATCTTAATATTCATGATACCATTGCTTACTTTTTTTATAGATAATGTATATCATAAAATAGTACAAAAACAATTTTTTACCACGCCATTTACTTGGACAGCTTTAGTAACATCTGTATTGTTTGTAAGTGATGATACTGATGTACAGTATTTAGAAACCGAAGAGCAAAAAACAGTTTTTAAATTAGTAAAACAGCAATTTCATGAAAAAGGAATTGGTTATAAAGACCATAAATATTATCAAGAACCTATTGAATGGAATTACTTTTTTTATCATTATGAGCTTCCAACGTTATGCAATCAAACCATACAAGAAGGGGATGTTGCATATTATTTAAAAGGAAAAGAGCACAATGTAAAAAATACTGTAGCAGCATATTTGCATGCAGAAAAAATGCACAAACAGTTGTTTTTTCAATTACTGCCACACGTTTTTACAAAATGGGTTGCTTTGGCATTTCAAAATTTTAAAACTGGTATTGGGGGCATCTCTGTAGCATTGTTGTATTTAATAACACTTATTTTATTACTAAAGCGCTATTTAGAACAGAAAGAAAATAGGGTGCTATTTGGTGTGTTTTTATTATTAGTAATTTTATGGAATCATTTTATAATTAGTATTACGGTACATGGGTTAACGCGTTACTTTTTTTATACAAATTGGATTGCTGTTTTTTTATTATTTATAGGGGTTAACAGGAAAACAGTATAAAGATAATTCTATTTTTTTGCAATGAAAATTTCAAATAAAATAATAGGGAATAATAGTTTTTTTATTGTTTTTACCTTTAAGTATGGACTAAAATCTTGTTTTATTTTTGAAATATTTGTAACATGATAATCCCCCGTAAACCTTTTGCCTGCAAGTTTTCTGCCAATTTTATAAAATATATTTTCTGTAGGGCCAGAAATAATAATAATGCCATCAGGAGTTAATAGTTTTTTAAATAATTTAATGTAATCAGTCAAGTTGTCAATATGTTCTAATACATCGAGTGCAAAAATAATATCAAAAGAATTTTCAGGTATTTTATGATTAATGATATCGCCTTCAATAAATGTAATATTTTCAGGGAAATTCAATTTGGTTTTAACTAAATTAAGAGGGCTAAATTCAATATCACAACTGGTAACATTATATTTGTTTTTAGCTAAAAGGTAGCTTAGTACTCCAGAACCACAACCAAAATCTAATACGTTTTTTGTTTTTTTGTTTTTTTGAGCATATTTATATGCTACTTCTATTCTTTTCCAAAAAAGATAATCAATCAAAATATTTTTATGAGCATAAGCTGGTAATGCAGCTTCATCTATTTCATAATTTGATGGCTCTTGCTGAATGATTTCATTAAAAATTATTTTAAATTTTTTCTTTATCGAATTAAATGTATTCATAATTATTTGATTTTCTGTACCCTTTTCAAATGCAATAAGTTAATAGGGTTAATACCTAACCCTTTAATGTTTTTACGTGAAAACCGAATCACCTGATCATAATACAACGGTACAACGGGTGCTTTTGTAACAATAATACTATCCATTTTTTGATATAAAATGTGTCGTTTATGAAGTTCCGTTTCTTGTAAAGCAGTTTCATATAACACATCATACACATCATTTTTAAAATGTGTGTAATTAGGTCCGTTTGGCGTAAAGTTTTTACTGTAAAATAAAGATAAATAATTTTCGGCATCAGGATAATCAGCAATCCAACTGGCTCTAAATAAAGGTAACTTTCCTGTTGCTTTTTCTTCTCGTAGGGTAGAAGCTGTTAGCAAATCAATTTGTACGGTTAATCCTATTTTTTCCAATTCGCGTTGTATGTATTCGCACAAGTCAACATATAAGCTATTGGTAGCAATGGTGATTTTCGGGTTTGTGATTCCCGTTTCTTTTTTAAATTGATTAATAAGTGCTACCGCTTTTTTAGGTTGATAGCTATACCCTTTTTGACTATTGAAAGCAGGTAGCCCTTTGGGTATAAACCCATTTTCGGCAGGCGTCCCTATACCATTTCGTAAATAAGTAATCATTTTTCGCCTATCAAAACCGTAATTTACGGCTTGCCTAATTAATAAACTTTGCACTTCAGGCTGATTGATTTCCATATAAAAACCAAGATATTCCGTATTCAAATAATCACCAGAAACCATATTTACGGTGGCTTTGTATTTTTTATGTAGCTTTCCGTCAGCCGTTAATAATTCATCTTTATAGGAAGGTGCTAAACCTGATATAAAATCGAACTTTCCTTGTGCAAATTGTAAAAACTCACTCTGTTTATCACTTAAAAACCGAATAGCAACTGCTTCTAAATAAGGGAGTTGCACACCATCTTTATCGGTTTCATAATAGTGTTTGTTTTTTCTAAACACTAATTTGGTGTTTTCCTCCCATCGTTTAAAATAAAAAGGTCCTGTGCCAATGGGATTTGCTCTAAAATCGTTTCCATAAAAATCAATGATTTCTTGGGGAACTACGGAGCAGTATTTCATGCTCAACAAACCTAAAAAAGCAGGAAAAGCTTGTTTCAACTCAATTGTAAAAACCGAGTCGTTAACGGCTTTAAAAGTATTTACTTGTTGCATTACCCAGCGTCCTGGAGAAGCCACTTTATCATCTAACAAACGGTTTAAGGAGTATTCAAAATCATGAGCCATAACTTTTCGTTTACCTTTAAACTGTGGATGATTATGAAAAAAAACATCGTTTCTTAAAGTAAAGGTATACGTTTTTGCATCGTCACTAATACTCCATTTTTTAGCAATATCAGGTTGTATGTTTAAGTTGTCATCCAATTGCACCAAACCATTAAACAGTTGGTTACACGCCCAAATATTGGCTTTGTCTTTCGCAAAAGCAGGATCTAAACTACTAATGTTTTTGTATTCATTGTACCGAAACACATCAGCTTCTGTAAACTCTGATTGCGTTTTGCTACATGAAAATAATTGTAAGGCGATACATAATATTGTAAAGAACTTTAAATATAATATGTGAATATTTTTCTTCAATTTTTATAGGTTAATTTTATACAACCGGTCTAAAAAACCTGTTCGTTCACAAATATCTTCTTTTTGTAAGGTGAACCCTAATTTTTTAAGAATTTTTTCCGAAGCTATATTTTTAGCATATACTTCGCCAATTAGTGTTTTGTAGTTTTCAGCTTTCGCATATTTTAGTAAACCCTCCATTGCTTCGAAGCCATAACCGTTGTTCCAATATTTTTCTAAAAAACGGAATCCCACTTCATCATTAGTAGTATCATAATCAATAAGCGCAACGCTACCTAAAAAGGTATCATCCTTTTTTCTAATCACAGCCCAAACCCAAAAACGATTATTGGGTTTATCGTATTTTGAAATCAAATCTGCTAAATCCAACACGTCATCATCATAGGTTTTAATGCTACTATCCGTATACATCATAACCTTTTTATTGGCGTTCATTTTATGAAACGGAGCAATATCTGTTGGTTTTAATTTGCGAATAAAAAAGCGTTCGGTTTCAAAAATCATATTTTTAATACAGTATCTTACAAATAAACGAATAAACGAATAAACAAATAAATTATTTACTTTAAATTTGCGGTTTATGCCCATTTAATATTGTAGCAATTTAATAAATTTAGCATTAAAGAGGTGTAAATGAAATCAGTAAACGATTATCCTGAGATTAAATAGACTAGCATGAACACACAAAAAAAAGTAGCTTTTTACACACTGGGTTGTAAATTAAATTTTTCTGAAACCTCAACCATTGCAAGAGATTTTACAAAGGAAGGTTTTGAACGTGTAGACTTTAAGGAGTATGCTGATATTTATGTAATTAATACCTGTTCGGTTACGGATAATGCCGATAAAAAATTTAAGACCATTGTTAAGCAAGCGCAAAAAGTTAATCCAGATGCTTTTGTGGCAGCAATTGGTTGCTATGCACAGTTAAAGCCAACCGAATTGGCTGATGTAAACGGAGTAGATTTGGTTTTGGGAGCTACTGAAAAATTTAAACTCACCAGTTACTTAAACGATTTGTCAAAAAATGAACAAGGAGAAGTACACGCTTGTGAAATTGAAGATGCTAATTTTTATGTAGGCAGTTATTCCATTGGCGATCGTACCCGTGCCTTTTTAAAAGTACAAGATGGTTGTGATTATAAGTGTACCTATTGCACCATTCCATTAGCACGAGGGATATCACGTAGTGCAACTTTAGAAAACATTTTGCAAAGCGCGAAAGAAATTTCGGTAAAAGGAATTAAAGAAATAGTGCTTACGGGTGTTAATATTGGCGATTACGGTAAAGGCGAATTTGGTAACAAAAAACACGAACATACTTTTTTTAAATTGGTAGAGGCATTGGATAATGTAGCAGGGATTCATAGAGTACGCATTTCATCAATAGAACCCAATTTATTAAAAGATGAAACGATTGATTTTGTAGCCAATTCTGATAATTTTGTACCCCATTTTCATATTCCGTTGCAATCGGGTTCTGATACCTTATTAAAATTGATGAAGCGTAGGTATTTGACTGAAACCTATATCAATAGGGTTGCTAAAATAAAAGAAGTGATGCCACACGCTTGTATTGGGGTGGACGTTATTGTAGGTTTTCCAGGAGAAACAGATGAAGAATTTTTAACTACTTATACGTTGTTGTCAGAATTGGATATCTCGTATTTACACGTGTTTACCTATTCCGAAAGAGAAAATACAGAAGCCGTAAAAATGGGAGGAGTAGTGCCTTTAGCTGTACGTAAAAAACGTAGTAAAATGTTACGTGGTTTATCGGTTAAAAAACGAAGAGCTTTTTATGAAAGTCAATTAAACAGTACTCGTACGGTTTTGTTTGAAGATGAAAACAAGGAAGGGTACATACAAGGTTTTACTGAAAATTACGTAAAAGTAAAAACACCGTGGAATCCTGAATTAGCAAATACATTACACACCGTTAAGCTTACCAAAATTGATGAAGATGGATTGGTACGGTTTGAGTTTATTACGGAGTAGGCAGAAATTCCAAGTTCCAAACTGACAACAGAGAACTCACAACCCACAACATTTTTTTTCACTACTCACAACTCACACTATTTACTATACAACGGTATTTTCAGTCCAACATAAGCATCAATTCCTTTACTATTGCTTGAAAATAAATTGGTAATGGCACTTGCTGACCCAACATAAAAGGGTCCAACTCTAAACCCAATACCTACAAAAGTATTTTGTAAAGCAG
>JAJRPS010000038.1 GCA_024280635.1 Bacteroidota bacterium | reverse complement strand
ATCATGACTACTGTGGTTTCTGGTTTTATTTTTTTGGTAGCTTCTAGCACTTCCACACCATCCATTTTTGGCATTTTTATATCACAAATTACCAAGTCATAATCGGTTTTTTTAATCATTTCTATTCCTTTTAAACCGTCTTCTGCTTCTTCTAGTTGATAGGTTTTACTTTCTTCTGATAAAATTTTCACCAATACTCTACGTATTGCGGCTTCATCTTCTATGATTAGGATTTTGGACATTTGTTTTTTATTTTATTTGATGAATGAAAGATAGTAAATCTTTAAATATTTACTTGACTTTGAAGAATAAAAAATGTTACTATTTAATATTTTACCTACCGTTAGTTTACCTATAATCTCTTTATACCAGTTTAACATCAAAACACTCGGTATAAATCGTTTCTATTTCCCTTTTTTTTTGTGTTAGCGATAGTAATGGAAATACTTTTTTTGTTTTGCGATTTTATTTTATCCCAAGTAAAAATAGATTTTATGAGTTCTTTTAGTGTTTGTAAAATTTGAGCAAAACTAAACAGATTGTAATGGTTAGCGCGACCCCATTTTTTTGGGGTAACACCCGTGTATAAAACGCATAAAAAAAAAGTCCAAACATTATGCTTGGACTTTTATAAATATATTGTGAAAATAAATTATGCTACAATAGCATCTTCTTCCTCTTCTTCTAAGTGTTCACGTTTTAGTTCTTTTTTACCAACGGTATCAAACATAATTGGACTTGCAACAAATAAAGATGAGTAAGTACCTACAATTACACCTATCATCAATGCGTAAATGAATCCTCTAATGGCTTCACTACCCAAAATAAATATGGTTAACAAAACAATCAAGGTTGTTAAAGATGTATTTAATGTTCTACTCAACGTACTATTTAATGCATTGTTAATTAAGTTAGAAAATTGAGAGTCATGTTCTTTATTAAAATATTCTCTAATTCTATCAAATACAACTACGGTATCATTTAATGAATAACCAATAACAGTTAAAATAGCTGCAATAAATGCTTGATCTATTTCCATATTAAATGGCATTAAATCTTTAGTAATAGAGAAAATACCCAATACAATAACAACATCATGAAAAACGGCTATAACAGCACCTAAACTAAATTGCCACCATTTAAAACGTGCCAAGATATACAAGAATACAATTAACAATGACCCTAATACTGCCCAAACAGATGCTTTTTTAATATCATCAGCAATGGTTGGACCTACTTTCATAGATTGCATTAACCCTATTGTTTTTGCTTCGTCTCCTTTTGAAAAAGTATCATAGGTAAAACCTTCAGGGAAATATGGTTTTAAATCGTTGTATAATTTTTCTTGAATTTCATTATCAACTTCAACACCTGATTCGTCAATTTTATACTTCGTTGTAATTTTTAATTGATTATCTCCTCCAAATGTTTTTACTTCTGCACTACCAAATTCTTTGGTTAATACTTCTGAAACCTCATTGGTATTCATTGCTTTTTCAAAACGCACTAAGTATGTACGCCCTCCAACAAAATCAACCCCTTGATTTAATCCGTTTGTAAACAATGATACTAAAGATGCTAAAATAACGACAGCTGAAATGATGTACGCCATTTTACGTTTTTGTAAAAAGTCAATGGATACTTTAGTAAACCAGTTTTTTGTAATTCCTGTAGAAAATGTCAAGTCATTTCCTCTTTCTACTTGGGCATCTATAAATAAACGGGTAATAAAAATTGCTGTAAATAACGATGTTGCAATACCAATCATTAATGTAGTTGCAAAACCTTGAATTGGACCTGTACCAAATACAAACAACACTACTGCTGTTAAAAAGGTAGTTACATTGGCATCTAAAATAGATGATAATGCATTACTAAACCCATCTTTTACAGCTTCTACTTGTGATTTTCCTAATGCTAATTCTTCTTTTATACGTTCAAAAATAAGTACATTGGCATCAACCGACATACCTATTGTAAGTACAATACCTGCAATACCAGGAAGTGTTAATACAGCTCCTAATCCTGCTAAAATACCAAAGATTAATAATACGTTTATTGCTAAAGCGATGTTGGCATAAATACCGGATTTACCATAATAGAATATCATCCATAAAAACACTAATACTAATGCTAATATAAAAGACATTTTACCACTATCAATAGCTTCCTTCCCTAAAGATGGCCCTACTACTTCTGATTGAATAATATCAGCCGATGCTGGTAATTTACCTGCTCTTAATACGTTTGCTAAATCTTTTGTTTCATTTAAGGTAAAGCTTCCTGAAATTTCAGTTTGCCCTCCTGTTATGGCTTGACGCGCTGATGCATCTGAATATACAATATCATCTAAAACAATAGCTACTGTATTACCTTGCTTTGCGATATCTCCTGTAATTTTTTCCCATTGTTTTGCTCCAATAGCATTCATGGTAATACCAACTGCTGGTAAACCTGATTGCGTAAATTGCGAACGTGCATCCGTTACAACATCTCCTAACATTGCTGGTGTACCATCTCTGTTTGTTTTTAATGCAATTAACGGCACATAATCATTATTATCATCTTTTGGAAAACCATAATTAGCTTTATCTTTAGCAGTCATGACTTTTCCCCATCTAAATTTAGCATTACGGATTGCTCCTTTTCTTAAGTTTTTAGTATCTGCTAAAAACCTACTTACTAAAGCAACATCTCCTTTTTTAGCAAAACCTAAATGTGTTGGATTACCACCTTGTATTGCAGATGGATTTAACATAAAGGCATCAAAAAATGGTTGTGCTTGTTTTGCTATTGAATCATTATCGGTTCCTAACAAAGCTTCTGCACTATCTGTTTTTGGTTTATCAGTAGTTGTATTCGCTACTGTTTTAGCAGCTACTTCTTTTTGTAATTTTGTGTTTACTGCTAATAAGTAATCCGCTACTTCTTTAAAGGTATGTGTTTCGTAAAACTCTAACTGAGCAGTACTTTGTAATAATTTTTTAATACGGGTTACATCTTTTGCTCCTGGAAGCTCAACTAATATACGTGCCGATTTCCCTAAACGCTGAATGTTTGGTTGTGTTACCCCAAATTTATCAATACGTTTCCTTAATACTTCAAAAGCCGACTCAATAGATTCATCTAACTTACGTGTTAAAACAGGATGAACCTCATCATTAGTCATTTTAAAGTTAATTTCACCTTCCAAACTTTTATTTGCAAAAATGTCTGTTGCTGCTAATGGTGTTTTTGTTGCCGCTTTGTCATTTACTTGATCAAAAGCTTCAAAAAATGACTCTAAATATGTATCATCACTATTTTTTTGCAATTCATCAGCGACTTCTAAAGCTTCATTAAATACCGGGTTTTTAGTATTGTTTGCCAATCCTTTTAAAATATCTTTAGTAGATATTTGTAAAATGACATTAATACCACCTTTTAAATCTAACCCTTGATTTAAAACTCTTTTTTTAGCGTAATCATAAGAGATTCCTGCCATTACCGATTGTTTACCTACTGAGTCTAAATATTTTCTAGCTACCTCATCAGTATTCAATCCGTCTTGTTGATTTGCTGTTGCATACGTTGCCGCTTCATCCTCTACCTTATTTGCTATATATGTAAATGATAGCTGATAAATACTTACCGCTACAAATAAGAAAGCAAATAGTTTAATTAGTCCTTTGTTTTGCATTATATTTTATTTAAAAATTCTATTGTTAAAAAACGAGCAAATATATATTTTATATACCTATTTTGCAAGAGCTTTACATAGTTTTTACCAAATCAGTGTGCATAAAAAAACCTTCATTACTTTTTTACTGCAATGAAGATGATTTTATTAAAAAGTATCCTTGTGTTATCTCTTGTTTTTAATTTGCTGTTGCTATGAAATTAAATTTCTTAAATCCTTCCGGTATTTTCATATCAAATTGATAATTGACTACTACTTTTTTCATATTTATTTTATTGCTAATTACCTCACTAAAGCTATGAAAAAAACACATACAACTAACAATCAGAATATTATCTATTAAAAATAAAAACTCCCTACATAAGACTAACCTTACGTAGGGAGTTTTTATCTCATACTTCAAATATTACATACCTGGTAAATTGTCTGCTTTTTCATATCCTTCAGGAATCGTTAAATCGAATTTAGCGTCATCAACTTTTTCTGCTTTAATTGATTTCACTTCAATTTTAATTATAATTTCAGCTCCCATTTGGTTTACAGAAAACTCTGAATATAATGGAAAACCATTTATTTTATCAGACAATCCAACAACCTTTTTATTTGCGATGTTTAATTTATCAGTAGTATACATGGTCATTTTAACTTCTTGACCATCTTTTTTCATCACTACATTGTATTTTACACAGTCATACCCTAAAAACTTTTTAGTTTCATTTGTTTTTTCAACAATTACATCTTCTTTAGCCTCTTTTGAATCTTCAGTACTTTTTTTTACATATTTTTTCCCCGTCATCGGGTTATCCAACAACATCAACATTTCTTTTTTTGCTCCATTGATGATTGATATTGATTCTCCCATCATTGGACTTGTCATTTTTGAATAAGAACTACCTCCTTTAAAATAGGTAGTTGTCACCATCTCTCCCATCATTGCTAATTGCGCATTCATTTCTTCATTAGCACTGCTCATGGTTTGTGACTGTGTCAATACACCTTCTGTAATTTTCTCTTGTGCAAATGTTACGCTTGTTAATACAAATGCTAGTAATACGATAATTTTTTTCATGTTATTTTGTTTAATTTTAATTTATTTCTTTAAGTAAGACGTTCTTACTTTTGTTTTGTTACAGTTTCATTTGATTGTTTTTTTATAAAACCAAAAAAGTTACTTCAACAATATTACCAAAGTAACTTTTGTTGCGAGTAAATAATCATCATATATGTAACATTCCTCTAGTATGCTCAACAAAATACACTTTCAAATATCAAAAATCTATCTTGTTTTTTTTTAAAGACTACAATGTCAATAAACCGTTTGTTTTCTTTACTCCTTCTGTAGATTCAAGTAGTTTGGCTTTTTCAGCATCTGATAAAGAAATTTCAACTATTTTTTCAATTCCGTCTTTACCTAATATACATGGCACTCCTATTGATAAACCCGACAACCCAAACTCACCATCTAATAATGCTGAACAAGGGAACATTTTTTTGGTATCACAAGCAATTGCCTGTACCATTGCTGATACTGCTGCTCCTGGCGCATACCAAGCTGATGTACCTAACAATCCTGTTAAAGTTGCACCTCCAACTTTAGTATCTTGCACTACTTGCTCCATACGTTCTGCTGATAAAAACTCAGAAACTTTTACTGAATTTCTTGCAGCTTTATGAATTAATGGAACCATCCCTTTATCTGAGTGACCACCAATTACCATACCATCAACATCAGAAATTGGCGCTCCCAATGCTTCTGCCAAACGATACTTAAAACGTGCAGAATCTAATGCGCCACCCATTCCTATAATTCTATTTTTAGGCAATCCTGTAGTTTTATGCACTAAATACGCCATGGTATCCATTGGATTAGAAACCACAATGATAATTGTATTTGGAGAATGCTTTAATAGACTTGAAGACACCATTTTTACAATACCTGCATTAATACCTATTAACTCTTCACGAGTCATTCCTGGTTTACGAGGTATTCCAGAAGTAATTACACAAACATCAGAACCTGCTGTTTTAGTATAATCACTTGTTGACCCTGTTATTTTAGTATCAAAACCGTTTAAAGATGCGGTTTGCATTAAATCCATTGCTTTACCTTCTGCAAAACCTTCTTTAATATCTAAAATCACTACTTCCGAAGCGAAATTTTTAATAGCAATATACTCTGCACAACTTGCACCTACTGCTCCTGCCCCTACAATTGTTACTTTCATTTTAATTTATTTTATTATTTATATAACTGTGTATGTTTTAACCTATAATTACGCATCTATATTTGCATAGATTGCATTCTTTTCAATAAATTCTCTACGTGGTGGCACTTCATCCCCCATCAACATTGAAAATACCCTATCGGCTTCTACATCATTTTCTATAATTACTTGACGCATGGTTCTACGCTCCGGATCCATTGTAGTTTCCCACAATTGAACAGCATTCATCTCCCCAAGACCTTTATAACGCTGTATTTTTGCATTATCTCCATATTTCAACACCAAACGATCACGTTGATCATCATCCCATGCATACTCTCCTTTTCCTTTCGCCCCTCTTTTAACTAAATATAGAGGTGGTGCTGCAATATAAATGTGACCTTTTTCTATCAATTCCTTCATATAACGATAAAAGAATGTCAATATTAAAGTTGCAATGTGACTACCATCAACATCAGCATCACACATTATTACAATTTTATGATATCGTAATTTTGATAAGTTTAAGGCTTTACTATCTTCCTCTGTTCCTATGGTTACACCTAATGCTGTAAAAATATTTTTAATTTCTTCATTTTCAAATACCTTGTGTTGCATTGCTTTTTCAACATTCAATATTTTTCCACGTAATGGTAATATTGCCTGAAAGAAACGATCACGACCTTGTTTCGCTGTACCACCTGCTGAATCTCCCTCTACAAGAAATACTTCACATTTTGCAGGATCGGTTTCAGAACAATCCGATAGTTTACCCGGTAAGCCACCAATACTCATTACCGTTTTACGCTGCACCATCTCACGTGCTTTAGTTGCTGCATGACGTGCTTGCGCTGCTAATATTACTTTCTGAACAATTATTTTAGCATCATCAGGGTTTTCTTCTAAATAATCAGTTAACATTTCAGATACTGCTTGACTTACTGCTGCAGATACCTCTCTGTTTCCTAATTTTGTTTTGGTTTGCCCCTCAAATTGTGGTTCTGCTACTTTTACCGAAATAATTGCCGTTAACCCTTCTCTAAAATCATCACCTGCGATATCAAATTTTAATTTTGACAACATTCCTGATGCCTCTGCATATTTTTTTAAGGTATGTGTTAATCCTCTACGGAAACCTGACAGATGCGTACCTCCTTCATGGGTATTGATATTATTTACATAAGAATGTAAGTTTTCTGAATACGATGTATTATACACCATAGCCACCTCAACAGGAATACCATTTTTTTCTCCACTTACAGAAATAACGGTGGATATCAATTGTTCTCTAGCAGCATCTAAATACTCCACAAACTCAGCCAAACCTTTGGTAGAATGAAAAACTTCTCCTATAAATTCACCTTTTTCATCTTTATTTCTTTTATCGGTAATCGATATTGTTAATCCTTGATTCAAAAATGACAACTCACGCATACGAGACGCTAAGGTTTCATAATTAAATTCTGTTGTTTCTTTGAAAATACTCTTATCTGGTAAAAATGTAACCATTGTACCTCTTTTATCGGTATCACCTACCGCACGAACTGGATACAACGCTTTACCTTCCTCATATTCTTGCTCCCAAATTTTGCCATCTTTATAAACCGTTGCTTTTAACGGTTTTGACAACGCATTTACACATGAAACTCCTACCCCGTGCAAACCACCTGATACTTTATAAGAATCTTTATCAAATTTACCACCCGCACCAATTTTAGTCATTACAACTTGTAATGCCGATACACCTTCTTTTTTATGAATTCCCACAGGAATACCACGACCGTTATCTAAAACAGAAATAGAATTATCTTCATTTATCCAAACATCTATTTTATCACAATGACCCGCCATTGCCTCATCAATAGAATTATCTACAACTTCATACACCAAATGATGTAACCCTCTTACACCAACATCTCCAATATACATTGACGGACGCATACGTACATGCTCCATTCCTTCTAACGCCTGAATACTATCTGCTGAATACTCGCTTTTTTTAATTTCTTCGCTCATAAAAATTGATTATTTTTTTTGCTTTTTTCGCAACACACAAATATAAAGAATTACGCATTACCTACAACACCTCAGCGACACTGATAACAAGAAGTTATCAACAAAAAATAAGCCTTTTTAACAAAAAAAGCACCTTAAGTTTAATTAAGATGCTTTTTTTTATTGTTTTAAAGATTACTTTTCCTGACCACGCGTACTCGCCAATAAAGTGTTTTTAAGCAACATTGCAATCGTCATTGGCCCCACACCTCCAGGAACTGGCGTAATAAAACTTGCCTTTGGTGCTACACTTGCAAACTCAACATCACCTGCTAAGCGGAAACCTTTCTTTTTGGTTGCATCTGGAACTCTTGTAATACCAACATCTACAATTACAACCCCTTCTTTAACCATATCTCCTTTTAAAAACTCCGATATTCCTATTGCAACTATAATAATATCTGCTTTTTTAGTATATGAAGCTAAATTTTTTGTTCTACTATGCACCAAAGTAACCGTAGCATCACCCGCCTTACGCTTCTGACTCATTAAAATACTCATCGGTCTACCTACAATATGACTTCGCCCCATAACGACTACATCTTTTCCTGATGTTTCAATATTATATCGCTCCAACAGCTCTAAAACCCCAAATGGAGTAGCAGGTAAAAAACAAGGTAAATCTAATGACATACGCCCTACATTTGTAGGATGAAAACCATCTACATCTTTATCTGGGTTAATTGCTTTTAATACTTTTTGTTCGTCTATATGTTTTGGCAACGGCAACTGCACTATAAAGCCATCTACGTCAGTATTAGTATTTAATTTTTCTATCTCAGCCATCAATATCTCTTCTGATGTATCTGCTGGTAAATCAACTAAAGTAGAATCAAATCCAACAAGCTTACACGCTTTAACCTTTGCTCCAACATAAGTCATACTTGCCCCATCCGTACCTACTAATATAGCAGCTAAGTGTGGTACTTTTTTGTTGTTTTTTTTCATCTCAGAAACGACTATTGCTATTTCTGATTTTATATCTCCACTTGTTTTTTTTCCATCTAACAAGACCATAATATCTTATTTTTATAGACAAACGCCACCTAATGGGCAGCGCTTATTGTTATTTATCTCATTCCTTTCATTGCCTGCATTGCCTGCATCATTTTTTTGCCGCCACCTCCTTGCATCATCTTCATCATTTTACTCATTTGATTGAATTGCTTCATCAATTGATTAACTTCTTGTACGGAACGTCCTGATCCTTTTGCAATACGTTTTTTACGACTTGCATTTATAACAGTAGGCTTTGTGCGTTCTTTTGGTGTCATGGAATATATAATAGCTTCTATATATTTAAAGGCATCGTCTTCAATTTCCACATCTTTCATGGCTTTAGAGGCTCCTGGAATCATCCCCATCAAGTCCTTCATATTACCCATTTTTTTCACTTGCTGTATTTGCTTTAAGAAATCGTCAAAACCAAATTGATTTTTTGCAATTTTCTTTTGCAACTTACGTGCTTCTTGCTCATCATATTGCTCTTGTGCTCTTTCTACTAAAGAAACCACATCTCCCATACCTAAAATACGGTCTGCCATACGAGAAGGATGAAACACATCAATAGCTTCCATTTTTTCTCCCGTACCAATAAACTTAATTGGTTTATTTACTACCGACTTAATGGTTATTGCCGCTCCACCACGAGTATCCCCATCTAATTTTGTAAGAATAACCCCATCAAAATTAAGGATATCATTAAATGCTTTTGCTGTATTTACAGCATCTTGACCTGTCATTGCATCTACTACAAATAAGGTTTCTTGTGGCTCAATTGCCTTATGGATATTTGCAATTTCGGTCATCATTGCCTCATCTACTGCTAAACGACCTGCTGTATCCACAATAACTACATTATGACCGTTTGCTTTTGCATGCGCAATACCTGCTTTCGCAATGGCTACTGGATCATTATTTTCTTTATCTGAATATACATCAACCTTTATTTGATCTCCTACAATATGTAACTGATCAATTGCTGCTGGACGATAGACATCACAAGCAACTAATAATGGTTTTTTAGATTTTTTATTACGTAAATAGTTTGCTAATTTACCCGAAAAAGTTGTTTTACCAGAACCTTGTAATCCTGACATTAAAATTATCGTTGGCGTACCTGATAAGTTAATACCTGCTGCATCACCACCCATTAACTCGGTTAGTTCATCTTTTACCAACTTTACCATTAATTGCCCTGGATTCAATGTTGTTAATACATCTTGTCCCAATGCTTTGGTTTGTACTCTTTTGGTAAATTCTTTAGCAATTTTAAAGTTTACATCGGCATCTAATAACGCTCTACGCACTTCTTTTAAAGTTTCCGCAACATTAACTTCTGTAATACTACCGTGCCCTTTTAAAACGTGTAACGCTTTATCTAACTTTTCACTTAAATTATTAAACATAATTTTCTTCTGTTTTTAAGAGTTGCGAAATTACGGAATTTACTTGAAGTTGCAAAGTGAGAACTTATAAAATATTTGAAACGAAAAACATCCATCAAAAAAATCACGTTCATTAAAAAAGACTCATCAACAATAAACGTAATTACTAATTTATCGATACATTTTCACTTCTAACAACCCATTTGAATTAGCTACACCTCTAAACATACCCTTCGTTGTAAATTGCATTTGATAATTACCTTTTTTATCAACAGCAATAAAACCCCCTCTACCTTTTAATTGGATTAATTTTTGCAGTATTTTTATTGAAGATTTTTTTAAGTTTAATTTTCCATATTCCATTTTTGCCGCAACATCTCTTGCTATTGTTCCTCTAATAAAGTACTCACCCACACCAGTACATGAAACTGCACAAGATGCATTATTAGCATATGTACCCGCTCCAATAATAGGCGAGTCGCCAATTCTACCATGTTTTTTATTAACTAATCCTCCAGTAGATGTTCCTGCTGCTAAATTGCCATAAGCATCTAAAACCACACAACCTACGGTTCCCATTTTTTTAAATGCTTTTTTTTCTTTACCGACACTATGGTCTAATAAAATTAAATTTTTTTTAACTGCTTTTTGATATTGACCCCACCTTTTATCGGTATAAAAATAAGCGCTATCTGCATAAGTAGCTCCTTTTTGAATGCAAAATTCCTGACCACGTTTACCATATAAAAATACATGTTTGGTACTATCCATAACAATACGAGCTCCCTGAATGGGGTTTTTTAAATTGGTAACACCTGCTACCGCTCCGCATTGCAATGTTTTTCCATTCATTATAGACGCATCCATTTCTTGATAACCCAGATGATTAAAAACAGCACCTTTGCCTGCATTAAACAATGGTGAATCCTCTAGTACTTTTATCACCCGTTCTACTGTTTCAACAGCCGTACCTCCATTTTTTAAATGTTTCTCTCCTATTTTCAAAGCTTCCTCTAGCTTTTGTGAATAAGCTTCCTCCTGAGCATTGGTTAGCATCTTTTTTTTAATATCACCAGCTCCTCCATGTATTAATATTGTATAATTAACATCTGAAGGTTTTTGCTTTTGCGCCAAACAAGAGGTAATTATCACAAAAACAATAGGTTTTATATAGTTTTTAAAATTCATTTTTAATATATCATTTTTATTAATGTTCCATTACAATTATCTAAAACTACCGAAAAAGCGTCTTTACTGATGGGTTCTAATAAAGAAAAATCATCGACAATTAATATTTTTTTACGAGTAATAACACCTCTTACAAAACACAGTAATTCATATTGAAGTGTTGAAATATTAGACCCATTTTCTCCAATTTTATCATCAATACCGAGCCCTGAAACAAAACCAAATTGCGATTGAATTTTTAAAAATTCACTATTTATTTTTGGTTTTGTTTTAGAAGATCTTGATTCTGTTATTGCTTCATAAACAGTTCTACCAATTAATGGTATTTTTGGTGAAACCACACCTATATTTGCTCTTAATGATTGAGGTGAAAAATCTTTCACATTGTATTTATTTATCATTATTTTCCCTGTATACGCATCATTAATACGTGTTAAAGATGCAATTACATCAATACTTTCTACACCTCTTGGCAACTCTAAATCACTACAAGTCATTTTTTTAGACACAAAAGTTATTGGTTTATGCTCACTAAATTGCACATCTTTAAATGTTATTCGTGGATTATTAACTACTAAAACACCCCCTTTTTTAATATCTTCTTTTTCTGACCGAATAATATTGTTTAATTTTCGCAAAGAAATATTACCTAATTTATAAACGTTTTCCAAAGAAAACAACCTCCTAATTACAGGTAATATCGTTACATATAAAAGTATAAAACTAATAAGGTTACTCTGATTTATAGGTTTATAGGTTTGTTGCTGATGATCAATATAAAACACATACAAAACCACACACAAAATTGCGTACTGAATAAAGGAAACTAACCCTTTATTTATTATTGACCACTTGTTGTAAATGATAGCTGCATTTTTTACAGCTTTTGATTTTTTTTGATATTTCTTATGTTCTACCTGCTGCTTATTAAACAATTTTACCGTAAGTATACTATTTAATGTTCTGCTTACAAATGATAGTTGCCCTGAATTTTTATTTCGCTTATCTAACGAATAGTATTCCACTTTTTTATTAATTACACGTATCAAAAAATACGAAAAAAACGACACCACTACAATAACAACAGCACCTTTAAAGTTTAACACAGACAACCAAAACAACGCTACAAAAACCATAATAACATCTACAAAAACACGAATAGTTCCTTTTAAATAGAGGTTTTTCAAGCTATTAATATCTCCTGTATACCGCAACAAATATTTACCAATTCCTTTTTCTCTATAAATAGAATATTTAATTTTAAGCTGGTACTCAAATAAATAATCTTTAATTTGTTTTACAAAAAATTCCCCTTCTTTTTTAAGGTAATACTGAAACAGAAAGAAAAAAACAAACCGTATTGAAATTAATACTAAAAAGAATGCTAAAAATTTAGGGACGGTATCCCATATAGTATTAGAAATGAAGTTTAAAACACGAACCCGCTTACTATTTAAATGAAAAGCCAATTGATAATATTTACCAATACTCACCGGAATAACAATAGACAGTAAGTTAGCGATTACCCCCAACAACACTATTTTTACCGTTTTGTATTTTCGCCTACGTAAAAACTGAGCAATTAAATTGGTATCTAAATTAAAATCCATTACTTGATGTTTGGGGTTTTAACAAATATAAGCATAAAAAACAAACTATTTGGTTAAGCCTATTTCTGTAGCACTCCATTTAATTTTTCAATTGAAAAAAACACTTGCAAATATTGACCTATCAACATAACTATCTAAGGTAAATACTGGTATATCACATGAATTTTCAACCTCCTTTACCAACAATGGACTTGCCGTAAACATACCGCTAACTACAATTGGTTTTTTATTTAAACTTGTTAAAATTGACACGCCATTTGCTACAGATAAACTATCAGCACAAGAAAGCAACACCGAGTCTATTCTATTCATAAAAGATTTTTGTTCAATTATTGCTTTGGTTTCTTTTTGCATTAACCCATCAGCAATTTCAATAATCACTACATTGGGTTGTATACGCGACACCCTTTCTAATAAAGATTCAAAAATATCCAATATTTCTGCTGTCTTGCATAAATAGGTTGAAGGGTAACCGCAATACGAAAAATCAATAGCAGTATCTGCTCCACAATCTCTTACCAAACTACAATCTTTTGCGTATACCGTACCGGTAAGTTTTATAAAGGCTACTTTTTTGCCTTGTTTTTTAAAACCTCTACTTAAAAATGCTGCAGTAGTTGTTTTTCCGCTATCCATACTGGAACCTAAAGACAAATACATTTTATAATCGGTTTTTTTATAAGGGTTATATTTAACCTTATTATTTGCTTCTTCAATGGTATTTATAACCTCATTTGATTTATTTACTGCATAACCTATTAATTTTACTTCAGTGGCTCCAATATCATCAAACTTGATATGCATTGACGCCAATACACCAACAACACCACCTTGACCTAATATTTGATACGTCTCCTGGTACGCTTTAGGCATATAGCCTTCAAATTGATTTGTTGCATAGCGTGTACCAAAGGTTGCTAAAATTTTATCTTCTGGAAAGATATAGGTATTGGTTCCTTTTTCTCCTTGTATCGCTTTATGCTTTCCTATTGATAGTACTTCAAAAACAGCTACATCTCCAAATTTAGGCACATAGCTTTTAATTATTTGACTATTAATAGTGTATTGCGAAACATTTTTGGTAATTATACTTTTTTTTATTGCTTCCATAATCTAAAATATTATAATTTATAATGACATGATATTCCAATTACAGAAAAATCATAAAATGGTCTTCTTATTATATTGGAATTTGGGTTCAAGCTATTAATATCATTACCTGAGCCATTAAATTCTTTTTGTTTCAAGTAATACAGCATAAAAGAGAATTTTTTACTGGGGTACAACTTCACACCTGCTTGAAAACGATAAGCATGCAAACCGTTTGGCGCTTTTTTATTGGCCTTTGTGCCATCGGCATTATAATATTGTAAATCTCTACCATTAGCATACCTATACAGTTTTTGATCGATAAATGGTCGAAATTTCCACGGTAACTTGGTGTCGCGATAGTATATGTTTAAACGATAGTAATAACGTTGCTTAAATTTAGATCGTTGCGTAAAATGCTGTTCGGCAACTATATAATTTCGCATTCGGAAACGTTTTCCTAATTTTGTTTTTAATTTTATTCGTTCTGAAACTCGATGATAAACCAACTGATTTCCCACAACATCATCAATTGAAAATGTAGGTGTATAATTGACACCTAATGCCCATTTTTTAGTTAAGGCGTAAGACAATGCTAAATCTGGTTGTATAAAATTGATTCCTGTGCTTTTTAAGTCAATGGAGTTTAACTGGTTGTAACTTACATCCAGTTTCTTTGTGAGCTCTTTACTCACTCCAAAGGTTGTCCACAACATGGTGCGTTCGGTTTCATTTATTTGTGCATTGCTTAACGTAGTAAACAACAATAAACTTGTGATTAAAATTTTTATTTTCATCATTTATTTGTTTAAATTTTATATCATAAAAAAGCCTCTTTATTATGATAACAAGATGCTTTAGGTGGTTCTAAAAATTGAATTTTTCTATTTTCTCAATAAAATAAGAACTCTTTTTGATAAATCTTATATTTCAAATGTAGTAAAAATTAATTGATTTCAATAATAAATATTAAAAACACATCTATCTATTATATATATATATATTTATATGTTTATATATCAGCAAGTTACCCTTAGTCTTTTAATCTGCTCTATCTAAAAAAAATTGTAGGTTAAATCGATTAATCCTATTATTCCAGATGCCCTGACTACACCTACTGATTTTAAAACCAAATACGTGTTCTACTCTTTCTCCTATTTTGTTTTTTTTGTATTATTTGCTTTTTATTGTTCGATTAATGGTTTATTACGGCAGCCTTTTTTTGTATACTTTATTTTTCATTTATTGAAAGCTATTTTTTATAGCACTACAAGTAATCTATATGCAAAATTTAGAGATTTAAATAACAAATCCTGACAACCTCTAATTATAACCGAAGATGTAGCTACAAAAGTAGCTACACTATTAAAAACCGCGCCTTATGATTGTCATTCACAAGAAGCAAAACCCCCTCACATCAAAAAGTAGCACCCGTAAAATGGTTTGTTAATAGGCATGTTTTTAAAGGACGTGAACGTTTAAATATTTTAAATTGGAAAACACTTAGCAAAGCTGAAAAAGCCGATGCTTTAGATGAAATCAATGAAGTTATCACTGAAAAAGGAATGCCTTTAAAAAGTTATACTTTACTACATAGCGAAGCAAAACTTAGTGACACCGATAGAGAAATTATTATAAATTAGACAGAGCAACTTACAGAAGATTTATTTGAATAAAAAAACCTTCAAATTTACATCTGAAGGCTTTTTTTTTACAATAATAATTATATTAACCTACATGCGCTCCGGAACCTTAATACCCAACAAACCAAATGCGTTTTTAATGGTTCTCCCTACTACGTTTGACAACTGCACTCTGAATATTTTTTCATTTTCTTTATCGGCTCCAAAAATAGAAACATTTTGAAAAAATGAATTGTATGCTTTTACCAAATCATAGGTATAATTTGCTATTACCGCTGGACTTTGGTTTTTTGCTGCTTGCTGTATCACCTCAGGAAACAAGGCTATTTGTTTAATTAAGTCTATTTCTTTTTTGTGTAAGTTCTCAACTGCGTTCGAACTGACCGTTTTATTAGCGTTTTCCGTTTCAAAACGTCTTAAAATAGCTTGAATACGTGCGTAGGTATATTGAATAAACGGACCGGTATTCCCTTGAAAATCTACCGATTCTTTAGGATCAAATAATATTCGCTTTTTAGGATCTACTTTTAAAATAAAATATTTTAAAGCCCCTAACCCAATGGTATTGTATATTTCTTCTTTTTGAACATCGGTATACCCATCTAATTTCCCTAAGTCTTGTGAAATATCACGTGCAGTATTGGTCATTTCCTGCATTAAATCGTCAGCATCAACAACGGTGCCTTCTCTACTTTTCATTTTTCCTGAAGGTAAATCGACCATACCGTAACTTAAATGAGATAAGTTTTCAGCCCAATCGTACCCTAATTTTTTCAAGATTAAGAACAGCACTTTAAAGTGATAATCTTGTTCATTACCAACCGTATAAACCATCGCTCGAACCTTCGGAAAATCTTTGGAGCGCTGTATTGCCGTTCCAATATCTTGTGTCATGTATACCGATGTACCGTCACTACGCAATACTAACTTATCCTCTAAACCTTCATCAGATAAATCACACCAAACCGAACCATCTTCTTTTTTATAAAAAACTCCTTTTTCAAGACCTTCTTCTATATTATCTTTCCCCAACAAATAGGTATTGCTTTCATAGTATAACGCATCAAAATCGACACCCATCGCTTTATAAGTAACCGCAAAACCATCATACACCCATTGGTTCATAGTTTTCCAAAGTCCAATTACTTTTTCATCACCAGCTTCCCATTTTTGAAGCATTTGTTTTGCTTCCTGCATTAATGGTGCTTCTTGTTTTGCTTCGTCTTCGGTTTTTCCTGCTGCAATTAAAGCTGCTATTTCCTTTTTGTATTCTTGATCAAACTTTACATAATAGTTTCCTACTAATTTATCACCTTTTAGTCCTGTAGATTCTGGTGTTTCTCCGTTTCCGAATTTTTCCCATGCCAACATACTTTTACAAATATGAATACCACGATCATTAATAATTTGAGTTTTAATTACTTTTTTACCCGATGCTTTGATAATTTCAGCAACCGAGTATCCCAATAAATTATTACGCACGTGTCCTAAATGCAATGGCTTATTGGTATTTGGCGAAGAATATTCTACCATTACTTCTTTTTCATAAGCAGAAGGCACTACAAAACCATACTTATTTTCTTTGTTTATCTGCTGAAACAAATTCAAGTAATACGCCTCTGAAATTTCTATATTCAAGAAACCTTTTACCATATTAAACCCTTTAACTTCAGCTACATTTTCAGCTAAATAATTACCGATAGCTTCCCCAATTTGCACAGGGTTTCCTTTTATGGTGCGTAGCATTGAAAAGATTACCGCAGTAACATCTCCTACAAATTCCTTTCGGGTTGCTTGAAACTCTACCGTTGGTAATTCCGCTTGATACAATTTTCGTACTGCTTCTTTTATAGCTATGGTTAACTTATCTTGAATATTCATTTTTATACTTTTTGTTGCTTATACAACTGTTTAATTTATTTAAATATTGAATGATTAAAAGATTTAAAAACTCAATTTAATATTTATTCTCGACACATTCTGGAAAAATCTAATTTAACAAAAACACTGTTATGTGATTTCTTCTATCGTCGAAATGACTGGGTCAATTATTAATTATCGTTTAGGTAAAAATACTTCTGCCATCATACAACGTGCGCTACCGCCACCACATGTTTCAATAGTATCTAAACTACTACTTAAAATAGTGCAATGTTTTTCAATCATTTTTACTTGCGCTGGACGTAAACTATCATACGCTGACTGACTCATAATTAAATACAATTTATCATCAGATCCTTTTACTTGCAACATGTTACCAGCAAAATTATTGACCTGCTCTTCCGTAATAGTTATGACTTCTTTCCCGTTTTCACGCAAACTCTTTGTTACTGCTTTTTTCTCTTTTTTATCATCAATGGTATCTAAACAGATTACTGCAAAAGTTTCTGCCAAACACATCATTACATTGGTATGATAAATTGCTTTTCGTTTTTCATCTACTGTTTGGTTTGCTGTAAAAAGTATTGGCGAATACTCAAAATCTTCACAAAATTCAATAAACAAATCCTCATCTGCTCTTGGTGATAAGGCACAATATGCTTTTCGGTTGGCTCTATCTAATAACAAACTCCCTGTTCCTTCTAAAAAGAAACCTTCTTTTTCTGCTGATGTATAATCAAATACATTATTGATTATAAAACCTGCAGCTTCTAATTTATCCAATACATCTTCCCTTCGTTCTAATCTTCGGTTTTTAGCAAACATTGGATATAAACCAATATTACCATTTTCATGAAAGGAAATCCAATTGTTTGGAAAAATAGAATCTGGCGTATCGGTTGCTTTTGTATCGTCTATTACAATAACATTTACCCCAATAGCACGTAATTTTACTACATACGCATCAAACTCTTCTTGTGCTTTTGCATTTACATTTTTAGGCGATAAACCGTCTAATACTTTTTGATAATAGTTGTTTACTGCCGTTTGCTCATTCATCCTAAAATTTACAGGGCGAATCATTAATATGCTATTGGTTATTTGTTGCATTTTTTTGATAATTTTTTGAGGTGCAAATTTAGTGATTTTCACCACAAATACATGACTGTTTTTCTCAAACTAATCAAAATGGTTTCCAATTATTGGATTTACTTAAATACTTTTCTGAATCGTTTTTGTTACCGCATCTAATACTTCAAAAGCGGTTTCTGCCATTTTATTACCTTTTAAATCCAATAATGGATTTACTTCTACAAATTCTACTGCTGCTACTTTTTTAGATTCAATAATTTGATTAATTATTGCGATGATTTCATACTGATCAAATCCCTTTGGAACGGGTGTTCCCGTACCATAAGAAATCATATCACAATCCATTGAATCCACATCAAACGAAATGTAAATATAATCACATTTTGATAAATTATCTAAGGTTTCTTTAACGCAGGTTTCTAACCCACGGTAACGCACCTCATCTACCATGTAATTTTTAATACCTAATCTTTCAATTTGCTTATCTTCGGGTTCTTCTGTATCCCGAACACCGTAATACACCACATCTTCTGCTAGGACTTTTGCTCCATCACAGCCAATGTTTTTCATCAAATTCCAGTATTTTTTAGTTTCATCAGTCACTTGATTTACTTGACTTTCAATATTGTCATTTGCCAAAGCTGCTGCTAATGGCATACCATGAATATTACCTGATGGTGAAGTATATGGCGAATGAATATCTGCATGAGCATCTATCCAAACTACTCCTACTTTTTTATTAGGATATGCTGCTTTTATACCTGAAATTGTACCTAATGCTGAAGAATGATCTCCTGACAACACTAACGGAAAGTGATTTTGTTTTAAATTCTTTGCTACTGAATTACTCAAACGTGTACATTGCTCAAATACACTTTTTATACGTCTTGCAAATGAGTTATTTACTTTATTATAAATAGATTCGTTTTCGGTTTCCAAGTCCTCATACTCAAATTGATTGAAATAATTATTTTTAATATTAATTGCTGCAATTTCTATTGCATCAACTCCCATATCAGACCCACGAGTACCTGCCCCAATGTCTGACCTATTTTTAATAATTTTAATTGTTTTTTCCATTTTTATAAAACCTAAAAAAGCGTGCTTACTTTTGAAAAAATCATTGTAAAACACGCTTTATATTTTTAATTTTAAACAACTTAATTTAGTGCTTAAAAATATTTAATTAATTACCTTTTACTAACCTCCTTAAATGGTCTTGCATTTTCCCCAGTATATATTTGACGAGGACGACCAATTGGTTCTTTACGTAAACGCATTTCTCTCCATTGTGCTATCCACCCTGGCAAACGACCTAATGCGAACATTGGTGTAAACATTCCTGTTGGAATCCCTAAAGCTCTATAGATAATTCCTGAGTAAAAATCTACATTTGGATATAATTTACGATCTACAAAATACGGGTCTGATAATGCTTCTGCTGCCAAACCTTTTGCTATTTCTAAAGTTGGATCGGTTAAATTTAAATCGGCTAATATTTCTTCTGCAGCAACTTTTATAATTTTTGCTCTTGGGTCAAAGTTTTTATACACACGATGTCCGAACCCCATTAAACGAAAAGGATCACTTTTATCTTTAGCCTTTGCCATGTATTTTTTAGTATCTCCACCATCTGCTTCAATAGCTTCTAACATTTCAATTACTGCTTGATTTGCACCTCCATGAAGTGGACCCCACAATGCACAAATACCTGCTGATATAGAAGCAAATAATCCTGCATGAGATGAACCTACAATACGCACCGTTGACGTAGAACAGTTTTGCTCATGATCGGCATGTAAGATTAATAATTTATCAATAGCTTCAGAAATGACTTTGTTTGACTTGTATTCTTCATTTGGTTTTGCAAACATCATTTTCAAAAAGTTATCTACATAACCTAAAGAGCTATCTCCATAATCTAACGGCAATCCTTTTTGCTTACGATGTGCCCATGCTGTTAACACTGGAAATTTACCCATTATTTTAACAATAGCGTTGTACATTTCTTCTTCAGAGTCCACATCTACAGAAGTTGGATTAAAAGCAATTAACGCATTTGTTAATGATGATAATACACCCATTGGATGTGCTGTTTTAGGAAAACCATCTAAAATTTTCTTGATATCTTCATCAACATGTGCTTCTGCTTTTATATCAGCATCAAATTTCACTAACTGTTCTTTAGTTGGCAACTCTCCAAAAATTAATAAATAGGCTACCTCTAAAAAATCAGCTTTTTCTGCTAACTCTTCAATTGAATACCCACGATATCTTAAAACACCTTCTTCACCATTTAAAAAAGTAATAGCACTTTCACAAGATCCCGTATTTTTATACCCTGGATCTATTGTAATTACACCTCCCGAAGCGCCTCTTAATGTTTTAATATCAATGGCTATTTCTCCTTCTGTACCTCTAACTACTGGAAATTCTAATTTCTTACCGTTTACCTCTAAAATTGCTGTTTCTGACATGTTCTTTCTTGTATTTTAATATGTTTTTTTTAATTGCACGAAGTTACAAAAAATAGTAATTACAATGCAACTTTTTTTAATAATTTAGCACTCTGTTGTATTGCCTTTCAAACGCTTTTTGTCTTTTTATTACAACTTGTTTTTTGCTAATAATTTTCCTTTACTTTTTCGAATACGTACTGCTACTACTTTGTATTCTGGACACATTGCTTCTGAATCATGCACATCTCCTGTAATATTATTAATCATAATCTCTGGAAAATGAAAGGTTGTACTTACAACACCTCTATTTACTTGGTCGGTAATTTTTGCTTTGACATCAACTTTACCTCTTGGCGATTCTACACACACATAATCGCCTTCATTTATTAATTTTTCTTTTGCGTCTGCAGGATGAATCATTAAATAATCATCTTTTAAAATTTGCTCGTTTGCAGTTCTACGCGTCATCGCACCACAATTGTAATGCTCCAACTCACGATTGGTTGTTAAAATAAACGGGTACTCTTTTGCATGTTCTTTTAACTCTACCGTTTCTTCCCAGGCATTGAACTCAAAGTACCCTTTTCCACGCTTAAAATCTTTAGTATGTAAAATTTGTGTATCAACACCATCTTTAGTTACCGGCCATTGCAAACCATTTTTACCCAAACGTTCCCAAGAAATTCCTTCAAAAAACGGAACAATTTGAGAAATCTCTTCCAACATTCCTTCTGGTGTATAATCAGGCTGATGATAACCCATTTCATTCATAACATCCACAATTATTTGTCCGTCAGGTTTCGATCCCTCAATAGGTTCGACTACTTGACGTACTGCCTGCACCCTACGTTCTCCATTGGTAAATGTTCCGCTTTTTTCAAGAAAAGATGCTCCTGGTAAAATAACATCGGCATATTTAGCTGTTTCTGTCATAAACAATTCTTGTACAATTACTAAATCCGTTGCTTCAAGCGATTTAATTACTTTTTTAGTGTTCGGATCCGTTTGTACTACATCTTCTCCAATAATCCAAATGGCTTTCAAGTTACCCGCTAAAGCGGCATCAAACATTTCAGGTATTTTATAACCTATGTTTTGCGGCACTTGAGCGCCATAAAATTTATTGTATTTTTCAACAACTTCATCTTGAGTAACATCTAAATAACCTGCACCTTGGTGAGGTTGCACACCCATATCTGCAGCTCCCTGAACATTATTTTGTCCACGAAGCGGATTAACACCTACTCCGCGCCTACCAATATTTCCCGTTAATAAGGCTAAATCAGCTATTTGCATTACGGTAAATGTACCTTGAGAGTGTTCTGTTACTCCTAAACCATGAAAAGACATGGCATTTTTTGCTGATGCATACGCAATTGCCGCATCACGGACTTGATTTCTATTTACTCCAGAAACGGCTTCTAATTTATCTATATCTATATTAAGTAATTCTTTTTTATACTCCTCAAAACCTTCCGTTCTATTGGAAATAAATTTTTCATCAGCATATCCTTCTGTAATGATATAATACATCATCATATTCAACACCGCTACATTTGTACCCGGTCGCAATGCCAAATGATGCGTTGCATATTTTGCCATTTCGGTTCTTCGTGGGTCAATTACAATAGAAACATTATCTTGTTTCATTGCAAACTGTTTTAGTTTTGCTCCTGTTACTGGATGTGCATCGGTTGGATTTGCTCCAATAATCAAAATACAGTTAGCTTCTTTTAAATCGTCAATAGAATTGGTTGCGGCTCCTGTACCAAATGTACGCTGCATCCCTAATGCTGTTGGCGAATGACAAACACGTGCACAACCATCAATATTATTCGTTTGAATGACCGCCCGAAATAATTTTTGCATCAAATAATTCTCTTCATTTGTACAACGAGAAGATGAAATTCCTGCAATACTATCCGCCCCAAAATTAGTTTTATAAGCATTTAATTTATCTGCTATATAAGTGTTTACTTCTTCCCAAGAAACTTTTTCAAAAATACCATTTCGCTTTATCATTGGAGCATTTAATCGCTCAGGATGGTTGTAAAACTTAAAAGCATAACGCCCTTTTAAACAGGTATGCCCTTGATTTACTTCCGCATCATAAGGTGCCGTTATACTTACTATTTCTCCATTACTAGTAGCTACTTCTAAATTACACCCTACACCACAATACGTGCAAATAGTACGGGTGGTTTCGGTTGCTTTTATGGCTTTTGATTGAAAAACATCTGATATTGCTGATGTTGGACACGCTTGAGAACACGCACCACAACTCACACAATCTGACTCCATAAACGATTGATCAAAACCTTTTACAATACGACTATCAAAACCTCTACCTGCCATACTCAATACAAATTGTCCCTGTACTTCATCACAAGCACGCACGCAACGATAACAGTTGATGCATTTTGACAAATCCGAAGTCATATATGGATGCGTTAAATCCTTTGGTGTATCTAAATGATTGGCTCCTTCAGGATAACGCACTTCTCTAATTCCCACTTGTGCTGCTACCGTTTGCAGCTCACAATTTCCATTTGCCTCACAGGTTAAACAATCCAAAGGGTGATCAGTCAATACCAATTCTATAATATTTTTACGCAGTGCTTTTACCGTTTCGGTACTAGTATAAATATATTGCCCTTCTGCTACTGGAGTATGACATGATGCCATCGTTTTAACTTTTCCATTTTTTTCCAAAGCAACTTCTACACTACACACTCTACAGGCTCCAAAAGGATCTAGGTTAGGTGCATCACATAGAGTTGGAATCAACCCTTTTTCTTTATATCTATTGACAAAAGACAAGATTGTTTCTCCTGCTTCAATTACAAATGCTTGATTGTCTATATATGCTGTTTTAGTCATCATAATATTTTAGTTGAAGTAGTTTTTTAATTCCTCTGAAAAATATTCCATTGTATTTTTTATAGGCAATGGAATACCTCCTCCATGTGCGCAAAGTGAACCTTCTGTTAGTGTGGTAAGTAAATCGTCAAATAATTTTTTATCAATTTTAAAATCAGAATTTAGCGCTTTAAGCGCCATTTCATGTCCTCTTTTTGTTCCTAAACGACATGGAAAACACTTTCCACAACTTTCATAAGATGCAAAATCAAATAGATGCTCTATAAATTTCATCATCGGAAAACTTTCAGGAATGCATACTATTGATGCATGTCCCAACAAAAAACCATTATCTGCAAAAGATTCAAAATCAACCGTTAAGTTTTCTATTTTTGATACTGGCACAACTCCGCCTAAAGGCCCTCCAATTTGCAATGCTTTTACTTTTGTGTTAAAACCCCCTCCCAATTCATTAATCACTACAGAAAGAGGTGTTCCCATTACCACTTCATAAATTCCTGGTCGATTAAAAAAGCTATCTAAAGAAACTAATTTTGTTCCTGAAGAACGCTCCGTTCCTATATTTCCCCATGCTTTCCCTCCATTTTTAATAATAAAATGAAGTGCTGCAAGCGTTTCTACATTGTTTACAATAGTAGGTTTATTAAACAATCCTTTTTGTGCTGGGAATGGCGGACGCACCCGAACCTCTGGACGTTGCCCTTCAATAGAATTTATTAATGCGGTTTCTTCCCCACAGATATAAGATCCTTGCGCTTGAATAATTTTAAAATCAAAACTAAAATTACTACCTGCTATGTTTTTACCCACCAAACCTGCTTCTTTTAATTGGTCGATTGCTTCTTGCACAATATGCTTTGCTTCTGGATATTCTGCTCTTATGTATAATATTCCATAATTTGCATGGGTTACATAACCTGCTATCAACATTCCGAACAATACAGAATGGGGTTGCTTTTCTAACAAATACCGATCAGAATAGGCTCCTGGATCTCCCTCATCTGCATTACAAATGATAAATTTGGTATCATTTTCTTCTTTTCTGCAAAATTCTAATTTGAGCCCCATTGGAAAACCCGCTCCTCCACGACCTCTTACATTTGACATCTTTATTTCTTCCAAAACAGTTTGCGAATCTTGATGTAATGCAGCTGTAAAAGGTTTATAATAATCGGAAATACTTGTAAAGTCTTCTGTTAAAATTTTCACTTCGTTTGCCTCAACATGATATGTATCGTCATTTAAATTACCCTGATTTTGAATAATTGCATCTACATTCGTTATTGCATCTCCTGAGTAATTTTTACCTTGATAATGAAATGCTTTATTTTCATGACATCTTCCTAAACACGTCATGTGTCCAACTTGAGACGTATCAAACTTTGTTTCCAATACCGCTTGTACTTTTTTTTGTGTACCAGCACAAACACATGCGGTTCCGTTACACACGTATGCTTTTCTACCTTTATTATCTGGTTTTAAAAAATCATAAAAACTTGCTGTTCCAAAAGCATTTGCTTTTCCTATTAAAAACTCATCCGCTAATTTTGACATTTGCGCTTTTGTAGGTGTGCCTTCCACTTGTGATAAAGCTCCTAACTTATTAAAGAAATTATTTTCTATTCCTTTTTTACCGAATAATTCACTTAAATTAGTTGACATATTTTTAACTTACTTTATGTGCTGTAATAGCGTTGCTGTTTGATTTTTTTATTCTTTCTAGATGCGAATAACAGGTTGCTCTATCTTCTCTACAAAATGCAAAAAGAGTAATTCCGAGTTCTTTTGCATAGTCTACTGCTAATGATGATGGCGCTGAAACGGCTGCTAAAAAAGGGATTTTTGCCTTAAAACATTTAACCACAATTTCATAGGAAATCCGACCACTTACAGTTAAAATAGCCGCTTCACTCAATTGCTTGGTCTTTATTAGTTTTCCCATTGCTTTATCTACCGCATTGTGCCTACCAATATCTTCCATAACACTCAACAACTCTCCTTGCATATTAAAAATAGCTGCTGCATGCGTACCCCCTGATTTTTTAAAACTGTATTGCAAAGTATTCATTTTACAAAACAATGCATTTAATAATGACACCTCTATTTTTTTAGCATCGTCTATTGTTTTTCCTATAAAAGACAAATCAGACAATTCCGTTTTACCACAAATACCACATGAAGAAACCGATAATAAACTTCGTTTATTAACATACCCTTCTCCTAATTTATCTTTAGGAACCACAACATCTACAACAGTTATAATTCCACTATCATTTTCTTTTTTTAAAATAATATCAGGATGATACGTTACATCATTTATAATATTTTCAGCATGCAATAGACCACGAACCAAACTAATATCATCTCCAGGTGTCCGCATGGTTACTGTAAATGCCTTATCATTTATATTTATTTGTAAAGCTTCTTCTACCGTAAGAGCATCTACTGTATTTTGAGTCGTTTCTATCTCAAATTTTATTGCTTCATAATTTCTATTCGCCATAATGGTAAAGATACGAATAAAAGCATCAATTCGATTTACTCAAATTGATGCCTTTCCGCTTATTAAAATTTATTTAATAATTTTACTTCTACTAAGAAGTCTATTTTTAGAACTTTCAATAAGTAAAATTAATATTCATTGGCTATCACTCCGAGATTAAAACAACCCCGTAATATTACCTTCGTTATCAATATTTATTTTTTCAGATGCTGGATGTGCTGGTAATCCAGGCATACGCATCATTGCTCCTGTTATTGGGATTAAAAAACCTGCTCCTGCTGCAATTTCAATTTCTCTAACATTTAAAGTAAAGCCTGTAGGACGCCCTTTTAACTTCGGATCATCAGACAATGATTTTTGTGTTTTTGCCATACAAATAGGTAGGTTTTCCAAACCTAAATCGGCAATAACTTTTAAGTTATTTTTTGCTAGTGCTGAAAACTCAACATCTTTAGCTCCGTATATTTTGGTTGCAATAGTTTCTATTTTTTCTATTACAGGTGCTTCCCAATTATAAAGCGGCTTGAAGTTGGATGACTTTTCTACTACCACATCAACCACATGTTGTGCTAATGTTAACGCTCCTTTACCTCCATGCTCCCAAACCTCTACCAGGGCCACTTTAATTCCTTTTTCATCTGCAAATTTTTGAATTAAAGCTACTTCTGCTTCGGTATCCGTTATAAACTTATTGATAGCAATAATTGGTGTAATATTAAATTGCTGTACATTTTCTAAATGTTTAGCTAAGTTTGGTAATCCTTTTTCTAAAGCGACTACATTTTCATCTTTCAAACTTTTTAAATCAGCACCACCATGATATTTTAAAGCCCTAATAGTTGTGGTTATAACAACTGCTTTTGGCGATAATCCTGCTGCTTGACATTTAATATCTAAGAATTTTTCAGCACCTAAATCGGCACCAAAACCAGCTTCGGTAACTACATAATCAGACATTGTCATCCCCATACGAGTAGCGATAACGGAGTTTGTACCTTGTGCTATATTTGCAAAAGGACCTCCATGAATAATGGCTGGATTACCTTCTATAGTTTGTACTAAATTTGGTTTCACAGCATCTTTTAATAAAGCTGCCATTGCACCGTGTACATTTAAATCTTTTACATAAACTGGTTTTTTATCAAACGTATAACCGATAAAAATTTTACTCAAACGAATTTTTAAATCCTCTAAATCATCCGACAAGCATAAAATAGCCATAATTTCAGATGCTGCAGTAATATCAAAACCTGTTTCCCTTGGCACTCCTGACGTAGTGCCTCCAAGACCTACAATGATGTTTCTTAAAGCTCTATCATTCATATCCATTACGCGTTTCCAAGTTACGGTACGTGCATCAATACCCAATGAATTGGTTTTGCTTTGAATATTATTATCAATAATTGCTGACAATAAGTTGTGTGCTTTTTCTATTGCTGAAAAATCTCCTGTAAAATGTAAGTTGATATCTTCCATTGGTAGTACTTGCGAATACCCTCCACCAGTAGCACCACCTTTTATACCAAAAACTGGACCCAATGAAGGCTCTCGTAACACTACTGTTGTTTGCTTTCCTAGTTGGTTTAACCCTTCCGAAAGACCAATTGACATGGTTGTTTTACCTTCACCTGCTGGAGTTGGCGATATGGCTGTAACTAATATTAAATTACATTGCTCTGCCTTTTTTAAATCTATTTTAGAAAGTGGAATTTTGGCTTTGTACTTCCCGTACATTTCAATATCATCTTCAGATAAACCTATTTTTTTAGCAATTTCAGAAATGTGCTTTAATTGAATGGTGTTTGCTATTTGCAAATCACTTTTAACTTCGTTTTTAATTTGGGTAGTACTCATTGTTTTTTTATCTTTAATTATTAAAATAAAGGTCATGATTTAAAAAATTTAAATCCATGAACACTGCACTATTTATTTAAAATGAACATCTCAAAACTATCTACTGAAGCTTCCTTAAAATAATGCAACCAAATTTAACAAATAATATATTCATACTCAAATTTATCACCTAACATTTAAACCAATAACCATACTT